>CAYJAL010000131.1:0-6084 GCA_964367875.1 uncultured Desulfovibrionaceae bacterium | reverse complement strand
GACATACATAAGCAGTTTGGATTGTTTCTCTGACGCCGCAGATGGCGTTTTTTCAACTGTTTAATGTGTCCACATAAGAGCAGCATACTTAGGCATCTGCCAATCCGTATCGTCAATCATCTGTTCCAACTCATCGCAATAACGGCGACAAGTAGCCATAAGTTCTGTCAAATATTCCAAAGCAAATTCTGCCTGTTCTTCCACATCTTCAATGGCATCCATGTCAAGTACACGTGTGGCAATTTGCTTGGTTACACTTTGCAACTTAAGGTGCTTACCACGGAAAGTCTTAAAGAGCTCTTCTTCCATGCTGGCATCGCCAATGGCTTGCTTGGTAGTTGTAAGCAAGGTAGCCAATTTTGTTTGTGTTGCCTGTACTACAGGTAACACTTTTTCTTGCATCATGGAAACCTTAACTTTCGCTTCAAGGCAAATGGTCTTGGGATAGGTATCAAAGAGAATTTCTTGACGAGCCATCACTTCTCTTTCGGAAAGTACGTTGGTTCTGGCAAAAACATCCTTTACAGCATCGGTATGATACAGCTTTAATGCTTCTACGGTATTGGTAAGGTTTAAGAGACCGCGCTCGGCAGCTTCTTCTTTCCACTCATCAGAGTAACCATTGCCGTTAAATACTGCAGGCATATGCTCTTTGAAGATTTTGGGTAAGAATTCTTGTAAAGCTTCATGAATGCTCTTGCCCTTAGACATGATTTCTTCAAGGCTATTGGCAATATCTTCCAAGGCGCAAGCCACGGCGCTGTTCAAAGCAATATTTACAGGCGAAATGGATTGCGAAGAACCTACAGTTCTGAATTCAAATTTATTACCGGTAAAGGCAAAGGGGCTGGTTCTGTTTCTGTCGGAATAATCGCGAGCCAGCACAGGCAGCGCCGATACGCCAATTTCAATACCTTCTTGCTTGGTGGAAAGCTCAGTACCGCCGGCCACAATGGTTTCAATAACATCGGTAAGCAAATCACCGAGGAAGGCAGAAATAATGGCTGGGGGCGCTTCGTTGGCACCTAAGCGATGGTCATTGCCGGCGCCAATGGTACCAAGGCGCAATACGTCGGCATGCTTATGCACAGCGCGCAAAGTAGCTGCCAAGAATACGAGGAATTGCGCATTTTCTAAGGGGGTATCGCCTGGATCTAACAGGTTATTGCCTTCAGAATCGCCAATGGACCAGTTGTTATGCTTACCACTACCGTTCACGCCGGCAAAGGGCTTTTCGTGTAAAAGGCACACAAAACCATGCTCAGCAGCGGTGGCACGTAATAAGTTCATGGTAAGCATATTGTGGTCGGTGGCAATATTAGCTTCTTCATATAAAGGTGCCAATTCAAATTGACCGGGGGCCACTTCATTGTGACGAGTGTGAATGGGAATACCCAAACGGAACAAACGCACTTCAAGATCTTGCATAAAGTCCATAACACGCTTGGGAGTGGCACCAAAATATTGATCTTCCAGCTCTTGACCCTTGGGGCTAGGAGCGCCCACCAAGGTGCGGCCGGTCATAAGTATGTCGGGACGCTGTGCAGCAAGCTTAGCATCTACCAAGAAATATTCTTGCTCATAACCCACCATGGGGCGAGCGTAGGTAACATTGGTTTTACCAAACAGATGCAACACGCGCACAGCATTTTTGGATAAAGCTTCAATGGAACGTAATAAAGGAATTTTTCTATCCAAAGCTTCACCGGTGTAAGAGTAGAACACCGAAGGAATGTGCAAGGTCTTGCCTTCTCTACCATCTACCAAGAATGCTGGTACGGTGGGATCCCATGCTGTATAGCCACGAGCTTCAAAGGTAGAACGAATGCCACCGGAAGGGAAGGAAGAAGCATCTGGCTCGCCGCAAATAAGGGTTTTGCCGGAAAATCTAGATTCAACTATGCCTTCGCTGTTGGGGCTAAAGAAGGTATCATGCTTTTCTGCTGTGGTACCTGTCATGGGCTGGAACCAATGGGTGAAGTGCGTAGCACCATTTTCGATGGCCCAATCCTTCATGGAATTAGCTACCACATTGGCAATATCTAAAGGCAAACGCTCACCACGTTTGATGATGCCTTCCATGCTCTTATAGATATCGCTGGGCAAGCGCTGACGCATAACTTGCAGATTAAATGTCTCTTGGGCATATATGTTTTTAAAACTAGGGATTTTTGGATTTGTGCAGCAAGATGCGTTTTGCGAACTCATAACTTTCTCCTTAAAGGTGAATAAAATTTTTAGAACACTTCCCCTATAGCATGTAGCGTGCCAAAACAATATTTCCCTTTATATTCAGTGAATTAATTTTTTTTCACACGCAGAAGTACAAAATCCGCTCGTTTTTTTTCTACATTTTAGTATTTTTTCATTTTATACATTTTCGTCAAAAAGTTGATTTTGAAATTATAAAAGCGAGAATGGCCTATTTTATACGCTTTAGCTTTGCATTCTTTTTACATTTCAAAACATTGCAAGAACCATCCTGTAGAAAGATGCAATCTACTTTTTTGTAGAAAACTTTTCTTCTCTTGTACGCAAAGTTCAAACAGGGGCGGCAAAATGCCTTTAGACATAAAAAAAGTTGAGCGTTCAAACAATTTTGAAAATATTATAATTTGTAATCATACAATTTTATTGATAAAATTATTTTTTGCCACGTAAATGACAATGAAAAAATATTCTACATTTTTGTAGAATACGTGCAAATACTGGGAAGAAAGAGGAAAGAGTGTGTGTGAAATAGATAGTCATCAACCCACTTAAGTGATTTTTTCAACAAACAATTTCTTTAGCTATAACTCTGCCCAGTCAACGTCATTGCGAGGACGAACGAAGTGAGGACGCGATGACTTTGAATGGAAACACACCTAAACAATAACTCATTGTATTAATAAAAGATATTCATATTGCCTTCTACGCATAGCTGTAAGCTTTTTAGAGCCTCCCACCTAGCGGAGGCTCTCTTTCCCACAAAAAAAGCTCCCTGCAAGAAAAACTCTCGCAGGGAGCCTTGGTCTACACCGTTAATCGTTGCTCCACATCAGGCTCAATATCCACCCTAAAAGACTGCAGCACCTTATCTATACGCACAGTCCCCAAGGCCGCCCCTCGCATGAGCTTCACATGGCGCACCTCAGCACACAAAATCTGCGCTGTGGGATTATCCCTTTGCCAGCTTTTCACCGCCGCAAGGTTTGCCGCTTCTAGTAATGTGCTCTCGGGAATCTCCTGCCCGGAAAACTGACGCCGTATGATGCAATGAGAACCGGGGCCGCCTTCAACGTGCAGCCAAATATCTTTCGCTGCCGCAGCACGTAAAGCCGCCCCATTGCCCTTGGCATCCTTGCCGCGCAAAATAATAAAGCCCTCAGAAGAACGAAAAGCCTGTACGCCCTTAGGTAAAGTGGGCACGGAACTTACTATAGCCCCTTTCTGCGCTGCGGCTTTCTTTCCCTTGGCTTCGCGCCCTGGCTTCAAATCCCCAGCGCCGGCTTCCACCACGGCCGCTCTACTGTGCGCCGCCGCCAGCTGTGCATCCAGCTCTGCCCTGCGCTTATGCAAATACTCAAGGCCGCGCCTACCGCGCCCTGCCTTATGAAAAAAAGCCTGCATATTTTCGCGCACCGTAAGCTTTGCATCCAGCATAAGACAAGGAAAATCGGGGTGATCCGTAGAAATACTGGGCATTTTTACATGGGCTTCATATTTCCACAGTTCATTTTGTAAAAGCAAACCGGCCTCTTGCGCCTTGGCCATATTTTGCAAGCGTTTTTCGTCCTCATCAAGTTTGAGTATAAGCCGCTCTAAACGCGCCGCCTCACGCTGATGGGGCAAGGCCGCTTTATGACGCAGTTTTTCTGCTCCGGCGCCCAAGACCAACGCATCACCCACTTGCGACGTAGCTTCTAAAGGATCTTCAAAAACGCGCTCTTGCCACTGACTATGCGCTCCCAAATCCAGAGGCCATGCGCTAATACGCGCTTGGGCACTTTGCCCTTCCTCCATTTGCGGCATGTCATATACAAAAAGATCTCCGCCACCGGCTTCTAAATCCAGCAACAAGGCCTGCGCGTCCAAGGTGTCCAAGGTGGGCACAAGACGGCGTAAGGCAGGGCTAAGCACTGGCCATTGGCGCCAATTATCGCAAGCATCGGCAAGACGCTCGGGACTTGGCCAAGAAATTTCTTCTTCCGTATAGGCTAAGGAGGGGCTTTTGCCTAAATATAATTGCGGCCCTTCGCGCAAATCCAGCACAAGCCATGTTTGCGGCGCGGCCTCTGCCGTCACATCATCAGTATGGGTATGAAATAAAAGCAGCAGGCGCCGGCCTATCCAATCGGCAGAACAAGAAACAATGCGCCGCCCAGAGCAATATTTACGCCAGCGCATAACCATGGCCGGAGGGGGAGCATCGGTGACGGGTCTTTCTTTAGCTAAATAACAAAAGGCATCTTTACGCCCCACTTTGAGCACAAGATGCTGCTTTTTTTGTTTAGCATAAAAGGTGAAAACAAAGACATTTTCTAGGGGGGATTGAATTTTTTCTAAGCGAGCGCCACTGAGCAAGGGCGCCAAGGCATCACAAAAACGCCGAAAAACATGAACGTCCACACAAGCCTCTATAAGGAGAGATGTTAGTCGACACTAGAAAAATTATTTAACACTGGTAAAAATAAACTTTTAGTTTAAACAAATGGAATAATTTTTTCAGATGTCGACGACACAAGCCGTGCCTACGGCATGGCTTGCCGCCACGTAAAATAAGCCAGAATTTACTTCTGGCGTCCCCCAAAGGGGGTATTTGGAGTGAGCGTGCCTTTTTTAAAAATGTATGAAAATACGTTTTTAACTATCGACTAGTTATAAAAAAAGGGGGACTCAACATCCCCCTCTACTTTTTTAATCACCGCGAAGATGTTCATCTTCTTCTTGCTTACTCTTGCACGCAATACACAGTTTAGTCATGGGGCGCGCATTTAAGCGGGGCACACCAATATCTTCACCGCAATCATCACAGTAGCCGTAAGTTCCTTCTTCGATACGTTGTATAGCAGATTGAATCTTACGGATAAGGCGACGCTCCCGGTCACGAATACGCAAGGTAAAAGCACGGTCAGATTCCGCTGTGGCTCTATCAGCCGGATCAGCAAAAACTTCGTTGCTATCGGTTAATTCTTCAATGGTAGAGTCGCCTTTTCTTTGCGCCTCTTCTAGCATTTGCGTCAATCGCTCACGAAAAAAATCTATATCCTTTTGTTCCATAAGACCTCCACAAAAAACAAAAACCATTTTTGTCAAGTTCACAAAAAAGCATGCGAACTATTTTCAATCAAGCAAGTATACGCCATCATAGCCTTGCTGTAAAGAGTTTTTATAATTTCTAAAGTTAGTTAACAAAAAAAACACATTTCTTAAGAGACAATGTCCTCTTTTCTACGCCTTTTCCTGCTCTTTTAGGCGAATTTCCTCGCGCTTGGCTTCCTTGGCATCGGCCCACAAAGGCTCATGCCATTGCAAGGCGCTTTCTCGCTGTGGCAGCACTTGCAAAGCTTTTTCCTTATTGCCTTGTCCGCCTTGGCGCACCATCACCGCCACTTCTCCGCCGGTTTTCACAGCCTTGGGAGAATACGAAGCCACAAAAGCCGCTGCATCTTGTAAGGTGGCTTCATCCCAGCCGCCCATATGGCGCCCCACAGCCAAGGGGCCTGCAAAATCGCGCAAGCGAAAGACATAATCTTGCGGCCGTACCAACTCTTGCAAACGCGCATTGCTGCCGGCATTGCGCCCAATACTTAGCCAGCGATGCCCACGCCCTTCTTCGCTCCAATACTGGCGCCCCGTATGGGACAAGGTAAAGTCCTCTGCGGTGGGCTCTTCTACACGTGTCAGCACCATCCAATATCGGCTGGCATTTTCTTGCTCAGCAAGCATACATCCGCCGGCAGGGGTGGGTATTTCTGTTATACCATAGTGAGCAGCCAGTTCCAACTGCTTTTTACGTCCGCGGCCAGAAATATTATGCAAACGCTCTCTATCTACCAAACCGGAAAGCTCTGCGGCGCTGGGCTCTAAAAGCTTAGCCGA
>CAYJAL010000130.1:0-6131 GCA_964367875.1 uncultured Desulfovibrionaceae bacterium | reverse complement strand
GCTTAAAATATCCGTAACCAATTTCAAAAATGCGTCCATACATTCTCCTTAAAAAATTGACCAAAAATGTGAAGCAGTATGCTTTACGAAAACTTGTACCACCTAAGTGTATACCGTATGCTATTTCGCCAAAAAAAGAAATATTTTTTTGTATTTGAGAAAAAATTACTTTGTTGTGGCTTTTAACGTGTAAAATAGGCAGAATTCTACTGAATAGAACATATTTTTTCGGCATGGCTTTGCAGCATTTTTAAGGCCAGGGGGCTCAACTGCTTTTCCCATATAGTAAGTAATTCGCGCGCTATTTCTTGCCAAGCTTTGATTTCTTGCATGTTTTTTAGCCAGCCATAGGCCGTAGCTGCAAAGAGGGCTATGATGGCATCTTTTTTGTGTGCACAGAAAATACTTCGCTCCAAAGCTAAAGCGAGCACATCAAAGCGGCATTCCACAAGCAGGCGGCATGTATTATGTGGATCGCGAAGCATGCACAAAGCAAAAAGTTTTTGCGCCAAAAGGGGTACGTCGGCTTGAAGCTTGGCAGAAGAGCTTTTTTTAGCGCAAGCATAGGCAAAGTAGAGGCAAGAGGCGCGCGCAGGTATTCTGGCCTGCAGCCAGGCATAATATTTTTCTTCTTCGGATTCGCTTTGTAGGGAGTGCACCAATATGTGCTGCCAATTTTCAAAGCGGGCGCCTATCTTGTCCATGGCCGGTAAATCTTCGCCAAGGGCAATACTTTCTTTGAGGGAATATATGGTGGTGAGATTATCCCCTGTGGTATTGCTACTGGGCAGACTAGGCGTCACGGCTTTTTTTGCAGACTCTTTGGCGCCATCAAGGCCAGCGCGGCGTAAAAATTCTTCTTTGGCTGCGGTGTATAAGGCTATATCCTTGGCATTACGCTCCCAAAAAGCCTCTTTAATGGCAGTATCTATATGCCAAGGTTCCTTGGTGGAAACATTTTTGGCAATGGGGGGTGCTTGCAATATTTCAGGGAGGCTTTGCCCCAAAAGCTGTATAGAGGCGGGGAAAAATTCCTGCAGGCCGAAAAAGACATAGTTGTGCAAGACATTTTCCAAAGCCAAATCTAAATCGCCATGGCCCAGATACTGCGTTAATATATTGGGCTGCTGTAAAAGTAGTAGGTCTTCCGGTTTTTGCTTATACCAAGGGTCTAAGGGCGTAAGCCAGGTAAAAAAACGCACCAAGGATTGCGCCAGTGACCAAGGGTGGCGTAAAATGGTAATATAAAAATATATGGCATCTTCGGCTAGGTAGCGCTCTATGCCGCTGACCCCATGCCCATGATAAAATTGCCTGTCCAGCGGCGTGGCTCTGGGATCAAAGATATTTTGATGCACATCGCAGGAGCTGGCGTAGCAGTGCTTAAGCATATGGGTGAGGCTTAGGCCGCCGCATTTGGGTATATGATTATATATAAGAACAGCGCCGGAGCGTGCCTGACGTAATTGCGGACAGGCAAGCTCGTGGCGCTGGCTATAGGTAAGTATTTTGGCCATTACTCTGCGCTAAGCATATAGTGGAGAGTGGCTAATAAGCTGGCACGGTGTAAGGCCGCGCGACGCTGTTGCAAATCGGCTTCCGCTTGGGCATAGCTTGCCATGGGTTCTGTGGCCACAATGCGCAGGCCTTGTAGGGCATAGGCTTTATAGGTATCGTTAAGACTAAAGCCCTTTTGCCAAATATAATCATCAGAAGCGGAGAAAATGGGTATGGGGCGCGCAGGAGTTTTGGCTGTGCTCATGGCTTCTAATTCCACATCCATGTATATGATATGCGCATCGTCAATGGCTAGGCGTGGTTCGCGCGTCATGAAAACCTTGGCGCCGGCTTTAAGAGCCATATCGGTGCTGCTATGGTCTGGGTCGCTCCAAGAGGGTATACCCATAAAGAGCTCATAAGGGGTATAGATGGCTGCTTCCATTAGGGATTGTGCCAAAGGCGTCATGGCGCCCATCCAGCAAATGCGCCATGTATCCATATCTACGCCGCTTTTTTCGCTCATTTCCACAGCAAAGGCTGCTTCGGATAAAGCTGCCCAGGGGCATGCGCAGGTGGAAACACCATTAAACCAGGCGCCTTTACTTTCTCTGGTCATAAGGTACATTTCTGTTTCGCTAAAGCCACACAAAATATTTAAGGCATTTGCCCCATCATAGCTTTGCATATGCGCTTCCAAAGCTTCGTGGTCAAGGCCTTGGCAACTATGCTCGGTATAGGGTAAGGAGAGTTCTTGCAACAGAGCCAAGAAGTCCACAGTGTATTTGTCTTCGGCATCTTTTATCCATACATGCAGAGGCGTTGCGCCCAGTGCTTGTTGCCAGGATTGCGTATGCGCTTGCTCAGCGGCTTGAACTTCTTGTAAAAGTTGCCAAAAAGTGTTTTGACCAAGGTGAAGCAGGCGTAAAAAATGTTTTTGCATGAAGGCTCCTTATATACCCATGGGGCTAAATGTGGCTGCGCGTAAGGGCAACATGCTCTTGTTACCTTATATGGCCCCCAAGGCGCAAGGGTTGCGTGGCATAAAGTAACAAATTTTATAGAACAGTAGGAATCTATGGCAAAAAAAATACATACATCGTGGCAAAGGTCGTATCGCAGCGCCTTACAAGAAAGAGAAGGCGAGCGTGCCTTTCAATTGGTGCTGGGCGAAAGTGATGTACGCATTATGGCAGGCTTAGCCCAAGGGGGCAGTGAGGCTTGCTATGAAACATTGCGCCAAGAGATGCTGGTTACGCTAGGGCAATTACGCGCCGATATTCAATCTTGGGCTAGGCTGTATCCGGACTTTCAACATTCCCTAGCACCCCTTGCCTTGCCTAGCCAAGGGCGCCATATGCCGGAAATTGTGCGCCGTATGTATGTGGGGGCAGAGCGTGCCGGTGTGGGGCCTTTTGCCGCCGTGGCAGGCACGGTATCGCACATGCTGGCCGAAGCCCATGCACATAAGGCGCCGGATTTAATTATAGAAAATGGCGGTGATGTGTATATGTATTCCACCAAGGATCGCACCGTGGCTTTGCTTGCCAGCCCTCAAGGGCAGGAAGATCAGAAGCCAGAACAGGAGCAAAAACAGGGCGGCGCTTCCTTAGGCCTCCATTTTAAGGCCGAAGATTTTCCCCTAGCTTTGTGCGCTTCTTCTGCCACCATAGGACATTCTCTCAGCCTTGGAACAGGAGAACTAGCCGTGGTGCGCGCGCGTGATGGCGCTTTGGCCGATGCCGTGGCCACAGCCCTTGGCAATAGATTGCGCGGCGCCCAAACGGTGCAAAGCGCGCTGGATTTTGCGCAAAATATAGCCGGCGTGGAGGGGCTTTTTGTGCAATGTGATGATGCCCTTGGGATATGGGGAAATATGGAATTAGTGGCTGTATAGCTTGTATTTTTTTATGTGCACAAAGTTGTACACAAAATACATTGTGAAAGATAGTACACGTAAGTAGAAAAAAATGTTTGCCTTTTTGCCTTATTGTGCTAGTTTTTAGTTTAGGTTTTGTTTTATTTTCACATTAACACATCCTGTTTGGGAGGAAAGATGAAAAAGTTTCTAACGCTTCTTTGTGTCTTAATGCTCTCTTTTGCTGGCGCCGTAGTGGCCTTTGCCGGAGAAATCAAAGTGGGTCTTATGTGCCCCTTAACCGGTAAATGGGCCTCGGAAGGTCAGGATATGAAAAACGTGGTTTCCATGATGGTAGATGAAATTAATGCCAAGGGCGGCATTAAGGGCGATACCATTAAGCTCATCGTAGAAGATGATGCCGGCGACCCACGTTCTGCCGCTCTTGCCGCACAAAAGCTGGCCTCTGCCGGCGTGGTGGCTGTTATCGGTACTTATGGCTCTGCCGTTACCGAAGCTTCGCAAAATATCTTAAATGAATCTGAAATTGTACAAATTGCCACCGGTGCTACCTCTGTGCGTTTAACGGAAAAAGGCCTTAAAAACTTCTTCCGTACCTGTCCTCGTGACGATGCTCAAGGTATTGCCGCTGCCAACACCATTATGAAAAATGGCTATAAGTCCATAGCTTTATTGCATGATAATTCTTCTTATGCCAAAGGCTTTGCCGAAGAAATCAAAGCTATTTTAGATGAAAAAGGCGTAAAAATTGTATTTTATGATGCCTTAAGCCCCGGCGAGCGCGATTATAACGCTATTTTAACCAAATTGCGTTCTTCCAATCCCGAAGCCGTATTTTTCACCGGTTACTATCCTGAAGCCGGCATGCTCTTACGCCAAAAAAGCGAAATGGGCTGGAAAGTTCCCTTCCTTGGCGGTGACGCTGCTAACCACCAAGACTTGGTGAAAATTGCCGGTAATGCTGCTGCTAAAGATTTTATCTTCATCAGCCCTCCATTACCTCAAGATTTGGACTCCAAAGAGGCTGCCAAGTTCTTAGCCGACTATAAGGCCAAGTACAATGCCATTCCTTTGTCTGTATATTCCATCCTTGCCGGTGATGCTTTCAAGGCTCTTGTGGCTGCTTTTGAAGCCGGTCATAAGACCTCTGAATCCATTATGGAATTCTTGCCTACCCTTAAGGGCGTTCCCGGATTCTCCGGTGAAGTGGGCTTTAATGCTAAGGGCGACCGCGTAGGCGAATTTTATCGTACCTACATTGTAGATGATAAGGGCGCTTTTGTGTTGCAGCCTTTATAGTAGACGATTTGTGTTTTTAGGAAGGGGAGGGTCTTACGGCCTTCCCCTTTTTTTGTGGAAAAAAACTTACTAGACTGGAGGACTCTTACTTACAGCTTGTCAAAGATAGAGCCCTTTCCGGCAAAGAAAAGCTTTTCATGTAAACGCGCGGCAGAAGCGTCACTCATACATGCAATATAATCACAAATAACACGCATTTGCGCTGTTTCATTATCTTGCTTTTGATAGTGCTTTTTCACTTCCCATGGCAAAAGTCTTTCGGGATTGGAGGCAAAAATTTCAAAGAGCTCCACCACAATTTTACGTCCGCGAAATTCTTGAATTTGTAAATTGGGCGAAGATATAACCAAATCAAAAACTAAGTCGCCCATAAGATTTTGGAGTTTTTCCGCTCCTTCTTCAAAATGCGCACGATAATTTATGAGCGGGCAAGAACTATTAATACCGCTTTCTCGCACTTGGGTATGGGTAATCATATAGTGCACAAGACCCCCAATGCGCCCTTTGCGTAAATATTCTGCCTGCGAAAATAAATCGTTGGCCACTTCTTGGGGGGAGAAATCACAAGCCAGAAAAATATCTTCCTTACCGCAAATATAATCTTCCCACATATCACGCGTAAGTACGCCAAGGGCAATGGCATCTTCAAGGTCGTGCAATCCATAGGAAATATCGTCAGATAAATCCATAATGGAGGCGTCCAGCGATTTATGAACAGTTTTTTTATGCTGAGGTTTTTGTGCTGTAGATATATCTTTAGCTGAGGAAAATTCCTTGGCAGCCTCGCCCAAGGGGGCAAACATCCAGTCCACCACCGCTTGCTCAGTATCGTGATAGCATTTGGGCGGTAATTGTTCTTTGGAGTTAAAGAGCCAGCGCGGAGACTTCTCTTGGTTTCCATAGGCTTTTTCATTGACCAAGGCCGAATAGGCAGCGGGGTATTTTAATATGCCGAGGAGCAAGCGCCTAGTGGGGTTTAGGCCATGATTGGGGGTGTATTGCTCCAATAAAGAGAGAATGCGTAAGGTTTGGCCATTGCCTTCAAAACCGCCATAATTACGCATACAAAAGTTAAGCGCCGTTTCACCGCCATGCCCATAAGGAGGGTGCCCAAGGTCGTGGGCAAGGCAAATGGCCGAAAGCAAACGGCTGTCGGGCAAAGCTTCCGCTATGGGGCTTTGAGCATAAATTTCGTTAAGATATTTAATAATGCCGGAGCTTACTTGCGCCACTTCCATGGAGTGAGTAAGGCGCGTGCGATAAAAATCGCTTTGCCCAAGATCCATAACTTGCGTTTTGGATTGCAAACGACGAAAGGCCGCCGAGTGGATAATACGCGCATAATCGCGATCCCAAGGGGAGCGTACATCATGAGCGCGTTGTGGCGGATCAAGGCGTCGCTGTGTCCAAGGCTCTTGCCAAGTATTGTGTGTAGAATTCATGGAATGGTTCTCTT
>CAYJAL010000129.1:0-6268 GCA_964367875.1 uncultured Desulfovibrionaceae bacterium | reverse complement strand
AAGATGTGCCCTTTATGGCCGGCGCTTACCTTGGCGTGGGCGAGCCTGATGTGGTTATCAATGTGGGCGTTTCCGGCCCCGGTGTGGTAAAAAAAGCCATTGATAGAGCTTTACTCCGTGCGCAAAGCCAAAACGAAGCCTTTACTCTCTTAGATGTGGCCGATGTTATTAAACGCACTGCCTTTAAGGTAACCCGCGTGGGTGAAATTATTGGTAAAGAAGTTTCTAAGCGCCTCAATGTGCCCTTTGGCGTGGCAGATTTATCCCTGGCCCCCACCCCCGCAGTGGGCGACTCTGTGGGCGAAATTTTCGAAAGCCTTGGCCTTTCGCACATTGGCGCCCCCGGCAGTACCGCCGTGCTGGCCATGCTTAATGACGCGGTAAAAAAGGGCGGCTCCTTTGCTTCTTCCTCAGTGGGCGGCTTGTCAGGTGCTTTTATTCCTGTATCTGAAGATGCTAGCATTGAAGCTGCGGCCAATGCCGGTTTACTCAGCCTTGAAAAATTAGAAGCCATGACTTCTGTATGCTCGGTGGGTCTGGATATGATTGCCATCCCCGGCGACACCAAGGCCACCACCATTGCCGGCATCATTGCCGACGAAATGGCCATAGGCATGATTAACAATAAAACCACCGCCGTGCGCCTTATCCCTGTGCCCGGAAAAAATGTGGGCGACAGCGTTAACTTTGGCGGATTACTGGGCAAGGCCGGCATTATGCCTGTGCCTCAAGGGGATGCCTCTTCTTTTATTGGCCTTGGCGGACGCATTCCGGCGCCCATTCATAGCCTCAAAAACTAATTCTCAACATGCCCCCTTGTACAAAGCTATAAGGGGGCTTTTTCACCTATGAACACCTCACAAGAAAATATACTACTACAAGGCCTTGGACGCTATTTCCTCAGCGAAGAGCTGGAAAAAGTGCAAAGTGCCACCGTGGGCATTGCCGGTTGCGGCGGTCTGGGCTCCAATGTGGCGCTGCTTTTGGCGCGTTCTGGCATTGAGCATATGTTGCTTATTGATCACGATACAGTAGAGCCATCCAATCTAAACAGGCAGCATTTTTTCCCGCGCCATGTGGGTAAAAATAAAGTGGACGCTGTGGAAGAGCTTTTACTGGAATTAAACCCTCATATGCGCATAGAAAAGCATTGTTTACGCCTTGAGCAAGACAATATACAGCCCATGCTAGAGCAAGCGCCTTTATGGATAGAAGCCCTAGACCAAGCGCAGAGCAAAAGGCTTTTTGTGGAATCTGCCCTTATGGCACAGCGCTTTACCGTGAGTGCTTCGGGCATAGCCGGCTGCGGCGGTGCACCCATGAGCCAGCGCACTTTGGGGAAGTACTTGGTCATTGTGGGAGATTTCAGCTCTGATATTGCCCATATGCCGCCACTAGCTCCAAGGGTTATGCAGGCCGCCGCCATGCAGGCCGACGCCATGTTAGCGCATATTTTGTATGACAGTGCCGAATAGGGGCTGAATAGACACAGAACGTAACACAAAAGGCACAGCCTCTGCCATTCCTTAGCTCTTGCTCTCGTAAAAGATTTCTGCTACTTTTTTGTCAGAGTTTTTTGCCTTTTCCAGCTTCAAGCATGAGGAAGTGCGTTCTATGCCAAGGTGTTTTTTCTTTAAAAAAAATTTTTCTACCCCCCTTCATAGCTTAAGGCTAGGCCTTTTGCTCTTATTCTTCGCTTTTTTCACCTTACCTTCCTATGCCTCAGCGGCTTCATCCGCCCCAGCTCAACATACCACGCAAAAAGCTCTCTTTTTACCACAAGGCAGCATCGCACAAGCGCCGCAATCCTCTTTAAAACTTGAACCCTCCCCATGGAAAAATCTAGAGCAAGGCTTAGACTATGCCTCTTTTGCCCTTTATGGCAAAGATCAGCAAGGCGGATCTTCTTTGGGGAATTTAGAAGTGTTGCGTTTTTCACCGCAATTTTTTCAATTTTCTTTGCTGAGCATCAGTGAACTGAATTCCCCTCCACAAACCCTACAGCAATGGGCTAAGGAGCATAACCTAGTGGCCGCCATCAATGCCAGTATGTATTTGCCCGATGGCAGCACCAGCACAGGCTATATGCGCAACCATGAGCATATAAACAATAAGCGTATTGCCAAGGCCTTTGGGGTCTTTTTCCTAGCTCAGCCGAGGCACCCAGATTTGCCCTCTGCCCTTATGGTAGAAAAAAGCCTGCCCAATCTTAAGACTTTGCTTTCTCAGTATAATGTGGCCATTCAAAATTATCGCCTTATCAGTGCAGAGGGAAATATATTATGGTCTGACCGCGGGCAAAAGCATTCCATAGCCGCCGTGGGCATGGACGATAAAGGCAATATTTTATTTTTGCACTGCCGCCAGCCTATACAAGCTTTTCAATTTGCCAGTGAATTATTACGCCTGCCCTTGCACCTGGGGCCTGTCATGTATGTGGAGGGCGGTGCGCAAGCCGGCATGGTGCTGTATCATGAAAGCAATACTACCTTTTGGGGCGGGCGACATCCGGCAGATTTTTTCATGGGAAATGTGGGCGTAGCCTTACCGAATATTTTGGGCGTACAGAGAAAAATGCAGACTAAATGATAATAATTCCTAATAAATATAGACGTCTATACTTATTAGATTTTTTCAAAAAAATACTAGACATATACTAAGATTTGCCGTATTTTTTCCTATCTGTAACTAGCAATAAAACTCTATACAGAAGAGCACAATGCAGCTTTTTTGTGTAGATTTTACTCCATAAACCCTTAAGGCGAGGTAAATTATGACTCAGATTCTAGAAATGTTCCAATGTACAAAATGTAGTAACATTGTGGAAGTTATCCGCCCAGGTTCCGGTGCCTTGGTATGCTGTGGCGAAGCCATGAAGCACTTGAAAGAAGGCGTCACCGATGCTGCACAAGAAAAACACGTGCCTGTGGTAGAAAAAACTGCCAATGGCTATAAAGTAACCGTGGGTAGCGTAGCTCACCCCATGGAAGAAAAGCATTATATTGAATGGATTGAGCTCATTGCCGATGGCGTAAGCTACACGCAATTCTTGCGTCCCGGCCAAGAGCCTGTGGCAGAATTTTGCATCACAGCTGAAAATGTAACAGCTCGTGAACATTGCAATCTTCATGGTCTTTGGAAATCTTAATAAAGCGAGGACAACATGGAAAAGTACACCTGTAATCTTTGTGGTTATGAATATGATCCTGCAGCCGGCGACCCACCAAATGCCGCTGAAGGCACTGCTTTTAATGATTTACCAGCAGATTGGGTTTGCCCCGTATGCGGCGTAGACAAGAGCAATTTTAGCCCTAGCTAAACCAGTATTGAGAATAAAGGCAGTCTATGGGCTGCCTTTATTTTCCATGACACTATTTATAAGCGAGAAATTATGCAGCCAGTAGAAATTAAAAAAGATATTTTTTGGATTGGAGCCGTAGATTATGACAATCGTGATTTCCACGGTTATTCCCTTTCTCCTCGCGGTTCTACATACAATGCCTATATGATTAACGACACCAAAAAAGTGGTGGTAGATACCGTAGCCCATCATAGCGCCGGCACCATGCTGTGCCGCTTGGCAAAAATTTGCCCCTTGGAAGACATAGACTACCTTATTTGTAATCATTTAGAGCTTGACCATGCCGGCGCCTTGGCTGAAGTGGTAGAGCGCTGCAAGCCGGAAAAAATCTTTGTGTCCACCATGGGTGCAAAATCCCTCGAAGGCTATTTCCCTGCCAAGGGCTGGCCCATTCAAGTGGTAAAAAGCGGCGACACCATTAATATTGGTCAAAGAAATTTACATTTTGTAGAAACTCGTATGCTGCATTGGCCAGACAGTATGGTAACCTATGTGGCTGAAGATAAATTGCTTTTCAGCAATGATGCCTTTGGTCAAAACATAGCCTCTACCCAGCGCTTTGGCGATGAATTTTGCAAAGAGCAAGTGCTGCAAGCGGTGAAGGAATACTATTATAATATTGTGTTACCTTTCTCCTCACAGGTAATCAAAGCCATTGATACTTTATCAAGCCTAGAAATTGATATGATTGCCCCCGACCATGGCCTTATCCACCGTGGTAGCGAAGGGGTAAACTTTATAATCAATGCTTATAAAGAAATGGCTTTGCAAAAAACACAAAAACGCGCCCTTATTATCTATGATACCATGTGGCATACCACGGAAAAGATGGCTCTTTCCATTGGCTCCGGCCTTGAAGAAATGGGCATACCCATTCGCATTATGTCCCTGAAAAACAACCATCATAGCGCCGTTATGACAGAGCTTGCCGATTGCGGCGCCGTTATTGTGGGAAGCCCCACGCATAATAATAATGTTCTGCCCTATGTGGCTTCCATGCTTACCTATATGAAGGGTTTACGTCCACAAAACCGCGTGGCAGCGGCCTTTGGTTCTTATGGTTGGTCTGGCGAAAGCCCCAAGATTGTCCATGAATGGCTAGCCTCCATGGGTATGGATATGGTGGGCGACCCCTTAAAGCAACAATGGGGCCCCAATCATGATATGCTTAAAGCTTGCCATGAGCTAGGTAAAAATGTGGGCGAAGCCCTTATCAAAAAAATTGCCTAATAAATGACTTTGCGCTAGGCTGATGAAAGTTACATTTCATCGGCCTTTTTTTGCGCCCAAAGCTCAAGCTAGGCTGTTTTTTACTTTTAACCAGTGAGTGTCTTAATATTATGCCCTTGAATATTGCCATTATGGCTTCCGGTAGCGGAAGTAATGCTCAAGCTATATTTGATAAAATTTCCAGCGGTCACCTTGATGCCAAGGTAAGTCTTGTCATTAGCAATCGCCCCGGCGCCAAAGTGCTGGAGCGCGCCCAAAAGCTTAATATCTCCACCCTTGAGCTGGATCATAAGGCCTATGCCGACCGCGAAAGCTTTGATGCACGCCTTGTGCAAGCTTTGCAAGAATGCGGCGCAGAGCTTATTGTACTAGCCGGCTATATGCGTATTTTAACGCCTGTCTTTTTTGAAGCCTTTGAAAATATGGTTATCAATGTGCACCCTGCCCTTTTGCCTTCCTTTGTGGGAGCGCATGGCGCTGCAGATGCTTGTGCGTATGGGGTGAAGATGTCCGGCTGTACGGTGCATTTTGTTAATGAAGAAGTGGACGGCGGCGCCATCATTGCGCAAGCAGCAGTGCCTGTATTGCATGATGATGATGCGCAAGCATTGCAAAAGCGCATTCAAGGCATGGAACACAGACTTTTTCCGCAGGTTATTCAATGGATTGCTGAAAAACGTATTATCCTTGAAGGTAGGCAAGTTCGCCTTCTACCTGCAGCGCAATGCGCAACAACAACAGCCGCAACAGGTTCATGCACACAAGAGGCTACTGACACCTTACCCTGTTTTATTTGGCCGCCTTTAGAGCAGAATTTTTAAACCAGTACTTGAAAAATACTCCATAAAAGATACTTATGAAGAGGAGCCCCTATGAAAGCTATATTCCGTTTTTCCCTGCTTAGCCTCGCCCTTAGCCTTTGCTTTAGCACTGCCGCCTTGGCTGCTGAAGCTAGCCCTAAAGCCGGTGATGCTAAGGTAAATAGCCCTGCTAAATTAGAAGTACGCACAACCAAGGTGAGCGTGAGCCATACAGGTACAGATACCATTGGCATTCAGTTAGCTACGCGATTGAAAGAACTTTTTAATGCCAGCAATCTTTTTGCGCTGAATGAGGAAAATACCCCTAAGATTCGCATTGTGCTTACTTCCAAGGCGGAATTTAACGATCGTCCCCATGTGGGCTCGGTATATTCTTTGTTGTGGGTGTTTAGCCAAAGCGATAGCCATTTGGGCTATTTGTTGGCGCAAGATGTGGATGTGCTAAGTGTGGAAGATGTGAATGATATGGCTACGCGCATTGTGAACAGAACCGATGGTTTGGCTATTAAGTACGGATATTTGTTTAAGTAGTCGACGCTGAAAAACTTCTTAAGCATCGACTAAGTAGCGTCAAATTTGCCTTTTATTCCTTGGTGCGTATTTACTCACTCCTTGGCAAGGGAACAGTTTAAAAAATAATTAAGACCTCTTGTATAACAAATACAAGAGGTCTTATTTTTTATGAATACTCTAACAACGCTGTCTTATACTTATATAGGCAGCTAAGGACAAGTTCTGCAGATTGGCATGTTTCAGCTCATTTAAAATGCGTACTTAAACGTAGCAGACAGCATATGCCCTGTTTCATGCTCAGAAGCGAGCAAGTTATAATTAAAGCCCATGCTAAAATCATCCT
>CAYJAL010000128.1:0-6306 GCA_964367875.1 uncultured Desulfovibrionaceae bacterium | reverse complement strand
GGTGAATGCCCATTTCGCCGGCGCCCACAAAGCTTAAGGGGCGAATATAGCCTTGGCTGAGCTTATTAACTTTCAGCGTTTCCAAAATGCCATTATAAATGGTTTCGTGGCTGTGAGGAATTTCTAAGCCTAAAATCTTCATGGAGTCAAAAAGGCGGGTCACATGCTCTTCTAGGCGAAAGACAGAGGATGTGCCATCGCCACATTCATAGGTGCGAATGCCTTCAAAAACACCGGTGCCATAATGCAGGGCATGGGAAAGAACGTGCACATTTGCTTCAGCCCAAGGGACTAATTTACCATCAAACCAAATAAATTCCGTAGTTTGCATGAATAAACCTCATAGCGTTAAAACCGTTATATAAAAAATACATATTTGTATATGCAATTCGAAACTATAAGACAAAAATGTGGTGAAGGCAAGAGTGTGGGGTGTGGATTTTTAGCAGGACGCTGAAAAACATAAAGTTGTGGTAACTAATCAAAAAGGCATCTATTTTGCGAAGTTACAACAGGCTGTTCAAAAAGTGTAAAGTGTGAGGAAAACGAAGCTTTTTTACGGAAGGCACGTATAAAACATACGTAACTGGAGCAAAAAACAAGTTTGACGACACAATGCGCACCTTTTCAACGGCCTGTTATGTTCTTGTCATTGTTATGAGCGCAAGTTAGAGTGAGGAAAATCCCAGAGGTATTTATGCAGAGGTGTTTATGCAAATGGCGCAAAATGCAAAAAAAGCTGTAAAAGTCTATGTGGGTATAGATGTGGGCGGAACCCATACCGATGCGGTGCTGTATGGCCATGAAGGCTCTACGCCACTCTTGCATAGTGCTAAGGTGCAAACCCATGCCCAAAGCAAAGAATCCGTGGCTGCCTCCATGGGCGCTGCTCTACAAGCTTTATGGCAGAGTCTTCCCAAAAAAAGCGATATTCTTCCTCATATACAACGTATTACCGTATCCACCACCTTGGGGCTCAATGCCCTTATTCAAGGGGAAGCCGCCCCTGTGGGCATAGTTTATACCGCCGGCGCTGGCATGGACCCTCTGCGTTTTTTGCAAGGCTCTGTCATGGGGCGCTATGCCTATAGGGTGCCGGGGGGGCTGGATCATCGCGGCTGTGAAGTGACGCCTCTTGACCTTAGCGGCCTAGGGCAGCAAGTAAAAAAATGGCGGCAGAAGGGCGTGCGTTTTTTTGCTGTGGCGGGAAAATTTTCCGTACGTAATGCCTGCCATGAACAGGCCATAGTGGAAGAGCTGTTACGCCTTGGGGTGGAGGCAAAGAACATTAGCTCTTCGCATAATATTTCGGGGCAGCTTAATTTTCCGCGGCGCATGGCGGCGGCCTATATAAATGCCAGTATTTGTGAGGTGCAGCAGCATTTTTTGCAGGCTGTGCGGGCGGCGGTACAGGATTTTTTTGCGGCGCAAGGCATGGAAGAAAAAGCCCTGCCGCCTCTCTTTTTGCTCAAGGCCGATGGCGGTGCCATACCTTTACAAAGCGCCTTAAACACACCTTTATACAGCGTGCTTTCCGGCCCTGCGGCCAGTGTCATGGGGGCTCTGAGCCTTGGGCAAGAATTTTTGCAGCATGGCGCAGATGCTCTTCTTTTAGATGTGGGCGGCACTACCACCGATATGGCCGTTTATGCCAAGGGCTTGCCTGCCTTAGAGCTTGAAGGCAGTTCTTTGCGCTTGGGGCAGGAAGATTTACGCACCCCCATTCGTTCGCTAGCCACGCATTCCTTGGGGCTGGGGGGTGATACGCCTTTAGTATATGACGCTAAGCATAAGGAATTGCTGTTAGGCTCTGCTCAAAGTAGTAGACAGCAGATACGGCAAGGTAACGCCATGGTTTTTGGAGGGACTGTGCCCACCTTGGTGGATGCGTTGGCTGTACTGTGTACAGAGAAAGATTTGCTTATGGGCATGGATGTGGTGGCGGCACGCGATGGGCTGGAATCCCTCACCAAGACTCAAGGCGCGGAGCTAAAAGCCCTTTTGGAAAAAGTGGTGCATAGGGCTTGTGAAGATATGTTGCTGGGATTGCGTGATATCTTGCATTCTTTGCAAGGGCGCCCTGTCTATACTTTGGCGCAACTTTTGGAAGGCTATAGCATACAGCCCCAATATATTTGCCTTGTGGGTGGGCCGGCGGTTTTGTTGCAGGCATGGCTTCAACCCATGGCAGAAAAAACTTTAGGGGCTAGGGTTTTTGTACCCAAGCACAGCGCTTGTGCCAATGCCTTGGGGGCGGCTTTAAGCTTGCCCACCGATTCTATCTATTTTTTGGCCGACACTTTACAAGGTATATGGCATATACCCACGCTGTCTTTGCGCGGTAAGCTTGAAGGGGGCTTTACTGTGGAAAAGGCCCAGACCATGGCTCTCGAAGCCTTACGTAATAAAGCGGCACAAGAAGGCTTCTGTGCGCAGGAGGTGGCTTTGCGCCATGCTGAGGTGGTGCAATGCCAATGCTTTGCTACCCTTGATGAAAGAGGGCGCGGCGGTAAGGATATTCGCGTTCAATGCCAATGGCGCCCCGGCCTTGTATTGTCTGTGCCAGCGAAGCCTTGTGTGAAGTCGAAGCCTTGTATGGAGTCGCAGCCTTGTGTAGATTCTGGACATAAAGGGGCGTAAAATGCGTACACGCGGCTTATATATATTTTCTCTGTGCTTATACTGCCTTATACTTTGGCAGGGGCTTAGCTTTGCTGCCACTTCTGTGACCCATGGTACCAGTGGGCAAAATTCCGGCATAGAAGGCATACCCACCTTACCGGGCAGGGAAATCACCCCCCAAGAAATGCAGCAGCATTTTCCGGCGCCGCTGAAAGGCTCTGCGCCTTCCATGCCCTTTATTCCCGATGCCGCACCGCTGATACCAGCCTTGCCCTTGGAGAAAAAAAGCACTCCGGCAGAAAATACTTTGCCCTATCCCACAGCACCCGCGGCGCCTAAATTTTCTGTAGACACCTTCACACCTTCGGCGCCCAAAAGTGCTGCATCGCCAAGGCCACAAACAGAAAAAAGCCCAGAACAAAAAAATTTGGAAGAGCATTTTCGGCGTGCTTTACAGCCTAACACGCCAAGCCATACACCGGGCTCTTTAGAGGCGCCTTCCACTGTTGATGGCGCGGCCTCTGCCCTAGGGCAAGAAATACTTTCAACAGGCTCGCAACTCCCAGACTCGCAATCTGGGAGCTTACCCAAGCTAGAAGTAATGCTAGGGCAAATGCTTATGGCAGGTTTTAGCGGCCTTGAAGTGGAAAGGCAATCGCCCATAGTGAGCCTTATACGTGAGGGCAAGGTGGGCGGCGTGTTTTTAGAGCCTGTACCTGTACCCCAAAAAACATCGGGGCAAGAAGATCTTTTGGCCATGGCCAATAGTGGCATGACAGCGCAGCAAAGCGCCGCCGTGCTGGCACAAGTGGGTATAGCCGGCAATGTGGCCTCGCCGGGGCAAGTGCGCAGGCTTATAGCCACTTTGCAAAGCTATATTCCGCAAAAATCCCTGCCCCTATGGGTATCCATTGAGCAAGAAGGCGGCGCCGTGCAAACCTTACGCCCAGACCTAGGCTTTGCCGGCTTGGCATCGGCAGGGCGGCTGGGGCAAAATACGGTGGAGCAAACGGAAATTGCCGCGCGTCGCGCCGGTCTTGAAATGGCCGGCCTTGGTATAAATATGGCGCTAGGGCCGGCAGGGGATGTGAATGTGAATCCCCTCAGTGAGCATATAGGGCAGCGTTTTCGCTCCTTTGGGGCGGATGCGGCGCAGGTAACAGAGCATGTACTGGCCTTTGGGCGAGGTTTACATGCGGCTAAGGTATTGCCTTGCTTGAGAAATTTTCCGGGTACGGGATCTTATGTGCGCGGCTTTGCCCCCGTGGCTGCGGCAAATCATGGACAAAAAAATATTTTGGAAAGTATTCCGGATATTTCCGGTGCGTGGCAACAAAGGGAATTGAGCCCTTATACCACGGCCTTGGCACAAGTTACGCCTCTTGGGGGAAATATTACTTCCGCTGGGCAAAGCCCTCAGCCTCTTTTTGCCTTGCAACCGGCCTTGGTCTACCATCGCGGCTATGATGCCATGCGTCCTGTGCCTTTATCTTCGGCGCTGCTACAAGGTATGGTGCGTGATGAGTGGCATTTTCAGGGGCTTATTGTTTCGCAAGATTTGCGCGCTCTGCAGCCATTTTTTTCCTTGGAAGAAAGTATTTTACAATCCATCAATGCCGGTGTGGATATATTGCTTGTGACGGAGCCCACGCCCATGGTGGATCCGGCTTCTTCGCCTTTGGCAGGTCTTGGGGTTTTATCTTCCTTACCGGGTATGGGGAATATAGAAGCCTTGGCCGGCCTGATGCAAAATAATTTAGGGCAAAATAATTCTGGGCAAAATGCCAGTGAAGCCGATAAGAGTGAAGAAGCGCTGGTGCAAATGCTGTTACAAAATCAAGCAGGGGGTATTCTTTCTGCTATTCCCGCCATTTCCGGAACGGCAAATATCCCCGGTCTTTCTTCCTTAGGAGGTACCATGGGGGCAGAGGTGAAGGCAAAGCCCCTCACAGGTCTTGCGACTGAGGCCGAGAAAGTTTATGCTGCTTTGCTTCGCTTGGTGCAATCGGGGCGTATTTCTGAGGCGCGTATTGCCCAATCGTGGTTGCGTATACAAAAAGCTAAACAAAATTTAGGGCTTATTGCTTATTAAGCATCTGTGTCAGCCTTTGTGTTGCTGATATTATACTAAAGCACTATAAAAACACATACTAAATTGTTTACAGTTTGTTCAAAAAGTATAAAGAACGAGGAAGACAAAGTTTTTTGCGCAAGGCGCGTATAAGACATACGTAACTGAAGCAAAAAACAAATCTGACGAAGTAATTTGTACTTTTTCAACAGCCTGACATAAAGGAAAATATATGTCACTACTACAATGCTCCCATTGCGGAAAAGATATTTCTGCCACTCATAAAGACTGCCCCCACTGCGGTGTAAAAATCAGCTTTTGGGGCGAAGTGAAATGCGCCATAGAAAGAAGTCGCCTTCGCCAAGTGGGCTTGGCTCTTTTGGTACTCTTTGTGCTGGGAACTTCTTGGTTTATAGGCAAAAATACCGGTTATCGCTGGCCATTATATATGTTTTTTATTCTTTGCGCCCCTGTGGTGCCTTGGCTTTTGCAATTGGCCTACAAGAGCGCGGCGCCCATAGTGGAAGAAGAAAAAGCTTCCGATGTCGCTGAGCATGAGCAAAGCGAGTCCCATATGATAGAAGAATATGACGAAAATGGTGAAATCGATCCGGCCAAGAAAATTTGGCGAGGATAAAGAGCTTTCATGCACAGACGTCATGTTGTACGCGCCTTGTCTGTTATGGGGGGCATGGGGGCGCTTAAGGCCATAATGTCGCCCTTGCCTTTTGTGTCTCTTTTGGAGGAGGCATCAGCGCAGGCCGCGGAATTGAGCCCCGAAAAAAAATATGATCGTTATGTGGATCATATTTCGGCCATACCCATTATGGCTTTTTATCGTGTGCACGATGAGCCGCGCTTTCCCGAAGATATTGCCTCGCAGCAATTGGCAGCGGTTTTTGCCAAGGCCTGGTCCATGGGCTATAGGCCTGTGAATATGAGCGATATTCTTTTGCAAAGGGTGGATTCTGTTGTTCCCAAGGGGTTAAAGCCCTTAGGGATAACCGTCGATGGCGCCCATGCCAGCATGATTTTTTCTACCAGTACGGCCCCCAAGGGCAGCGATAAAGGCCCCCTAGGCAATGCCCAATCCTTTGTGGAAATATTTGCCAATTCTTTACAAAATATTGCCGTGCCGCGTGCCACGCTGTTTTTAAGCATACCCAAGGGCAAAAAGACCAGCGGGTATTTTGGGTCTATTATGCCGCTGAAAGATATTGCCGATGCTCTGCATGTGATGCCGCATATGGAATTTGGCTATCAGACGAAATTTTATACGCCTCTTGGCGGCGTAGATGGCCCCACCATGCGCAAAATTGTGGAATTTCAAATGGAAGAGCTGTATAAAGAGGGCATGTTTGAGCGCGTGCAGCGTATTATGGCCTATCCTTATAGTGCCAGACCCAGCGATGCCGCCCTGATGGCTTTGCGCGATTTGCAATTTTTGGGCGGCACTTTAACCTATCCCGGCGAGGGCGAAGCGCATCATAGCACCATACCGCAATGCTTGTATGATGGGAAACTTATGATGGATGCCTTTCATATACCGCGCGTGGCCATAGGCTCGCATGTGTATGCGCCTGGCACAAAGCCTGTTAAAAATCCGCCCATTG
>CAYJAL010000127.1:0-6342 GCA_964367875.1 uncultured Desulfovibrionaceae bacterium | reverse complement strand
GCCAAAAGGCCACATCCATGGGGCTTAGGCCTTCATCCATGGCAATGCGCCCTAAAATACCTAAAAATCCCCAGCAGGTGGCGGCAATAAAAACAAATACATAGCCTGCGTATTGGTTCATATACTATCCTAATTTGTGATTGATAATGCTTAGTAAGAGTTCAAGCCCATGGCTCAAGCAGCCTTCGTCAAAGTCAAAGCCATGGCTATGATGGCCGCCGGCTAAATGTGCCCCCAATTGTATAAAGGTGCCTTGTCCGCCTTGTTTTTGCACAGCGTCTAAAAACCAGGTAAAATCTTCTGATGCCATAAATTTTTCGCTGGACTTGCATGTGTCAAAGCAAGACATATTTTTAGCAAGGTTGCAGACTTCTTCGGCAAGGCTTATATCGGAAAAACCGTTGAGGCAAGAGCCTATGGAGGTAAAGGTGGCCTCGCAGCCCCACATATGGGCGGCGCCTTGGCAAATGCGCTGGGCTTCTTCTGTCATCCAAGCATTGATATGGCTTTCTATGGCGCGGGTTTCGCCCACCAAGAAGGCTTTGCAAGGTACCACATTGGGGGCGCCTTGCACTTCGAGCTGGCCAATATTGATGCGTGTTTCCCCTTGGCCGTGACGGGCTATGCTGTGCATGCCTTGTATGGCGGTGGTGGCAGCCAAAAGGGCATTACGTCCCTCTTGTGGGGCAAGGCCGGAATGGGCGGCTTGGCCTTCAAAAAGCACTTCAAAGGTGGTATTGGCCAAAAAGTGGGTGGTACCGCCTATGAGCAAGCCGGATTTTTGCGCTTGAATGCCAATATGTATGCCGTACACTTCGTGTACATCCTGCATGGCGCCGGCGGCCAGCATGGCTTTGGCACCTTGGCCAATTTCTTCTGCCGGCTGAAAAATAAGGCGTATGGTGCCTTGAAGATGGGGAAAAGCGCCTTTTTTTTGTTCTTGGCGCAATTCATGCAGGGCAAGGCCTAAGCCCACGCCCAAGGCTGTATGTCCATCGTGGCCGCACGCGTGCATGATGCCGCCATTATGCGACACAAAATTGCATTGCATGGGCATATGTTCCGGTTGGTGACTTTCTTCCACATTATTGGCGTCCATATCAAAGCGAAATGCCAGCAAGGGGCCTGTGCTTTCTGTATGCGGTTCATGACCTAGAGGAATATCCACCCAAAGCCCTGTGAGGCCATCGCCCATGCGCTCTACCAGTTTAGGTAAGGCGCCTTGAATAATGGCTCTGGCTTTATGCCGTGCGCATATATCAGAAGAGGGAGGAGTTAAGCGAGAATGGGCATGAATGGCATCCTTGCCCATGACTACATCATAGCCAAGGTTTTGGAAAAGCTCTGCTACTTTACTGGTGGTACGGTATTCTAGCCATCCCAACTCAGGATAGGCATGTAGATCTCGCCTAAAGGCTTGCATTGCTGCTGCATATTGCTGCGCAAGATGTTGTATAAAGTCCATGCCGCCTCCTTTGTTTTGTATAAAAACACTCTTTGGAGGCTAACGCATCTTGCAGTAAATGTATAGTTGATATGAGAGGAAAGGCTACGCTTCTGAATGGGGGAGTGGAGCTTTTTTTAAGAGATTTGCAAGGGCTTCATGGGCCACAGCGCTATCCATACCTTGTTTTTGGGCAATATGATCGAGATTTTCCACCGCGTCGCAAGGGCGAATATACAAAGGCTCAAGGTCTTGCTTATGATAATGGGCTTCAAGGGCGAGGCTATGCAAAGCTTTGGCGCTGGGATGCACGGTGCTTAGGAGCGTGATATGAGGATCTTTTTCTGCAAAAATTGCCATATTGCGCGCAATGCCTGAGCCCAAAGCATAGAGTTTTGCGCCCTGTTTCTCCTGTTCCGCATGCTGCGTAAGCGTGTGCATATGCTCTTTGGCTTCTTGGGGAGTGAGCAATTGTGCAGGCGCATGAGCTATAGGCAAACCTAAGACATTCAGGCTAAAAAATTGCGCGTGTACAAGATTTCTTCGCGCATGGGTTAGCACGGCTATGGGGGTATCTTGTGGTATTTCTGTATATTCCACAAGTTTTTGCTGCGCCGTGAGCGCCAAGGCTTGCATATAATCAATGCTGGCATTGCTGGCACCGTTAAGGCGGCGAATGGCGGCCACGGTGCCCATAATAAGACGGATGCCGGTAAAACTGCCCGGCCCGTGCACGCAAGCATAACGAGTGATGTGGGTAGGGTTTATTTTATGTATTTGCCAAAGATTTTCCAAGGCAGGGGTGAGGATTTCTGCACCGCGCGTGGGCGCATGCCAGCTTTGGGCAGTAAGGATAGTATCTTCTTGAGCAAGAATAATATCCAACTGACCTTCAGCGGCATTAAGTATGCAGGAATATGTGCTCATATTAGCTAATGAAATCCTTGGCAATGCGCCAAATATCATTGAAAGTGGCTAAAATCATCAGGCCTATGAGGAGAAAAAAGCCCACACGCGAGGCCCATTCACGCGCCTTTAAAGGCACAGGGCGACCAAAAATCATTTCAATGCCGTAAAAGACTATATGTCCGCCATCCAGTACAGGAATGGGCAGCAAGTTCAAAATACCAAGGTTAATACTAATAAGCGCTGCCAATGCCAGCACAGGAGCTAAGCCCTGCTCGGCTTGTTGACCCACCATTTGGGCAATCATAATGGGGCCGCCCACTTGATCTAAGGGCACTTGGCGCTGGAAGAGTTTTACAAAGCCTGTCCAAGTTAGAGTGACCATTTCCCAGGTGCGATCAAGGCCCAGTCCGGCGGCTTCAAAAAAGCTTACAGGGCTGTGATGCACCACGCCGGCGGCATGAACACCTATAACATAGGCTGTTTTGGGTTCGCCAAAAATATTTTTGCGTATGGTGGTTGTAGGCGTAATTTCAAGGGTCATTTCGCTGTTATCGCGCTCAATGAGCACCTGCATGGGCTTGCCCTCACTGAGGGCAATGGCTTCGGACATGCGAATCCAGCTACTGGTTTCCATATTATTGATTTTTAAAATAACATCCTTAGCCATGATACCTGCTTTTTCCGCAGGGCTTTCTTTTACCACATCGCCGATAACAGGCAGAATATGCTGCTGGCCATAGCCAAAAGCCAAGCCCCAGCACAAAAACCAGGCAATAAGTATATTGGCGGCAGGGCCTGCGGCCACCACCAAGAGGCGTTGCCATGCAGGACGCAAGGCCATATTTTCTTCGGGGGTAAAGCCTTCGGGCATATCTTCGGCATCTTCTTCGCCCACCATGGCGCAATAGCCGCCAAGGGGAATAAGGGAAAGGCAATATTCGGTTTTGCCGCGGGTAAAGCTGAGGAGTTTGGGGCCAAAGCCCAAGGAGAAGGTGGTAACACCCATGCCAAAGGCACGAGCCATAAGAAAGTGCCCTAGTTCATGAAAAAATATAAGTCCACCAAGAACCAAGAGCACATAAAAAATAGTTTCTATCATGAAATTTCCTGTACACCGGCTACATTACGTACATAGCGGCGCGTTGTAAGGTCTAGGTTAATAATGTGCTCCAAAATGGCTGACGTATTGTCCAGTGAGCACCAAATATCTGTATGAGGCGTGGTAAGTTCTGTAAAACCGGTACTATCCATATAAGGCTGTAAGGCTTTTTCCACCAGATGCGCAATATCTAAAAAGCGAATGCGCCCTTCTAAAAAGAGCTCAACGGCCACTTCATTGGCGCCATTGAGCACAATACACATATCTTGCCCGGCTTTTAAGGCTTGCATAGCCAGCGCTAAGCAGGGAAAAGCCTCTGTATCCGGTGCGGCAAAAGTAAGGCCTTGTGAGGTAAAGTCAAGCAAGTTTAAGGCTTTTACATCCATATCAAGGCAATGCGGCCAGGCCAAACAGTGGCCTATGGGCATGCGCATGTCCGGAACGCCCAAATGTGCCATAAAGGAATTATCTTGAAATTCCACCAAGGAATGCACAATGGACTGGGGATGTATGACCACATCTAGATTTTCCGGACTTAGGCCATAAAGATGATAGGCCTCTATCACTTCCAAGCCTTTATTCATAAGCGATGCCGAATCTATGGTGATTTTGGCACCCATGCTCCAATTGGGGTGGGCTAAGGCTTGATCTCTGGTAACATGCTCCAACTCTTGGCGCGTGCGACCGCGAAAAGGGCCTCCCGAAGCGGTGAGCACAAGTTTTTTTACTTCTGCGGCTTTGCGTCCGGCCAGCATTTGAAAAAGGGCATTATGTTCTGAATCCACAGGCAATATGACAGCGCCGCTACGAGCGCAAATATGGCGCAATAAGGTACCGGCTAGTACTAAGGATTCTTTATTGGCAAGGCCTATAACTTTACCGGCCAAGGCAGCAGCCACTGTGCCACGCAGGCCTGCGGCGCCTACTTGCGCTGAAAGGACTGTATTGGCTTCTTCAAGGCTGGCTAAAAACTCATAGCCTTCTTGACCGTGTACTATGCAGGGCTTGTAGTCGCGGGGCAGTAATTTTCGTAAAACATCCACGCCCGCGGCGTCATAAACGCCCACATAGGCAGGGCGAAATACAGAGGCTTGTTCTGCCAAACGCTGCACATTAAAAGCGCCGGCTAAAGCCACCACATGAAAAAGATGCTTATGCTTTTCAATGACCTTAAGGGTATTTACCCCTATGGAGCCTGTACTGCCAAGCAGCACCATATGGCGTACCCCTTCTGCCCAAGCTTGGGAAGGAGCTTTGGATATATAATGCACTGCGCCGGAGCGCGCTGGCCATGGGTGTTGCATAGTGCCCTCAAGCATTAGAAAAATTTAAACCACTGATCTACCACGGCAAAAACAGGTAGAGCAAAAAGTACACTGTCTAGTCTATCTAAAATACCGCCGTGACCGGGGAGGATATTGCTGGAATCCTTTACATTGACGGCGCGTTTGAGAGCCGATTCAAAAAGGTCGCCCAATTGGGCAAAGGCGTTGAGAAGTACGCCCAGCAAAGCAAAATACCACCAAGGGGCCGAGCCGAAAATAAGACCTAAAATAATAGAAGAAAGTACGCAACCTGCAAGGGAGGCTACGGAGCCTTCAGAACTTTTATTGGGGCTTACTCTGGGCCATAGTTTATGGCGCCCATAGCGAATGCCTATAAAATAGGCGCACACATCAGACATGGCCACCAAAAAGAGTACAAAAAAGAGCTTGGTGGAGGTCAAATAAGTAGTGGGTAAGAGCAAGAGCGGTATATAGGCAAGACCCACCAAAAAGATGGAGCCCGGCGCAAAATCGTCATTTTCATCTATAATATCAATGCGAAATAAAAAACTTAAGGCAGTGAGAACAAAGCCTGCACCCAAAAATACCAAGGCATCTTGTGGTCTGTCCATCCATGTAAGAATAAGCATGCCAAAGCCCAGCGCAATGCCGCAAAGGCGAGTCATAACGCGCCCTGTAGGCCCCCAAAACAGAGCGTAAAACTCCCATAAGCCCAAGGCACAGATTAAAAGCACTACACCAAGGAGTACAACACCTTGAAAGTACAGAGCGGCCGTAATAAAAGCTGCCAGGGATAAACCTGTGACCACGCGTTTCATGCAATAGAGGCTAGAAAAACTCATGCCAACTGCTCCTGTGTTTTTCCAAAACGGCGCTTTCTTGAGCTGTAGCTTTCAAGGGCTTTATGCAGCTCTTCTACGCCAAAGTCGGGCCAAAAGGTATTGGTGAAATAAAATTCGCTGTAGGCGCATTGAAAAAGCAAATAATTGCTGATGCGCACTTCTCCGCTGGTGCGTATAACAAGGTCTGGGTCTGGCATATCCTTGGTATAAAGACGCGCTCGAAAAGCTTCTTCGGTGACATCTTCAGCCTTAAGGCCATCGGCAATCATACGCTGCGTGGCGCGTAATATTTCGCGGCGACTTCCGTAATTGAGCGCCAAGGAAAGCTGCATTTGCGTAGGGGCCTTTTCGGTTCCTGCGGTGCGCTTTATACCATGTTCCAAGGCTTTACGAGCTATCAGCGGTAACTCTTCCATATCTCCCAAGATATTAAGAGAAATGGATTCTTTTACCAGAAGGGGGACTTCTTCTTTAAGAAAATCTACCAAGAGAGAAAAAAGTGTAGATACTTCTTCCTTGGGGCGCTGCCAATTTTCATGAGAAAAAGTATAGAGAGTCAAATGCGGTATGCCAAGCTTGCGACACTCTGTCACCACTTTGCGCACCGCTTCTGCACCGGCTCTATGTCCGTCGGTGCGCAACAGACCTCGCTCTTGCGCCCAACGGCCATTTCCATCCATAATGATGGCGATATGCTGAGGGAGTTTATCAAAAGACATTAGATGTCCATGATTTCCTTTTCTTTGGCTTGGCATCTTTTAT
>CAYJAL010000126.1:0-6349 GCA_964367875.1 uncultured Desulfovibrionaceae bacterium | reverse complement strand
ACCACCAGCTAGGCTGGTGGTTTATTACTTGTGGGATGAAGCTAGCGTGTTTTACATGCCGCCCCTTAGTCTAAACTGTATTTCTTTTCACTGCGTATAATATGGATAAAATCTTCTTCGGGAATGGGTCTTTCAAAATAATAACCCTGCACCATTTGGCAACCAAGGCTGTGCAGCCAGCGCGCTTGCTCCACTGTTTCTACGCCTTCGGCCACAGTCTTCATTTGCAGGTCTTTGGCCATTTCTATGGCATTTTTCACCACAATTCCATTACGCTGATTCTGGCTGGTATAATCCAAAAAGGCTTTATCCAGCTTTACCACATCGGCCTCTACACTACCAAGCCTGTTGAGGGAGGAAGAGCCGGCGCCAAAGTCGTCAATGGAAATGACAAAGCCCATTTGTTTGAAAAGGGACACAATTTCCATGGCGCTTTCATTTACCATGGCGCTTTCGGTGATTTCCAATTCAATATGCTGGGGTGCAATGCCGGCGTTGCGTACAATATTTGTAATTTTTTCCACAATATTATCTTCCAGCATAGTTCTGGCAGAAAGATTGGCAGAAATAAGCGGCACAGACATATGGGGGCTATGCTCTTTAATAAAGGCGCATACTTCGGCTAAAACATAAAGGTCAAGCTTGGCTATAAAACCATTGCTTTCAAAAATAGGAATAAAGACAGAAGGATATACCGTAGCTTCCCCGCGCGGAATCCAGCGCACCAAGGCTTCAGCTCCCTTTACTTGCAAGGTGTTCAAATCAACTTTTGGCTGATAGATAACTTTAAATTCTCTATTTTGCAGCGCTTTTTCCATGCGGAAGGTGACAGAAAGCTTGTCGGTAAATTCTTGCTGCATGGCGGCATCAAAATAATAATGCGTGGTTTCATGCTCGCTTTTTCCTTTTTGGCGAGCAACATTGGCTCTATCCACGAGAAAACTAAATCTACCGTCAAAGTCGGTAATAACATGGCTTCCCACAGAAAAATGCAGTTCATAGCCTTCTTGTAAAACTTTTTGGCTTTGGGGTAAAATATGCTTATGAATGATATCAAGAATGTCATTGTGCTCGCGGTGTTCGTGGCTGTCGCGGTGCTCGCGTAAAAGTAAAAAATTATCGGCATGAGTGCGCGTAATAAGAAACTTTTCCCCCTGTAAAGCTTCTACCAACCCCTTGGCCACCGTTAAAAGCACCTCTGTGCCCTTGGTATAGCTATAGTAATTGATAATGGTTTTAAAACTATCAATATCTATGCTGATAATTTCGTAAGTCCCCTTGGAACTTTCCTTAAGGTATTTTTTCGCTTGATCGGAAAAATAGGAATAGTTTAGAAATCCTGTAAGTTTATCATATTTTATAAGGTTGAGGAGATCTTTATTTTTCTTATTACGCAGGGCAAGTAGGGCAATGATAGCCAAAGCTGCAAGGCCGAGGGTTAAAATGATAAGCTCCATCATATAGCGATGTAAAAGCGCTGCTATGGAGTAGGAGGGCACATAGCGCAAGGTGTGGCGTGCTATGATTTCATCAAAAACACTTTGGTCAATATGGTCAAAGATAATATTAAAGGTGTTTACATAACTATAGGGCAGCTTTTTAGAAACAAGTAAATTGGCCGGCAAGGTCAGGCCTGCGCTAAAAGTGTACACATTATTGCTCAGTAAATTATCTAAATATACTGAGCCTGCTGTGGTGGAGAAAAGAGCGTCCAGCTTTCCTTCATTGTAGGCTTTAAATATGGAAGAAAAAGTATCAAAAGGGATAATATTTGCTTGTGGGTAGAGCTCTTGTAAGGCACTGTAATTTAAGCTAAGATATTGCAATGTAGCAATATTCTTTTTTGCTTTAGAAAAATCAATACTTTTAGCCGTTCTTTTATCGGCATACAGCATCATGGGAATAGTCAAATAGCTTTCTGTAGGCGTATAATGGGTGTTTTCGTGAGATCTGTGCCCTGTGAGGGATATGAGCAGATCAAAGTTTTCATGCTCGCGAGGGGCTTCGGTTAAGGAATAGGGCGTATAGCTTATGGTGAAACCGTATTTTGCCGCTAAAATATTAAATATTTCAACTATAATACCATCGGGTTCTCCTTTTTCATTGGTAAATTGAAAGGGGCGGTGATCATGCACATAGCCGGCAGAAAAATGTTTTCCGTTTAAGGCATAAGCTTCTTCGCGGGTTAGACCTCGGCGCACAAGTTGCGGTTTTTTATAATATTTTAAGTGCAAATCATGCAGTAAGTTTCCATCAGAATTGATGGTTTGCTGGTAACCTTGAAATAAAATGTCATTGAGGGAGGCATTTTCCTTCAAAAACATAAGATGATAATCGTAGGTAGTTAAATGTAGAACAGCAAAGTGTTTTTGAAAAGCATCAAACACTGTGGAGCTTAAATAAAAATCTGCCTCAAGCTTGTGGTAAGTTGTAATGGAATCTCGCACATAACGAACGACAATATCATGGCGCTTGCAATAGTCATCAAGAAGTTTTTCAAAAGGATTCCCGTAATAACTGGCTACAGTTTTGCCATTAATATTTACAGGATCATCATAATAAAAGTTTTGATTTTTATGCTTGCTTGCCAAGACCACTTGAGCTTGCCCCAAGGGTGTGTTTGTAAGGGTGTATTTTTGGGCAAATTCTGGCAAGTAAGGCATGGGGCCAATGATGTCTACCTCTTTATTTTCAAGGGCTTGCAACATGGATTGACGTGAGGTATAAGGGATAAAAGTAAAGGAGTACGCAGAATATTGCTCTGTGCGTTTAATGATTTCGTATACATAGCCTTTATTGTCCAAGGAATTCATATCGCGGACAATACCAAATCCAGGGATATAACCTATTTTAATAATATCTTTTTTTGCGTTCTGAGCCTGTGCGTTAGCACAGAAAATCATTACAAAGAAAATCAAAAAAACACAAAACTTTCTTCCCATAAGGCTTTCAACTTCTCCTTAGACGACAAGCCCCGTCAAGCTTCTGTCTTGTTACTGTTGCAGAACTATAGTAAGTCTTGAAAAAAAAGACAATGAAAGAAAGTAGGTTTTTTGTCACAAATATGTTTTTTTTATGATATTTAGGCGTGAAAAATCCTAGGAAAAAGATTTTTTATATAGTTTTGCTTTGTAATGTGCAAAGGCGTGAAAGCATGCAAATAGCTAAGGAGAATATATGCAGCAAGATATATTATGTGTTGATATAGGGGGTACTTATAGCCGTTTTGCGCATGTGGTTTACGAACAAGAGCCGTCTGCAAAAGCCCCTACACAGGGTAACGTACGTCTACGCTCTCAAGGCTCCTGTGCTACAGCCTCGCTACAAAATACGGCGCATGCTGTGCACATGGCAGAGCATATTACAGGCCTAGCAACCTCTAAAGCCCATAAACAGGTGTGGGCTTTGGCAGGGCCCATACAAGGGGCTGCTTTACAAGGTCAGCTTACCAATGGAAATTTGCAATTGGATTTTAGCCCCTATGCCTGGGCGCAGCACAAGAAAGATTTTTTTCTGGTCAATGATTTTGCCTTGCAAGCCTATGCCACTTTGGCTGAGCCTGTGCTTAAGCAAAAGGTACTTAGGGCAAACACAGCATGCTTGGCCTCCTGTGACAAACCTCGTGCCATTATAGGTGTGGGCACTGGCCTTGGAACCGCTGTTCTATTGCCTGTAGATGACCATGGCTGGGCGCTTATGCCCACCGAGGCCGGTCATACGCTGATACCTCTCTATGGACAAGAAGAACGCGACTTTGCCCATTTTGCCCTGCATGCTTTGCAGCAAGAACGTCTGTATGCCGAAGATATTTTATCGGGAAGGGGTTTAAGCTTAGTGCATAAATATGTGTATGGAGAAGATATTTCTGCGGCCATGGCAGCGCAGTTTATGCAGCAGCATGGCGAAGCAAGCCCTGTTTTGGCCTTGTATGCGCGTTTTTTAGGGCGCTTTTGTACGCAATGGGCTGTAAATAGTCTTAGCACCGGGGGGCTTTTTTTGAGCGGCGGTGTACTTATGAAAAATCCTTATATTGTGCATAGCGCGTATTTTACAAAGGAATTTTATACTTGCCCTGCGGCGGTGCAGGCTATTGTACAGTCTACCCCGGTATATTTGCTTGAGCATGAGCATGTGTCTCTATGGGGGGCGGCGTATTTGGCTATAGCAGGTCGTTGAAAAAGAACAGCATGTAGTAATAGTGTAAGATAGGTACTTCTTAAATGTTTTAATAAGATGTTATGCTATGTAAAGCGCGTTTTGGGAAGGAGGGCTTTTTGGCGCTAGCAAACCGACCCAAAGGGTACCAACGTTGTAGCCATTGCCGAGCTTGCTCGGCCTACGGATATCGTGCGCCTAGGCCCCCTTTCTTCCCCCAGAGTAAAAAGATTTTTTACTTGCTTATAATACTATAATGATGCGGCCGCCTATCTCTGAAGAGTCCCCAATGCAGGCGGTTTTGCGCCAATGTATCAAGGTCAAAGCTAGCACAGAGAATTTCTTCTTGGTCGCGGCTGGCTTCTGTTACTTTATCTCCCGTAGCATCGCTAATGAAGGATGAGCCGTAAAAGTTCAGCGAAGAGCTTTGGCCGCCATTGGCTTCGCAAGGTTCCACCGACTCAAGGCCAATGCGATTGGCTGCCACCACAGGCATAATATTAGCTGCCGCATGTCCTTGCATAACGCGCTGCCAATGGGGCATGGAATCGCATTCTAAAATGGGTTCAGAGCCAATGGCCGTGGGGTAGAGCAGCATTTCTGCCCCCATAAGTGCCATGCTGCGTGCCGTTTCAGGAAACCATTGATCCCAGCAAATGCCCACGCCCACCTTGGCAAAGGCAGTATCCCATACCTTAAAACCTGTATCACCCGGCGTAAAATAAAATTTTTCTTGATAATAATGATCGTCGGGAATGTGTGTTTTGCGATAAATACCCAATATTTCACCGCCGGCATCTACCATGACCACAGTATTAAAAAGGCGATTGCCATCACGCTCATAAATGCTTACCGGTAAAACCACATGTAGCTCTTTAGCAAGAGCTTGCATGGCTTTAACAGCAGGGTTCTCGTTTACAGGCAGGGCATAGTCATAATATTCATAGCGTCTTTCTTGGCAAAAGTAGGGGCGTTCAAAAAGCTCCGGCAAAAGGATAATCTGCGCGCCCTTAGCGGCTGCCTCACGTACCATTTTTTCTGCCGTGGTAATATTTTCTTGCACATTTGTCGTGCAGCGCATTTGAATGGCACTTAAAGTTACGTTGCGCATGGCTTACTCCTGTGTCTTTAAGGGTATTTGCTGGGTGATGCAGTGAATATTACCGCCGCCTACCAAAATATCTCTGGCAGCTATGGGTAAAATTTCTCGCTGGGGGAAAAGCTTTGCCAATATATCCACCGCCACTTTGTCATGTATATCACCAAATTGCGGCAAAAGTATATGGTCGTTGGCAATGTAAAAGTTCACATAGCTGGCGGCCAGTCTTTCACCAAGCTCGCGAAAATCTTCACCCTCAGCAAAGACATAGCCTGTGAGGTCTTCTTCTGTAATGCACACAGGCTTTGCCGGAATAGGTAGCTTATGCACCGTAAAGGGGCGCCCCTTGGCATCGACGCTTGATTCCAAAACCTCTAAACAGGCTTTGGACATGGCATATTGTGGATCGTTTGCATCATCTGTCCAGGCCAGTACTACTTCTGCCGGCCGCACATAGGCGCATACATTATCCACATGTTCATTGGTTTCATCATTAAAAATACCGCGCGGTAGCCAAATGATTTTTTCAGCGCCCAAATAGTTGTACAGCTGTTCTTCAATTTCTTGGCGCTTCAAATGAGGATTACGCCCAGCGGATAAAAGGCAACTTTCTGTGACTAAAATAGTTCCCTCACCATCGCTGTGAATGGCGCCGCCTTCCAGCACAAAGGGGCGAGCAGAGTAGTAGCTATCGCCCAAGTACTGGCAAAATTTCTCTGCCACAGCGTCGTCTTGTTCCCAATCTGCATACAGGCCGTCTACCTCGCCGCCCCAGGCATTAAAAACCCAGTCCACGCCGCGGCGCTGCCCTTTGGCATTGGTCACAAAGGTAGGGCCCACATCACGCGCCCAGGCATCGTCGCTCTCCATGGGAATGAGCTCTATATTTGCTTCTGAGCCCAGAGCCGCTTGCGCAGAGGGCATACCTTCAGCGCTTACCAGCATATAGACCTTTTCTGAAAGGGCGATACCCTTAGCCACCGCCGTAAAGGCTTTGCGGCCTGCTTTTGCTTCATGCGGCCAAGAGCCCAGGCGCGAAGGCCAAATCATAAGGCAGCCCTCGTGGGGGGCAAATTCACCGGGCATGGTGAAACC
>CAYJAL010000125.1:0-6368 GCA_964367875.1 uncultured Desulfovibrionaceae bacterium | reverse complement strand
ACGCTTAGCATTGGCTCTGGATGAGCCAACCGATGAAGATAGCTCTTTCGACGTGGATGGTTTTACATTTTGCATTAATAACGAGCTCTTAGCCCAAGTAGAAGGCGTTTCCCTTGACTTTGGCTACATGGGCTTTGCCATCAACCCCACCAAACCCTTGCCCTCCAGCGGCAGCAGCGGTTGCGGCGGTTGCTCCAGCGGATCCTCCTGCGGCTCCAACTAAGTTCGTAAAGGTAGTTTCACCTTTATATTGGCAATAAAAAAAGCCAAGGCTAGCATGTTTTCATGAAGCCTTGGCTTTTATTTTTATATATAAAAAATATAGAGCTATAACATCAGTCTACATCCTTTTCACCGGCTTCGCTTACAATAACATCCACCATGGTTTCTTCTAAGACACCTTCTTCCTTGGCGGTGCTGGCCACATCGCGCAAAGCCTGCCATAAGGCCTCAAGACCCAAGCGACTGGCAGAAGATGTCACCAAGGGCATAACGCCATTCAAATGCTTTGACCATTCTTTTTGCCTGTCGGAACGCTCTTTTTGCTTACATTTATCGGCCTTAGTGAGTATGGGTAATAAAGGAATGCCATGATTTTGCGCAAAAGAGACCAATTGCAAATCCAGTTTTTGCGGCGGCAAACGGCAATCCAATAAGATAACCAAAGCCTTTAAAGCATGACAACCCACCAAATAGCGCTGCATAAGCTTACCCCACGCATCGCGCTCTGTTTTACTACATTTGGCATAGCCATAGCCCGGTAAGTCCACCACATAAAAATCTTCAGGCTCCACATGATAATAGTTTACCGAGCGCGTCTTACCGGGGGTGGCGCTGGTTTTAGCCAAGGATTTTCTCCCGGCCAAGGCATTTACCAAGGAAGACTTGCCCACATTGGAGCGCCCTGCCAGAGCAATTTGCACGCTATCTAAGGTGATAAGCTGCTCCATGGTATAGGCGGTGGTTTCTAAAACTAATCGAGATTGTGTGGATTCTTTCATTATACTGTCCTACAAGGTTAAAAAGGACAAAAGCCCTTCACAAAAGCCTCTATTTGGTAAAATGTATTGCCCTTGAAGACTTTATCTTGACAAAGGAAAACCAATAAGTAAAAATTCTGAGCTTTCGTGTTTACCACTTATAGCCCTGTCTTTTATAAAATGCAAATGGGGAAAACATGCTTAATATACTTATTATAAACGGACCAAATCTTAAATCTTTAGGCCAAAGACAACCGGAAATTTACGGCCACGACGGCCTTGAAGCAATTCCCGGTGCCGTGCGCAGCCTTATGCCCCATATGGCAGACGCCATTCATTTGGATTTTTTCCAATCCAACCATGAAGGCGCCCTCATTGACAGGTTAGAGCAAGCCAGAGAAGACGACACCCATGGCGTGGTGCTCAATGCCGGCGCTTTTACCCATACCAGCCTTGCCCTTGCCGATTGCTTGGCATGGATTGGTGTGCCCTGCGTAGAAGTGCATATTAGCAATGTGCTGGCTCGAGAAGAAGAAATCCGCCAAAAAAGCTATATTGGGCGCCATGTTATTGGCGTTATAGCCGGTTTTGGCATTCAAAGTTACGCGCTGGGTGTTCAAGCCCTGGCGTCATATATCAAAAAATAGGAGTTACTATGTATTCAACCACAGATTTTAAAAGAGGCCTGAAAATCGAAATCGACGGCACTCCCTATGAAATAGTAGAATTTCAACATTTTAAACCAGGCAAAGGCGGCGCCATGGTGCGCACAAAATTGCGCAATATTTTAAATGGTCGCGTAGTAGATAATACCTTCCGCTCCGGTGAAAAGGTAGAACGCCCCAATTTAGAAACCCGCGATATGCAATTCCTCTATCATGAAGGTGAAGATTTAGTATTCATGGATATGACCACCTATGAGCAATTGCAAATTAAGGCCGCTTCCACCGATGGTAAATCCGGCTTCTTAAAAGATGGTCAAGAATGTAGCGTACTTTTATACAATGAACAGCCCATCGACATTGAAATTCCTGTGTCTTTAGTGCTTGAGGTGACCCAAACCGAACCCGGCGCCAAGGGCGATACGGTTTCTAACGTCACCAAGCCTGCTACCTTGGAAACTGGCCTTGTGATTCAAGTGCCTCTTTTTGTGAACGAGGGCAATAGAGTTAAGGTGGATACGCGAACTAAGGAATATCTTGGCCGCGAATCTTAAAAATAGCTCAAAAAGGGGGCACCTGCTGCGTTAGGCTTGTTTTTTGCTTTGGTCGAGTATGTTCTTATACGCGTTGCTCTCGATTTGCGTAATTGCTCGTTTCTCGCAAACGCAAACGCCTTCGGCGCTCTTTGAGTCGGACTCCCGCCGCAAAAAACTACGCCTGCCTTGCATCTGCCCCCTTTTTGAACTATTTATGATTATATATTAAAGTAATAAACCACAACTACAAAACTCTTCACTTAAAAAGCATTTCAGTTAACCATCCAAAGCTATTCACTTGTTTTTTGAGGGAGAGAGTCTGGGACGGACTCACTTTTAAAGGATTTTTCCTAAAAAAATTTCCTCCCCCAGAAAAAGCACGCCACCAATAGGAACACCGGAGGGTATTTTTACGGAACCGCGCAATCTTGCCCGTGACTTTACGGGATACTTCCTTGTCTTTTTAGGACTTTTCATCTTACTGAGCTTAGTCACGCACTCACAAGTGGACCCCAGCCTGAATCATGTACTCAGCGACGATACTCCGGTGCAAAATTATGCTGGAAAGCTTGGCGCCTACATATCCGGCTCTTTGAGCGATCTGTTTGGTATTGCTGCTTATATTTGGCCCTTGGTCTTTAGCGCTGTGGGTGTAGCCTGTATTGTGCCGGCCTATGAATTGCTTTGGTGGCGCTGGTTGGGCTATTTTTTACTCACCATTTGCCTACTCTTCATTGGCGCCGCTTGGGATATTCAAGTGGGCGAAATTTATGGCGGCGGCATGGTGGGAGATTCCTTATACGAAAATGCTTCGTCCCTGCTCAGCCATTGGGGTTCGGTAATTTTATGGTTTTTCCTTTTCACCATGGCCACACAGCTTACTTTTGGCATTTCTTGGCTTAATGTATTTCGTAAAACCAAGGCCTTATGCCAAACGCGCATTTCTGCCGTTCACATGCCCGGTCTACCCGAATTTAAAATGCCTGCCTTGCCCTCTGCCAAGGATATTATGGGTAAAATAACGCCCAAAGCAACGTCCAAGCCTTTGCCGGAAATATACGATATTGAAGCCCAAAGCGTGGAAAGTGATGATCCTAATATTCGTGTGGTTCCCAGAAAAAAAGTGAAGAAAAAGACGAACACAGAAGCGCCCAAAAGCGTCCCTATTATAGATGACGTCTATAGTGAAGAATATGAAGACGAGCGCGACAATCAAAACCATGAAGTGCAAGATTATGATGAATATTATGATGACGACGCTCCCCATAATGATGATGCCTATGACGACGACTCGCAGGAAGAAGATGCGCATTTAAAGGAAAGAAAAGGCCTTAGAGCGCTCTTTTCCATGGACAAAAAAGAAACAAGCCCCAAAGAAGATACACAAAAAAAAACTCATGACCATACAAATATAGATGAAGACGAAGATGACTATGAGGATTCCTACCAAGATCAATATGAAGAAGCAGCGCCTTCACACAGCAAAGCTACTCAAAGTACAGCTGGTTCCGCCAGCAAGGGCCCTCAAGTAATGGCGCCCAAGCCTGCGGCGCCTCCTTCCGGTTTGGCACCCCATGCCGCAGTAAAAAACACCACAGTACGTAGAAAATTCACCTTCCCTTCGCTGGATCTTTTGCAAAGCGCTGCCCCCTCTTCGCCCACGGCTCGCGGTGAAATGGAGCAAAAAGGCGATGCCCTTGTGTCTTGCCTTTCAGACTTTGGTATTCAAGGGGAGCTGGTGCGCATTACCCCAGGGCCTGTGGTAACCATGTACGAGTTTCGCCCTGCTGCCGGTATTCGCGTAAACCGTATTGCCAACCTTACCGATGACATAGCCTTAGCGCTTAAGGCCATTGCCATACGTATTCAAGCCCCCATTCCCGGCTCTGATACGGTGGGTATTGAAATCCCCAATGTGCAGCGCGACATTGTAAACTTTCGTGAAATTTTAGAATCTAAAGCCTTTACCGATGCCGGTGGCCCTTTAAATATGGTACTTGGCAAAAATATTGCCGGTAAACCCTTTGTGGCAGAGCTTTCGAAAATGCCACACCTTTTGGTGGCCGGTGCCACTGGGGCAGGGAAAAGTGTGGGGCTTAACGCCATTCTTATGAGCTTGCTCTACACCACGCAGCCCGAAGATATGCAGCTGCTGCTCATTGACCCCAAGCGTATTGAAATGGCCGTGTATGCCGATTTGCCTCACTTGGTGCACCCCGTGGTGACAGAAATGCAATTTGCCAAAACAGCGCTGGAATGGGCTGTGGCGGAAATGGATAAGCGTTATGAGGCCATGGCGCGTCTGGGCGTGCGTAATATTACCGGCTACAATCAAAAGCTCAAAGACCTTGGCAACAATAGGCCTCCTGAGCTGGCAGAATTAGAGCCATTACCCTATTTGGTTATCATAATTGACGAATTGGCAGACCTTATGCTTACCGCCGCCCGCGAAGTAGAAACCAGCATTGTGCGCTTGGCACAGCTGGCGCGCGCTGCAGGTATTCATATGATTCTTGCCACCCAGCGCCCCTCGGTGGACGTGGTTACAGGTATTATTAAGGCCAACTTCCCTTGTCGTATTTCCTTTCAGGTGACGAGCAAGCATGACTCGCGCACCATTTTAGATATGGTGGGCGCTGAGCACCTCTTGGGCAAGGGTGACATGCTCTTTAAGCCCAGTGGCGGACGCCTTATGCGTTTGCACGGCCCCTTTGTGCCCGATGAAGAAGTGGTAGCCGTGGTTTCTCACTGGAAAAGGCAATCACCGCCGCAATATAAGGTGGACTTTGCCTCCTGGGGAACAGAACAAAATGAAGCCTCTGCTGCTGCCCTTGGGGATGCCAGCGATGATTCCCTCTACCCTCAAGTGCGTGCCTTTGTGGAAGAGCAAGGCAAGGCCTCCATCTCCTTGGTGCAAAGGCGTTTTCGTATTGGCTTTAACCGCGCCGCCGTACTTATGGAACAATTGGAGCGCGATGGCATCATCGGCCCTGCCGATGGTAGTAAGCCTCGCAGTGTTATACGCTAACAAAAGGAAAATACCATGAAAAAATATATACTTGCCATGGCGCTAATTTTACTTAGCACCTCAGCCATGGCCGCCACCTTGGAAGAAAAAATACAAAGCAAGTACCAAGAAGTGAATACCCTTGGCACCACCTTTGAGCAAAGTCTTGTGCATAAAGAAAGCGGTAGTACGCAAAAGCGTAGCGGTACATTGCTTTTTAGCAAGCCCTTTTTGGTGCGCTGGGAAACGCAATCTCCCCATGCAGAGCTTTTGCTCATAGGCTCTGATATGGTGTGGAATTTTTTACCGGAAGAAGAAGTGGCCTACACCTATTCTCCCGATATAGTGGAAGGTTCTCGCCCCCTTGTGCAAGTGATCACAGGGCAAGCGCAACTTAGCAAAGATTTTGCCGTCAAAAATGAAGGCAAGGACAATGGCTATACCAAGCTTATTCTCTACCCCCATGAGCCCACGCCGGATATGGTGGAAGCTGTCATTTGGGTAGATGATGCCATGCTTATCAGAAAGGCCAGCATCATTGATTTTTACGGTAACAGCAACACACTTACCTTCACCAAGGTAGAGGTAAACCCAGCCCTCCCCAAGGAAGCCTTCACCTTCACCCCGCCCAAGGGTGTCGATGTGGAAAGCGGAATGCGCGAGTAAACATTTGCCATCTAAGCAAAAAGTATTATATTCTATAAAAGTATCCCATAAGGAGAATATATGAAAAGAATCCTCGCTCTATGTTTACTGATGGTTTGTATACTTATGCCGCATGCCATTTTGGCAAAAAACGTTCATATGAAAAGCACTGAAGTGGCGCAAGTGCTTAAAAATCCACCTGAAAATCTCATTATATTAGACATTCGCACCCCCAAAGAATACGCTGCAGGACACTTGAAAGATGCCGTGTTGGTGGACTTCATAGCCCCCGACTTTGAGCAAAAATTGGCAAAATTTGACAAAGATGCCCCCTATATAATGCACTGCCGCACCGGCGCGCGTAGCAGTAGAGCCATGGTGGTTATGGAAGATATGGGCTTTACTAATGTTATTCACATGTCCGATGGTATTGTGGGCTGGCAGGGGAATGGGTTACCTGTAGAGAAATAGAGTAAACAGGCCGTTGAAAAAGGGCTGTCTGCTTCGTTAAGCTTGCTTTTTGCTCCAGTCGAGTATG
>CAYJAL010000124.1:0-6395 GCA_964367875.1 uncultured Desulfovibrionaceae bacterium | reverse complement strand
CCAATTTTTACCATGCGCCAATTGTTCATAATATATTTTAATATATAGGCTTTAACCCAAAAGGCTGCATAGTAGGAAAATTTAATACCCTTATCGGGGTCAAATTTGTTCACCGCGCGCATAAGACCCACATTGCCCTCCTGGATAAGATCCAGCACATTTTGCATCCAGCGGCGCTGAAAATCCATGGCAATTTTTACCACAAGGCGTAAATGTGAAGAGACTAAGCGAAAGGCGGCGTCGGTGTCGCCATGGTCGCGAACCCTTTGCGCTAGGGCTTGTTCTTCATCGGGTTGCAGCATGGGGAAGCGGCTTACTTCTTTTAAATATAAATGCAAATTATCACGACTACTGCTTGTACGTGCCAGCGTTTTGGAGGCGGCAGTGCTTTTTAGCGTTGCTGGGTCAAGGTCATGGTGCTCATGGTCTATGTCGTCCACATCGTCCATATCGTCCACATCGGTTACGTCCGTTACGTCCGTTACATCATGGAGAGAATCCAAATCCGAATCCAAATCATCGGTATCAATATCGTCGTGATCTATATCCGCATGGTCGATATCGTCACTGCTTAGCACGTCAGGGGCTAAAAGAACTTTTTTCAGAGTTTTGGCCGCAGGCTTACGCTCTGTATCATCTGTAATATCCAAGATTTGCGCAGTGTTATCCATATCCTCATTTTTAGCGGACACAGTGTTACGTGTTTTTTTTGCGGCGCTTTTTTGGGCTTGCATCTTCGTAGATTCAGGCGCAACAATTTCTACTTCCACATTTTTTTTCTTGGAAGAAGAGGCGACAGAAGCACTTACATGAGGGGCTTTCATACTCTTTTTCATATTATTCTCGATAGTTGTGTTGCGATGACAGCTGATGTCGTGGCTGCAGGAGAGGATGCGTTTTTCGTTTGTTCTTTTTGCATTTTTTAAGTAGAAATGTGCGACTAGGGTGCAGTTGAGAAGAGCACATCTTATGTGTAACATAAAAACTTGCCCTTGCACAGTATAAAATGTGGGCTTTCAAGGAAATTTTTTTTCTGGCTTTTTGCATGTAAAAGCGAGTAAAATGTTTTTTTTGAGGGCTTTTTTCGAGAAAATTGGCAATAATATCTCTTTTTCTCGTATAAGATTTTTTTTTCTTATTTGACAGATGAAAAATACAATATAAATTACTATGTTGGGTAAATAGTATATAAAGTAAAAAGGACAATAGACCTATGAATGATTTTAGTCATGCTTTACAGCAAGGGCGTTTTTTATTTTTAGATGGCGGCATGGGCACCATGTTGCAAGCTGCCGGCTTGCCTGCCGGTATGAGCCCGGAAGAGTTTTGCCTTGAACGTCCAGATATTTTGCGTGATATTCATAAAGCCTATGCTCATGCTGGTGCTGATGTGCTTATTACTTGTACTTTTGGGGGGAATGCGCTTAAGCTTCCAAAAGGCATGGATATTTTTGATTATAATGCCAAGATGGCCAAGACTGCTCGTGAAGCGGCGCAAAGCGCTGGGCGCAAAGTTTTTGTGGCCGGTGACTTAGGCCCCACGGGCTATTTTGCAAGACCTCTCGGTGAGCTTGAGCCGCGCGATCTTATGGCAGCCTATAGTGAGCAAGTGCGTGGTCTTTTGCATGGCGGCGTGGATGTCTTCTTTATTGAAACGCAATTTGACCTTGCTGAAGCACGCGCTGCTGTGGTGGCTGTGCGCCAGCAATGTAATTTACCTATTATGGTGTCCATGACCTTTGAAAATGGCGTAAGCCTTACAGGCACCACGCCGGAAATTTTTGTGGAAACCATGCAAAACTTGGGCGTGGTGGCGCTGGGTACCAATTGTAGTGCCGGCCCTGAGCAAATGGTGCCTGTGGTGGAAGAAATGCTTTCTTATGCCAAGGTGCCCGTGCTGGTGGAGCCCAATGCAGGATTGCCTGAGCTTATCGATGGCGAAACGGTATTCCGTTTAGATCCTGAGCACTTTGCCCAAAAAACCGCCAAATTTGCCGCCGCCGGTGTGCAACTTTTAGGTGGCTGTTGTGGTACCACACCAGAGCATATTGCCGCCTTAAAGCGCGTCGTGGGAGATATGGAATTGCGCCGTCCTTCCGTGCGTGTGAGCGCTGGCAGTATTGCTTTAACCACGCGCTCGCATATTGTGCGCGTGGGTGAGGAATATCCTTTCACCATCATTGGCGAGCGTATCAATCCCACAGGGAAAAAACAGCTCACAGCAGAATTTCAAGCCGGCGAATACAGCCTAGCCTTACGCTTTGCTCAGGAGCAAATTGCCGCCGGTGCGCCGGTGCTAGATGTAAATGTGGGCGCGCCCATGGTGGATGAAACCCAGCTTTTACCGGAGCTTATTTTACGCCTTACAGAAAATTATGAAACGCCTTTATCTTTGGATTCTTCGCATATGGGCGCCATTGCAGCGGCATTGCCTTATTGCCCCGGTTCTGCCTTGGTGAATTCCATTAGCGGTGAAGAAGGGCGCATGGAAACCCTAGGCCCCCTATGTCGTGATTATGGCGCCCCCTTTGTGCTCTTACCCTTAAAGGGACGTAATTTACCTGTACGCGCTGCAGAGCGCATTGCCATTTTGGAAAATCTTTTGGAGCAAGCCGATGCGCTGGGCATTCCGCGCCGCCTTATCATGGTGGACGTGTTGGCTTTGGCAGTATCTTCCAAGGGAGAAGCCGGACGTCAATGCCTTGAAACCATACGTTGGTGTGTGCGTGAAGGCTTGCCTACCACCATAGGGCTTTCCAATGTATCCTTTGGTTTGCCTGCGCGGGAATTGCTCAATGCCACCTATATGGCTTTGTGCGTGGGAGCCGGCTTAAGCTCCTGTATTGGTAATCCTGCCAATGTGCGCCTTGGTGAAGTGCGCGATGCCAGCAATGTGCTCTTAAATAAAGATAGTAATGCGGCGCACTTTATCCATGCCTATGCCGGTTGGACGGCGGGAGAAGGCTCCGTGGTGCAAGGGCAGCAGCAGATTAGTATGCCCGCTACGCTCTATGACTGTGTGGTACAAGGTGATAAAGAAAATGTGCTTAGCTTTGTGCAAGCAGAATTGGACGGCGGCATGGAAGCCATGGCGCTGGTACAAGATATACTTATTCCTGCCATTACCGAAGTGGGCACCAAGTATGAAAAGCGTGAATATTTCTTACCTCAGCTCATTCGCTCGGCAGAAACCATGCAAAAGGCTTTTGCCCATGTGAAGCCCATTTTGGAGCAATTGCGTGGTGAAGAAAAGCGCCCTGTTATTGTTTTAGCCACGGTGGAAGGCGATATTCATGATATTGGTAAAAATATTGTGGCCTTACTCTTGGGTAATCATGGTTTTGATGTGTTTGATGCAGGAAAAGATGTGAAAGCAGAGGAAATTGTTCGCTTTGCTGAAGAAAAAAATGCTGACATTATAGGTCTTTCTGCGCTTATGACCACAACTATGGTGCGTATGGAAGATACCGTTAAACTTGTGCAAGAACGCAATTTGCCTTTTAAAATTATGGTGGGCGGCGCTGTGGTAACGCAGGCCTTTGCCGATAGTATTGGCGCTCATTATTCCACCGATGCCGTGGGGGCTGTGCGTCTTGCGAAATCACTTATAAAGGGATAACATTATGAAAAATGTGGGAAAGTTTCTACTAAGTGTTTCTTTATGCTTTATATGCGCCTTAGCCTCGGTGGCTCAGGCAGAAGAATCTATAAAAAACATTAATTTACAAGAGCTTGAAAGCGAATTGGATAAGCATAAGGGCAAAGTGGTGGTGGTGAATTTTTTTGCTACCTGGTGCCCCCCTTGCAGGGAAGAAATCCCCGGCCTTGTGGAAATTGCCAAAGAACGCAGTGAAGATGTGGTGATCTTAGGCCTTTCTGTGGATAAAACTGTAGCGCCCTTGCCTAAATTTTTGCAGCAATTTAACATCAATTACGATGTAATGCGTGCTGAAAGCGATATTCAACAATTATTTGAAGTGCATAGTATACCACATAATGCTGTTTTCAATAAAGAAGGCGATATTGTGGCCAATGAAAGCGGTTTTGTGACAAAAAAACAATTAAATGCCTTTATAGATAGCTTGTAGGGAGTAAATACATGAACGAGCAAATGCGTATTCGTCGTGCGCATATGGGCGATGTGAAAGCCATTCACGCCTTATTGATGGATTGTGCCAAACAGGGTCTGCTGTTGCCGCGGGCTTTAAGCCACTTATACAGGCATATACGCGATTTTTATGTGGCAGAGACGCCTTCAGGTGAGGTACTTGCTTGCTGTGCTTTGGCACCCACATGGGATAATTTGGCCGAAATCTGTTCTCTTGTGGTGCATGATTCCATGCGCAAGCAAGGCCTTGGGCGCCAAATTGTGGATAAGTGTATTGAAGACTGTAAAGAATTGCAAATAAATAAAGTATTTGCCTTGACGTATCAAGAAGGCTTTTTCACAAAAATCGGCTTTAGTGTGGTGGATAAAGATGTGTTGCCACAAAAAATCTGGGCCGATTGTGTGCATTGCCCCAAATATCCCGATTGCGATGAAACAGCAGTTATTTTAGATTTATAGGTAGAGATATGAAAGTTAAAGAATTACGCCCCTTATTTACGGCGCAAGATATTGCCAAGCGTATTGCAGAGCTTGCCGAGGAAATTGACGCCATATATGGTAATGAGCCTGTGGTGGTGGTGGGTGTTTTAAAAGGTGCCTTTATTTTTCACGCCGATGTGGCGCGTGCTTTGAAAAACCCCTCTGTGGAGTTGGATTTTTTACGCGTTTCCAGTTATGGTAGCGGTGCCACGTCTTCGCGCACTGTGACCATTACCAAGGATATTGAAGTGGATATTGAAAATAAGCATGTGCTCTTGGTGGAAGATATTATTGATTCCGGTCATAGCATGCGCTTTTTGCAGGAGCTTTTTGCCATGCGTCCTGTGCGTTCCTTTAGATCTTTGGTTTTGCTGGATAAGAAAGAACGCCGTGAAGTGGATGTGTGCGCTGACTTTGTAGCTTTTAGTATTGATGAAGGTTTTGTGGTGGGTTATGGGCTGGATTATGCCGAGCATTACCGCCAATTACCCGATGTGTGCATACTTGTTCCCGAAGAAGAAATTTAGTCTGAAGAAATATAGTTTGAAGAAATATAGTTCAACGTGCTGTTAGCACTCTTTTAGTGTAGAAATTTGGAGAAAATATATGGAAGTGCAATGCCCCCAATGTCAAAGTAGATTTCATCTTCCCGATGCCGTGGTGCGCCCCAATGTGAAGTTGCGTTGTTCTGTGTGTCAGCATGTGTTTCGCTATGCTGACCCTGCTTCTGCAGCCGGTGCGCCTGCTGGGGGCATGCCTCCCAGTCTTTCTCCCGACAGTTCTCTTGCCAATTCTCTCGATGGTTCTTCGGACGACTTTAATTTAGACGATGCCCCCAGCTCTTCTTCCAAGAAGGAAAAAGGCGGTAAGAAAAAATCCAAATTACTTATGGGTCTTATAGTCATCTTGCTCTGCGCCGCCGGCGGAGCAGGGGGCTGGTGGTATATGCAGCAACAACAAGCTGGCGACTCTGCCTCTGGGGGAGCGCCTGCTGCCACGGGAGAAATTTCCAAAAGCGTGGAACTTATGACCATGCGTAATGTGCGCCAATACTATGTAAAAAATGAAAAAATTGGCGATATATTTGTGGTTGAAGGTAAGGTTGTTAATGAATTCCCCGAGCCTAAAGAGCTTATAGAAGTGGAAGCCGCCTTATATGCCATGGATAAGTCGGTGCTTATGTCCAAAAAACAGCTAGCAGGTACGGCTCTTTCTTTGTTCCAATTACAAGTCTTGGGCGAGGATGAATTAGAATCCTTCTTGCACAATGAAATAGAGATCCTTACCAAAAATACCAATGTGCCCAAGGGCGGCGAAGTGCCCTTCATGGTGCTTTTTTATAATCCACCTGCCGAAGTGGCAGAATTTGGCGTGAAAATTCTTTCGGCCAAGGATGTTAAAAAAGACGAGTAATATTTTTTTGTTAAATCTTACTGGGGGCACGCCTAGGCGCCCTTTAGATCGGTTTGATAAGACTTACTGGGGGGAACTTTTGCTAGCGCCAAAAAGTTCCCTCCAGCCCCCCCTCAAAACGCGCTTATATTGCGTGTGCCAAAGCTTGTCTTTGGGTCAGACTAATGGCAAAGCCTAGTGTAAAAATTTGATTTTTATTTTTACGAATTAAACTTCATTTTTTAAATAAGCACCTTAAATAAAATACAAATAAAGCATTATTTTAAAAATTACATTGCGCCAAAAACTTACTTTCAAAGGTAAGGTCTTGCCGCAATTAAAGTTTTTTGGAAGGGGGGGCTGGGGGGAGAACCTTTTTTTCAAAAAAGGTTTCCCACCAGTAAACTTTTTCAAT
>CAYJAL010000123.1:0-6412 GCA_964367875.1 uncultured Desulfovibrionaceae bacterium | reverse complement strand
CGGGCGCCGAAGGCGTTTACGTTTGCGAGGAACGAGCAATTACGTAAATCGAGAGCAAAGCGGGTCTGGGGGAAGAACCTTTTTCTCAAAAAAGGTTTCCCCCCAATAAACTATTCCATAAATTCTAAAAAATTTCTATAAAACTCTCTAACTTTTCCTAATCGCGTCCGCTTAAAGTGCGTTCCACATCGCGCTCTTCTGCGCGGCGTTTGAGGCTTTCTCTATGGTCATGTAATTTTTTACCACGTCCCACAGCAATTTCCAATTTTATCTTCCCTTGCTTAAAATACAGCTTCACCGGCACAATGGTAAGGCCTTTTTGCTCTACTTTAGAGGCCAGACCAACTATCTCACGCGCATGTAAGAGGAGCTTTCTATCTCTGGTGGGATTTTGCACCACATAGCCGGCATTATCATAAGGGGCAATGTGCATGCCCACCACAAAGGCTTCGCCATTTTTAAAATCCACGTAAGAGTCCATAAAGTTAACCTTACCTTGACGTAGGCTTTTCACTTCAGGGCCGGTTAAGCTAATGCCAGCTTCTAAAAAATCGCTCAGCTCATACAAATGGCGAGCTTTTTTATTGGGCGCAATGGTTGCGGGAGAGTTTTTCTTTGCCATGGTTTATCATTTATCCTATTGAGAGGGAAATATGGTGGAATAAAAAGAATAATCATCCACCAAGCTTTGCGCAAGGCATTCTTTAACAATACGCATGCAAGCGGCAGTATCTGATGTTCGTAAAACCATTTGCGACATTTGCTGACATTGCTCGGCATGTAAGGAGCGCACCAAATGCTTGATGGCCGGAATATATTGCGGCGTGGCAGATACCGTATCCACCCCCATGCCCAGCAATACGGCAAGGCAATAGGGATCGGTAACCATTTCGCCGCACACAGCCACACTAATGCCCTCACGATGCGCACAATCTATAACACGCTTTAAAGAGCGCGTCACCGCCGGATGCAAAGGCTGATGCAAATAGGCCACATGTTTATTACCGCGGTCAATGCCTAATAAATAATGCACTAAGTCATTGGTACCAATACTGAAAAAGTCGCACTCGCGCGCCAAAGCATCGGCAATAAGCACGGCAGAAGGCACTTCTATCATAATACCCAAGGGCAAACGCTGGGCATGGGCAATGCCTTGAGCTTTTAAATCTTGGCGAACTTCTTGCAAAATATGCTTTACGCTATGCACTTCTTCCATGCAGGAAATCATGGGTAACATAATGGCCATAGGACCGTGCAAAGCGGCTCTGTATAAGGCGCGAAACTGCGTACGCAATAACCCTTGATGACGCAAACAAAAACGGATGCCGCGTAATCCCAAGGCAGGATTAGCTTCTTTTAAAGACGTTTGCGTATCTAACATTTTATCGGCGCCCACATCCAGCACACGGAAAATCACCCTATGCGGCGCAGCCTTTTGCACCACTTCGCTATATTCTTTATAAAGCTGTTCTTCTGTGGGCAGCTTACGCCCGCGCAAATAGGCAAATTCTGTGCGGTATAAACCAATACCTTCGGCGCCATGATGGGCTATATTATCCACCTCACTGGCTCTTTCAAGGTTTGCTTGAACTTCCACACGCACGGCATCGCGCGTTTCTGCCGCTAAATGCCCACTTTGACGTACACTTTCCACCCAAGCAATATATTCTGCGCGCTTTTGGTGATATACTTCGAGCTCTGCATCGTCGGGGGCAATAAGCACACAACCTTGCAAAGCATCCACAATAACTAAATCGCCTTCTTTGGCAATTTCCAAAAGCCCTGTGACACCCACCACAGCCGGAATGCGTAAAGAGCGTGCCAAAATGGCCGTATGTGAGGTAACGCCCCCTTCTGACATGACTAAGGCCAAGATGCGATCCGCCGGCAAATCAAGGGTATCCACCGGAGATAAATCTTCCGCCATATGTACGCGCGGAGATTCGCCCACCATGGGCACATACTCTTTACCGGCAAGGCGACATTGTAAACGTAAGCCCACAGCGCGCAAATCCAAAGCGCGCTCTTGTAAATAGGGGTCGTCAATGTCTAAAAAAGCCGCGCTCAGCGCATCAATGGCCTTTTGCAAAGCCCAAGGCGCGCAAAGACGCTGGGTGCGCACAAATTCTTCAGCATCGTCCAATAAGCGCGGATCCTTGCTGATCATAATATGGGTTTGAATAATGCTGCTCAGCTCTGCCATTTCCTCGCGCATATTTTGCTGACTTATGCGCAAATCTTCATGCACATGCTTTGTGGCCGCGCGTAATTTTTCTACTTCAACATCAATATCTTCTGGAGTAATAAAACGCTCTTCCACATGCGCTTCCTGATGCGTGCGCACAATTTTGCCTATGGCAATACCAGGGGAAACCGCTGTACCAAAAAGTTGTGAACGTGCCATAATTATTCCTTAAATCCCGTAAAAAAAAGTTGCGCAACACAAAGAAGGCAGGCTTCGGCATCCTCACCTTGTGCATAGAAAAAAAGCTCACTACCTGCCACAGCGCCCAGAGTTAACATATCTAGCATGCTCTTGGCATCTGCTCTATTTTTGCCACATTCCACGAATAATGTGGCCTTAAAGTCTTGAACAGCTTCAGCAATACGCGCAGCAGGCCTTGCATGTAAACCCAAGGGAGAAAGCACTGTCACCCCATAGCGAAGCCCTTGTTCTGTCTGGTCAAATGCCATATCTGTCATGGCTTAGCCTCATATATTTACGAAACAACATGTTGTATACTATCTAAAAATAAAGCTATAAAAAGCACCGCCACTAAGATAAGCCTTGGCACATGCGCCCTTTGAATAAGCAATACGGCCGTCAAAACAGCAAATACAGCCCAGACTTCATTACCCCAATGAAAAATGCTTTCCCCATCAATCATATTTGCAAAAATATATGCCAAAAGCAGCGCATTGCAAAATTTTATACGTTCTGCCCAGTTAATAAGGTCTAAAGTACGCAATTTTTGTAATGCACCAAGGCCATATTTTACCCCCATATGAAACATATACAGGCGAAAAAAACCTAGCAGAACAACTAAGATACCTGTCCATGCTAAAAAAACATGCAAAAAAGAATGGGGAGCGCATTGCAAAAAGCTTAAAAAACAGCCTAGTGCCCATAAAACCAACACAGAACCGCTAAAAAAAGAATCCCCTATGGCAGAAAGCGTGGTGGCGGTGGTATGTAAAATACCATCCATTCCTGTCACAGGTATTTCTTTTTTGGCCACGCGCTCTTCCAAGGCTATGCACATGGCCACCAACAAGGGCGCCATAAGCACATGCGTACGCACATGGCTTAAATAGCGCCGACGTGCCTCGCGTAAGGTATCCTCTTGGTCATATAGGAATTGCAACACCGGTTCAAGGGCGTATAAAAAACTCACTCGCTGCATATGCCGCGAGCTCATGGCCGCTCCCACGGCATTTGAGCGGCAAAAACACTGCCAAAGTACCTTTCGCGGAAGCATACAACCTTATTTTTCAGCAAGCCATTGCTGTATGTCAGCCAATTGCTTTTGCACCGATTGCGGCCCGGTTCCGCCGGGGGTATTACGACGCAATACCGCCGCCTTATAATCCAAAATGGCGTACACATCATCTTCAATATGCGGGCAAATGCCTTGCAAAGTGGCTAAATCCACATCTTCAAGGCCTTTACCCTGCTGCTCTGCCAAGGCCACAGCAGCTCCTGTAATATGATGTGCCTCGCGGAAAGGAATGCCCTTACCCACAAGATAGTCTGCCAATTCCGTAGCATTTAAAAAGCCCGCCTTACAGGCCGCATACATACGATCAGTACGGAAGGTAAGCTCTTCTAGCATACCGGCCATAAGAGTTAAAGAGGCGCGCAAGGTGGTATCTGCATCAAGAAAAGGTTCTTTATCTTCTTGCAAATCTCTATTGTAGGTTAAAGGCAGCCCCTTTAAGGTGGTGAGCATGGCTGTTAAACTGCCATACACGCGCCCTACTTTACCACGCATAAGCTCGGCCACATCGGGATTTTTCTTTTGTGGCATGATGGACGAGCCCGTGGCATAACCATCGGGAAGCTTAATGAAACCAAAAGCAGGATTAGCCCAAATAAGGATTTCTTCACAAAAGCGCGATAAGTGCATCATGGTGCAGGAGGCGGTAAAAAGCGCCTCAGCCAAAAAGTCTCTATCGGCCACAGCGTCCATGGAATTATGGAATACGCCGTACATTTGCAATTCTTCAGCCACAGAATGCGGATCTAAATTATAGGTGGTTCCGGCTAGTGCTGCCGCTCCCAAGGGCGATGTGCGTACTCTGCGCTCGCATTCCTGGATGCGCGCTGTATCGCGTGTAAACATCCACGCATAGGCCAGCATATGCTGAGCAAGGCTCACAGGCTGCGCCGGTTGCAAATGGGTATAGCCCGGCAAAATAGTGTCTTGATGCTCAGTGGCACGCTGCACAAATACCGCCACCAAGGCGCGGGTTAAGCGTTGCCATTCGCGCATAGAATCAGAAACAAAGAGACGAAAGGCAAGACCCACTTGGTCATTACGGCTACGCCCTGTGTGCAATTTCTTGCCCACGTCTCCCACTATTTCTGTTAAGCGCGATTCAATATTCATGTGTACATCTTCGAGGGCCGTTTTCCAAACAAAGTCACCGGCCTCAATTTCTGCCTGCACAGCATCAAGCCCTTGCACAAGTTGCTCTGCTTCTTGCACTTCAATAATACCTTGACGCCCCAGCATACGTGCATGGGCTTTGGAGCCCGCAATATCATGGGCATACAAGGCTCTATCATAGGAGCACGATTCGGTATAGGCAGCCACAGCTTCTTCGGGGCCTTGAGAAAAACGGCCACCCCAAGATGTATTTTTTGACATGAATATATTCTCTTTTCGCTATATCGTAATTATTTTAAGTTCATCTTTTGCTTCATGCCGGCAATGGTGCGCAAACGCAAACCATCAAGGCGAATAAAGCCGGCGGCGTCCTTATGGTCATAGCTTGCCTCATCAGCTTCTTCAAAAGTAGCCAAATCATGAGAGAATAAGCTATAAGGAGAGGTACGCTGCATGGGCCAAGCATTACCTTTGTAAAGCTTTAAGGTCACGCTGCCTGTGACGTATTCTTGGGCTTTGTCCATAAGAGCCTGCATAACTTCACGCTCTGGCGCAAACCAAAAACCATCATAAATGGTGGTGGAATAACGGGGTACCAAAAGATCGCGCGTGGCAAGCACTTCACGGTCAAGGCACAAGCCTTCTAGGTCACGGTGAGCTGCATATAAAATGGTACCACCGGGGGTTTCGTACACACCGCGGCATTTCATGCCCACAACGCGGTTTTCTACCATATCAAGGCGTCCGATACCATGCTTTGCGCCAAGCGCATTTAAATGCTTAATGATAGTAGCCGGGGACATGGCTTCACCATTCAAAGCTATGGGATTGCCGCGCTCAAAGTCTATGGTAATGATTTCAGGTGTATCGGGGGCTTCTTCCACAGGCACGCATAAACGATGGCAAGAAGCATCGGGGGCGGCGCCTGGATCTTCCAACTCAGAGCCTTCAAAGCTGCAATGCAGCATATTTTCATCCATGCTATAGCGCTTAGCTTCGGAAGAAATAGGAATGCCATGCTTATCGGCAAAGTCATTGAGCACTGTACGGGACATAAGATCCCATTCGCGCCAAGGGGCAATAACGCGCAAATCTGGAGCTAAGGCATTGACAGAAAATTCAAAACGTACTTGGTCATTGCCCTTACCGGTGGCACCGTGAGCTACGGCATCGGCGCCTTCTTTGCGAGCAATTTCCACTAAACGCTTGGCGATAAGCGGACGCGCAATGGCTGTACCAAGCAAGTAACGGCTTTCATACAATCCGCAAGCACGCATCATAGGAAAGACATAATCGCGAGCAAATTCTTCGCGTAAATCTTCCACATAGGCTTTGGAAGCGCCGGTTTTTAAGGCTTTTTCTTCCACACCGGAAAGATCTTCACTTTGGCCAAGGTCTGCTGTCATGGTAATAACTTCGCAGCCATAGGTTTCGATGAGCCATTTTAAGATAACGGAGGTATCAAGCCCGCCAGAATATGCCAATACAACTTTGTTAATCTTCTTCATACTATCCTCTTTATGATGCTCTACGCCATAATAGCGTAAAATATAACATAGTTTTTACATACAAAACAGCCCAAACCACATATTCCATGTAGACTAAGCTCCCTTGATAAAGGCGTAGTATTGCTCAAAGTTTCAAAGGGTGCAAGCATTGTCTTGGCAAAAATTTTTTTTCTGCCCTAAAAGCAATTTTTATCTTATATTATCTAAAACTTAGCTGCAATCAATGCACTTTGCCTTGAAGGGGATTTTTTACACTTTTCCCTTGACCCGCGCCCCTCTTAAAGCTAAAAGACA
>CAYJAL010000122.1:0-6433 GCA_964367875.1 uncultured Desulfovibrionaceae bacterium | reverse complement strand
CCAAAGGGCACCGAAGGTGTAGCCGTTGTCGAGCTTGCGAGACTTACGGATATCGTGCGCCTAGGCGTTTTCCCTTCCCCTTCAATAAATAAAAATATAAACTATATTTCTAGAAAAATAGTTTATATAAAAAAATCATGTAAAATCTGCGCGCATTCTTCGCTACGTACACCGCCCATATGCCATACTTTATGGTTCAAAAAGGGCAAATCTAAGCCTTCATAGCAGGAAGACACAGCGCCGGATTTCCTATCGGCAGCGCCGTACACAAGGCCGCTGATACGGCTATGCACAAGCGCCCCTGTGCACATGAGGCAAGGCTCAAGGGTCACAATAAGATAACAATTATTCAGGCGATAATTAGCAAGCTTTTGACCGGCAGCGCGTATGGCCAGCACTTCGGCATGGGCTGTGGGGTCATGTAAGGCTATGGGGCCATTGTGGCAAGCGGCGAGAATGCGCCCATCATTATGCACTATGACGGCGCCCACGGGCACTTCTTGAGCATGGGCAGCTTTATGGGCTTGTTCTAGAGCCAGCCCCATAAGGTCATGCCAGGTGTGGCCTTGGGGAGGGGAGGGGATAACGCCTGCCAGCGCCATATTTTCAATGGAACCGGCAGGATTTTTCTTTTGTTGCATTAGAGAATAACAAGTCTTTTGATGAATTTGACCACTTCTTCCGGCGTGTCACAGACGATGATATGTTCGTCAATTTCTTCGGCAGAAATATAGCCATGCTCCACCATGGAGGTTTTGAGCCAATCAAGCAGGCCGCCCCAATAGTTGGAATCATATAAAATAATGGGGAAGGATTTTATGCGATCGGTTTGCGCCAAAACAAAGGCTTCGGAAAGCTCGTCAATGGTGCCCATACCGCCGGGCATAACCACATAGCTCATGGCGTATTTTACAAACATAAGCTTGCGTATGAAAAAGTAGCGGAATTCGCACTTTATATCCACATAAGGGTTAAAACCTTGCTCATGGGGCAATTCTATACCAAGACCAATGGAAGGGCCGCCGGCTTCTTTGGCGCCTTTATTGGCTGCTTCCATAATGCCGGGGCCGCCGCCGCTGATAACGCCATAGCCATTTTCCACCAAAAGGCGCGCAATTTCTTCTGCTGCTTTATAATGGGGATGGCTTGGGTCTGTACGCGCAGAGCCAAATATAGAAATACAATGTTTATCAATAAGGTTTAATTTATCAAAAGCAGTGGCAATTTCAGCTAAAATACGTATGACGCGCCAAGACTCTGTGCTAGAGGTAAGCTCGTCAATGCTATTTTGATGTGCAGGCATGCAATGTCCTTACAGTGATGTAAAAGGTTAAAGATAAATTGACCATTATCATTTAAACACACTAGGGGGGCAAAGTAAACAAATAAGGGGAAATTAGTACCTTGCGCTTTTGTTCAAGGCACGGCATAGTGGGGTAATAAAGCTAGATATAGTTCACATTGCACGAGAGGTAAGCTATGAAAGTACAATTTTTTGGCGCAGCCCAAACGGTGACAGGCTCTTGCTATATGATAGAAGCGTGCGGCGCACGTTTTGCTGTAGATTGTGGTATGCACCAAGGCAATAAAGCCATGGAGGCGCGCAATAGAGAAACGGCCATGTACCGCGCGGGACATATAGACTTTATTCTTATGACCCATGCCCATATTGACCATTCGGGGCTTTTGCCGCGTATGGTGAAGGAAGGCTTTAAAAAGCCTGTGTATTGTACTGCCCCCACCAAGGACTTGCTGGAAATTATGCTTTTGGACGGCGCCCATATTCAAGAGATGGAAGCCAAGCAGAGGGCAGAAAAATATAGAAGACGCGGTAAGGGCAGAGCGCCGGAAGCTTTATATACCTCTGTGGATGTGGCCAAGACGGTGCCGCTTTTATCGGAGGTGCATTATGGGCAGAGTTTTGAACCTCACCCAGGTGTAAAGGTCACTTTTTACGATGCCGGCCATATTATTGGTTCTTCCTTTTTATATTTAGAAGTTACCGAAGAGGGTAAAACCACCACGGCGCTTTTTTCCGGAGATCTTGGCAGAGCCAATGCGCTTATAGTGCGTGATCCACACATGCCCATGAAGGCAGATTATGTCTTTTTAGAGTCCACCTATGGCGATAGAGAGCATAATACTTCCATAAGTGCCACCGATGAGCTGGCCTCTGCCATAGCCTATAGTTATGAGAGGGGCAAAAAAGTTATTATTCCGGCCTTTGCCGTGGAACGTACCCAGGAGCTTTTGTATTGCTTGCATCAATTGGCTGCTGAGGGTAAGGTTCCGGCGGATATGCCCATTTATGTGGATAGCCCCATGGCCATACGCGCCACTGAGGTTTTCCAAAAGCATTCGGATTTATTTGATGCACAGGCCAAGGCGCTTTTAGCCAAGGGGGAAGATCCTTTTGCCTTGCCTAATTTGCATTACAGTATGGATGTGCAGCAATCGCGCATGCTTAATGATATGGAAGGCTCTGCCATTATCATTTCTGCCAGTGGTATGTGCAATGCCGGACGTATTCGACATCATTTACGCCATAATTTATGGCAAAAGGGCGCTTCTATTGTCTTTGTGGGCTATCAAGGCGTAGGAACACCTGGGCGTAAAATAATAGAAAAAGCGGCCTCTATTTCCCTTTTTGGGGATGATGTACCCATAAATGCCAAGATTTTTACCATCGGCGGTTTTTCTGCTCATGCAGGGCAAGCGCAATTGATGGAATGGGCAGGGCAGGCGCTTAAAGAAGGCAGCCAAATTATCTTGGTGCATGGCGAAGAAAAAGCGCAGCAAACCTTAGGAAAATTACTCTATAAGCGCTATGGCGTTACGGTTTCCATTCCTCAGTATTTAGATGAGATGACTTTAGAAGGCAGTGGATTGCCTGTGGCCTTAAGCTCGCCTGTAACAGAGCTTACCCAGCCCATTGATTGGATTGCCTTGCAACAATCGCTTATGGCTAATATGGCTGATTTGATAAAGAAGATGAATACCATGCAGGATAAGTCCTGGGTGGAGCAAGTAGAATTGCTTGACCATATCCAATCTCTCAATTATGAGATTGAAAAAAGTACAACAAGGTTATAATGCGAATAATATCTGGTTCCTTTAGAGGACGAATTTTAAAAACTGTGGAAGGGCCTGGCTATAGACCTGCCATGTCGCGTGTGCGTGAAGCTTTATTTTCTATGTTAGAATCGCGCGGCGTAGTATGGTCTACCGTATCGGCATTGGATTTATTTGCCGGCAGCGGTTCTTTGGCCTTTGAATGCTTAAGCCGCGGCGCGCAAAAAGCTGTGCTGGTGGAAAACTCCGCTCAGGCCGTAAAATGCTTACAGCAAAATGCCAAAACCTTAGGGCTTACCGATGCTGTATGTCCCATCAGGCAAGAAGATGTGCTCAAAGTGCTGGGTAAGCGAAGCCGTGAGCAATATGATGTGGTGTTTATAGACCCCCCTTATGGCAAAAAATTATTAGCCCCCACCTTACAAGCGCTGATGCGTCATGACTGGGTGCAGGAGGGTAGTATCATTACGGCGGAAATAGAAAGTTCGCTGGATTTTGATGCTGAAACGGCGCATCCGCAATTGGAAGTGCTCACGGAACGTAACTTTGGACAAACACGAGTAATTTTATGGCAAGTCCCAACAAAAGATTAGCAATATATCCCGGCACCTTTGATCCCATTACCAATGGGCATGTGAGCCTTATTCAGCGCGGACATGAGGTTTTTGACGAAATCATTGTGGCTGTGGCTGACAATACCCCCAAGGCGCCGTTATTTACCTTAGAAGAAAGGGTAGAAATGGCCAAGGAAGCCGTGCACGGGGTAGAAGGGGTCATAGTAGAGCCCTTTTCCGGTCTTTTGGTGGACTATGTGGCCAAGCGCGGCGCGCATATTATTTTGCGCGGGCTTAGGGCTACGTCGGACTTTGAGTATGAGTTTCAGATAGCTCTTATGAATCGTAAGCTGGATAGAGAAATTCAAACAGTGTTTCTTATGACGGATTATCAGTGGTTGTATATTAGTTCTACCATCATTAAAGCTGCTGCCAGTCATGGCGGTGATGTGCAAGGGCTTGTGCCGGATACTGTTTTGCATAAACTTCGTGCCAAGTACGAAGCCGGAGAAGTGCGCCGCGGTACACCGTGTTTATCTCCTTCTGTTGGGGGCTTTAGGGTTTCCTAATGGCTCTTCCTTTTGTTCTTTGCTTAGCCGGGCCCACAGGGGCAGGAAAAACAGCGGCGGCTCTGCATTTGGCCACAGCCCTTCAGGGGGAGGTGATCAATGTGGACTCACGCCAAGTGTATAAGGATTTTCCCCTTATTACTGCGCAGCCCAGCAAGGAAGAATTGGCCACATGTCCCCATCACTTATACGGCTTCTTACCAACGCAAGAAAAACTCTCTGCTGGGCGCTTTGCCGAGAGAGTGCTAGCGGCGGTGCAGGAAATTACAGCTCGTGATAAATTGCCCATTCTTGTGGGGGGCACAGGACTGTATTTTAAAACCCTCTTGGAAGGCATGGCTGATATTCCCCCTGTGGATACAGCCATCAGCCAAGCCTTGCTGCAAAAATGCGCACAGCTTGGCTCAGTGGCTTTACATAAAGAGCTGAGCCTTAACGATCCTGCCTATGCGGCGCGTATTCACCCCAATGATAAGCAAAGGGTAGTGCGCGCCTTAGAAGTACACGCCGCCACGGGTAAGACTTTTACGTGGTGGCATGAAAATGCGCCGCGCGTGCCCCATGTACGCGGCCTGTACCTCGCTACAGACACCACGCTTGACGCTTTGCGTCCCCGTCTTAATGCACGCATAGAGCTTATGCTCAAAGCCGGTGCCTTAGAAGAAGCTCAAAGGGCTTTAGAAAATTGCAGTGATGCCAAAGCTCCCGGCTGGTCCGGCATTGGTTGTGCAGAGCTGCATGCCTACTATTGTAAAGGTCTTCCTTTATCACAAGCTTTGGACTTATGGCGTAAAAATACCCGTGCCTATGCCAAAAGACAGCTTACGTGGTTTCGCGCTGTGCCGCACATTCAATGGTTTGAAGCAGAGAATGTGCAGGGTATGCTGTCTGCTGCGCGCAAGGCTCTTTCTTAAAAAATCTCTCTAACCCTTCTTTCTCGTGGAAAATTTTTTCTGCGCACTGTCTTTGTGAATAATGTCACATATATATGTTGTATATAAAATAGTACATAAAAAAGTGTAATATTTTAAACGTATCCTTGACCTAAAAACAATTGTGAAGTAGTATACGAGCATAAGTGAGTGCTCTATATGGTGACTTTTTGGATGGAGTCACAGCGCGTCTATTTTGTATGGAGAGACGGTGTTTTTTTGGATATAGAGTGGAGAATTTTTAAACCTTTTCAACAAGGACATGTGCATGAGGAATGGTAAATCACTGCTACGATGTTTTCGTAAAAGGGTAGTGCTTGCTGTGGCTATGTCGGGGATGCTGTGTTTTTCTCTGCAGGCCCATGCGGCGCCGGAGCTGGAGGCCACAGATAGTGGAGCTCCATCGGCTATGGTTATGTTTCCAGTGACTGACAAACCAAGTCCTTTTGGGGCAGGAATGCGACCCGTCGTATTCAATCACTATGTGCATGAAAATGCCGTAGAAAATTGTGAAAGCTGTCACCATACCGGTGATACGGTGGCATGTTCTTCATGTCATACGGTAGAAGGTACGGAAGAGGGGAATTATATTACCCTTGAGCGTGCCATGCATGCGCAAAACATAGCTAAGCGCAGTGGCGATGCCGCTACACCTGCCAGCTGTGTGAGCTGTCATACGCAAAATCTTGAGCGTCGCGAATGCGCCGGCTGTCACAGCATTTTACCCACACCACCGCGTACAGAAGCCTATTGCGCTTCGTGTCATGATGTGAGCTCCAAAATGACCAAAGAGCAATTTATGCAAGGTGTTAAGGGTGAACTTGACAGCGAAGAAAATCTTGCTCTGGCCACGGAAACCGTATTTATGCGTGAGCAAACCAAGGCTGTACCTTTAGATGGGCATAAAATCCCTCAAAAGGTTGTGATTGATGGACTTTCTAATGACTACGAAGGCAATATTTTCAACCATAAGCGCCATTATACTTCTTTGTTAAAGCGTGTGGGTGAAGATAAATTGGCCGCAGAATTCCATAACAATCCTTTAGCACTGTGTTCTGCTTGTCACCACCAAAGCCCTGTGTCTGCCACGCCGCCCAAGTGCGTGACCTGTCACTCGCCCAAGATTGACCCCAGTAATCCTGAGCGTCCGGCTTTGAAGGCTGCCTATCACTTACAATGTATGTCTTGTCACGATGCCATGCAGGTGGCTCGTCCGCAAAATACATCTTGTACCACGTGCCACAAGGTACGCAAGTAGCGCAAGGAGGAACACTGAATGAATCGCAGAAAATTCCTTACATTTTTG
>CAYJAL010000121.1:0-6452 GCA_964367875.1 uncultured Desulfovibrionaceae bacterium | reverse complement strand
TGGATTATTTTGATATGGATAGGGAAGTGCTGAATATTAGCATTACCCCTAACCGCGCTGACTGTACTTCTGTACTGGGTCTTGCTCGTGAAGTGGCGGTAGCTTGCGATTTGCCCTTAACTTTGCCTGCTGTGGAGTTGGTGGAGACTGGGGCTGATTGCAGCTCTGAGGTGAAGATTAGCATTCCTGATGCAGAACTTTGCCCCTTATATCAAGGCCGTATTGTTGAAGGCGTAAAGATTGCCCCGGCACCTCATGCCATGCGTTATCGCCTTATAGCTTGTGGTATTCGTCCCATTTCCAATATGGTGGATGTTACTAACTATATTTTGCTGGAGCTTGGTCAACCCTTGCATGCCTTTGATAAGGATAAGATTCGCGGCGCAGAGATTATTATTGCCGCAGCCACAGAGGGCGAAAAACTGGTGACTTTGGATGGCCAAGAGCGCACATTGGTGGCGCAAGATATTACCATTCGTGACCCAGAGGGCGCCATAGCTTTGGCCGGCACCATGGGCGGACTGGATTCTGAAATTGTGGAGAGCTCCAAAACGGTATTTTTAGAAAGCGCTGTGTTTAGATCTTCTTCTGTGCGTAAGACGGCGCGTCGCTTGGCCTTGCATAGCGAAGCTTCTTATCGCTTTGAGCGCGGTGTGGATCACGTGGGTAATAGCTATGCCATGGATAGAGCCGCACAGCTTATGGCTAACCTTGGCGGCGGTAGCGTGCGCCTTGGTGTGTGTAAGGCAGAGCCAAAGCCTTGGACAGCGCCGAAGATGACTTTCCGCTTGCAAAGAGCCAATGACTTATTGGGCTTGAGCGCAGAGCAAGGCCTTGATGCGGCTTTTTGTGAAAGAGTGCTGAGCAGCCTTGGTTGTACGGTGGATACAACAGATGCCGCTTTATGGCAGGTGTCTGCACCTTCTTGGCGCCATGATATGGTGTGCGAGGCAGACCTTATTGAAGAAGTGGGTCGTGTGTACGGACTGGATAATATTGAGCCTGTGCTGCCTGTGGTGCGTCATAGCCTGGAAAATGCCGGCGGTACGGAAAGCGTATTTGATTTCTGGTCGCGCATAAAGAAATGGGGTCGCGGCCTTGGCCTTAACGAAGCGGTGAATTATAGCTTTGTGGGGCATAAAGATTTAGATCACTTTGGCCTTGCTACAGAAGGGCGCGTATCCATTGCCAATCCTCTTTCGGCAGAGCAAGATGCCCTGCGCACGGCTTTGGTGCCGGGCTTGATGCAAACCTTGCGTCATAACTTGGCTCAAGGCAATACAGGCTTACGTATTTTTGAATTGGCGCATATTTTCACCGCCGATGCTACTTCTGAAACCACCGTGAAGGAAGAAGGCCGCCTGGGCTTGCTTATGTACGGCTCACGTTATGATGGCACTTGGCCACAAGTTCAGGAGGATGCCGATTATAGCGATATGAAGGGCTTGGTGGAACATTTGTGCACCTCTTTACATTTGCATTCTTTACAATCTGCCGGAGCGACTTATGCTATGGTGGAAGGTCATGCCTATTTATTGCCTGCCGTGTCTGTGACTTTGCATGGGCAAGAGTTGGGCGTCATGGGTAGAGTGCGCCCTGCCATGGCAGAAGCCTACCATGCCAAAAAAGATGTGTGGCTGGCAGAGATGGATTTGGCTGTATTGCGTGGGCTGAGCGAGGAAGCTAAGATTGCTTTTGCACCCTTGGCCGTGTATCCTCCTGTACGCCGCGATATGACAGTTATGACCGACGGCACCGTGAGCATTGATGCCATACGCGCTTGCATTGGCACAGTGAAATTATCTTTGCTGGAAGATGTATGCGTCATTGACGTTTTTGAGCCCAGCGAAAGTGAGCGTAATATTACTTTCCGTTTAACCTTCCGCCATGCAGAACGTACGCTGAAAGATGGTGAAGTGGATAAGGAAAAAGATAAGATTGTGGCAGCGTTAACGCAAAACCTTGCTGTAAAAATCTAATTTTCTAGAAAAATAGAAATATAGGCAAAAGGTGATTTTGTGCAAAAGGGGCAGATATGACTGAAAAGACATATCGTATTGGAGAAGTTTCTAAACTCCTAGAGCTAAATAGCTCAGTACTGCGCTTTTGGGAGTCGGAATTTACTCAAATACAGCCTTTACGCACGGAAAAAGGCCAGCGCCTATATTCTGAAGAACATATTTCCTTGCTTAAGCGCATAAAAGCGTTGTTACACGAGCAAGGTATGACCATTGATGGGGCGCGGCGGGTGTTACAATCTGCCGCTGACCCTGATCTTTCCCCAACGGATGCAGTGGGAGCGCTGGCTACGGCTTGCCCTCACTGTGCACAGAAGGAGAATGCCCTTGAAGATATACGCCAAGAGCTTTTGGCCTTGCGTGATATTTTGCGGCAGTCTCTGTAGAAATGCGAGGTAACGCATGATTTTATCCCCCTCCTTACTCAGTGCTGATTTTGCAAATTTAGCGCAAGAATTAAAAGCACTGGAAGATGCTGGCCTAAAATGGATACATCTTGATGTGATGGACGGCATTTTTGTTCCCAATATAACCTTTGGTCCACCTGTAATTACGGCTTTGCGTAAACAGAGTGGACTTTTTTTTGATGCGCATTTGATGATTGAATCGCCAGAGCGTTATGTGGAAGATTTTAAAAAAGCCGGTGCGGATATGCTGGTGGTGCATGCAGAGGCTACCAAGCATTTACAGCGTACCTTGGCGCGTATTCGCGAGCTGGGTATGAAGAGTGGGGTGTCTTTAAATCCTGCCACGCCGCTCAGTGCTTTAGATTATGTGCTGGATGATGTGGACATGCTGCTCATTATGAGTGTAAATCCTGGTTTTTCCGGTCAAAGTTTTATTCCTGCCACCTTTGATAAGGTGCGTGCTTTGCGCGCTAAACTTGATGCGGCAGGCAAGGGGCATATTCCCATTCAAGTGGATGGCGGCGTAGACCCCCAAAATATTGCGGCTTTGATAGATGCCGGCGCTGATATATTTGTATCTGGTTCGGCCTTTTTCTCGAAGCCCCCTTACGACACTCGCTTACAAGATTTTGTAACTGCGGCGGCGCTGGCTCAGCGTAGTCCTGTTGCTTTATAAATTATATTAAGGAAATATATATATGTTAGATCGTCCCTATTTAGCTCACGCATTGCGTTTTTTAGCCATCGACGCCATTAACAAAGCCAATTCCGGCCATCCCGGTGCGCCCATGGGTATGGCGGATATGGCGGAAACTTTGTGGCGCCATCATTTAAAACACAATCCGGCCAATGCCAAATGGGTTAACCGCGACCGCTTTGTGCTTTCCAATGGTCATGCCTCCATGCTTATGTATGGTTTATTGCATTTAACCGGCTATGACTTAAGCATAGAAGATATACAAGATTTTCGTGTGTTACATTCTAAAACGGCAGGTCATCCAGAATATGGTTTAACTGCCGGTGTAGAATGTACCACCGGCCCCTTGGGTCAGGGCATTGCCATGGGCGTGGGTATGGCCATGGCTGAGCGCCATATGGCAGCGCAATTTAACCGCGACGGTTTTGAAGTTATTAACCATCACACCTATGTTTTCTTGGGCGATGGCTGTATGATGGAAGGCATTTCCCACGAAGCTTGCTCCTTGGCAGGTACTTTGGGACTGGGCAAGCTTATTGCTTTGTACGATGCCAATGGTATTTCCATTGATGGTAAGGTGGAAGGCTGGTTTGATGAAGATGTGGCTAAGCGCTATGAAGCCTATGGCTGGCAGGTTATTGGCCCCATTGATGGTCACGATGCCGGCGCCTTGGATAGATCCATTTTTGCTGCCAAGGACGAAGAAAATAAACCTACACTTATTATCTGCCGTACGCATATTGGCTATGGTTCGCCTGCCAAGCAAGATAGCGAAAAATCCCACGGCTCTCCGTTGGGCAGTGAAGAAAGAGAAATCACTGCCAAGGCTCTGGGCTGGGAGCATGCGCCCTTTACCATTCCGCAAGATATTATGGATGCGTGGAGCTGTCGTGATAGAGGCGCTGTGGCACAAAGCATGTGGAATACGCAATTCCAAGCTTATGAAGCTGCTCACCCAGAGTTAGCTAAAGAATTTTTACGTCGTATGTATGGGGACTTGCCCAGCAATTGGAAAGATATTGTAAGCTCTGCTTTACAAGCTTGTGTCGATGCTAAAGAAAATATTGCCACTCGCGTGGCTTCACAGCGCGCTTTAGAAGCTTTTATGCCGGTCTTGCCCGAACTTGTGGGCGGCTCTGCAGACCTTACCGGTTCTGTAGGCACCAAGACCAAGCTTTCAGCTGTGTTTGATAAAGATAATTATGGCCAAAATTATGTGAATTACGGCGTGCGCGAATTTGCCATGGGCGCCATTATGAATGGCATGGCTTTGCATGGCGGTATTATGCCCTATGCCGGTACCTTTATGATGTTTTCCGATTATGCCAAAAATGCCATTCGCTTAAGCGGCCTCATGGAAAAGCGTGTCATTTGGGTGCTTACCCATGACTCCATTGGCGTGGGCGAAGATGGCCCAACGCACCAACCTGTGGAGCAAGTGGCTGGACTTCGCTTAACCCCTGGTGTGCATGTATGGCGTCCTTGCGATACCTATGAAACCTTGGTAGCATGGCAGGTCGCCATTGAAGATAGTAATCACTGTCAATGTCTATCGCTTTCTCGCCATAATTTGCCTTACTTAGAGCGTGACGCTGCAACAATGGAAAATGTATCTAAGGGCGGCTATATCTTGCGCGATTGCGAAGGCACACCCGATGTCATTCTTTTGGCAACCGGTTCTGAAGTGGCTCTTGCTGTGGACGCAGCCCTTGCCTTGACAGAAAAGGGTAAAAAAGTACGCGTGGTTTCCATGCCTTGTACGGAAGTTTTTGATGCGCAAGATGCCAAGTATCGCGAATCCGTATTGCCAAGTGCTGTGCGCGCTCGTGTGGCCGTGGAAGCTGGCGCTGCAGAATATTGGTATAAATATGTAGGTCTTGATGGTCGCATTGTGGGTATGACAGGCTTTGGTGCCTCGGCCCCTGGTAATGTGCTCTTTAAGCATTTTGGTTTTACTGTGGAAAATCTTGTGGATAAGGCTTATGAGGCCATGGCGCAGAAATAATTTTTCTACAGCTATTTGTACTAACACGTAAAGAGTAGAGGTTTTTATGCTGTTTTTAAAAGATTTGGATGTCCAAGGTAAGCGTGTTGTTTTACGTGAAGATTTAAATGTGCCTTTAAAAGATGGGCATATTAGTAATGATAAGCGTATTCGCGCGGCCTTGCCCACCATTCAAATGGCTTTAGAAAAAGGCGCCGGCGTCATTGTGCTTTCGCATTTAGGCCGCCCCACCGAAGGGGAGTTTGAAGAAAAATTCTCCTTGCGTCCTGTGGCAAATCGTCTGCAAGAGCTCTTGGGCGTGCCAGTGGGCTTTGCTGATGATATGCAAAATGTACAGGTGCAAGCCGGTAGTGTGGTTTTGTGCGAAAATGTACGCTTTTTAAAAGGCGAAAAGAAAAATAATCCAGCTCTTGCTCAGCAATTGGCAGATTTGGGTGATGTATACGTAATGGACGCCTTTGGCGCTTCGCACCGTGCTCATGCCAGCACCGAAGGCGCTGTGCATAAAGCTAAGGTAGCCTGCGCCGGGCCGCTTATGGCTGCTGAGCTAGAGGCCTTTGCTAAGGTTTTAGATGCTCCTAAGTCTCCCTTAGTGGCCATCATTGGCGGTTCTAAAGTATCCACCAAATTGGCTTTGCTGGAAAACCTTATTTCTAAGGTGGATCGTCTTATTGTAGGTGGTGGCATTGCTAATACTTTCTTGGCAGCTGCGGGCTACACTGTGGGTGCTTCCCTCTACGAAGCAGATCTTGTGCCCGATGCCAAGCGCATTTTAGAAAGCGCCAAGGCGCAAGGTAAAGTCTTGCCCTTGCCTTCTGATGTGGTGGTGGCAGCAGCTCTTGCACCTAACCAAACTGTGCAAACGGTGGCTGTGGATGCTGTGCCCCAAGATCAAATGATTTTGGACGTGGGCACGCAAACTGTGGAAGCCTATAAGGCTCTTTGCGCCGATGCGGCTACCATAGTGTGGAATGGCCCCGTGGGCGCCTTTGAGACCGATCCCTTCGGCGCAGGCACCAAGGCACTGGCCGAAGCTTTGGCTGACGGTGAAGGCTTTGTAGTTGTAGGCGGCGGCGATTCTGTGGCCGCTGTAGAGCAATACAATCTTGCGGATAAAATGGGCTATATTTCCACCGGTGGCGGCGCCTCGCTAGAGTTGCTTGAAGGTAAGCTTTTGCCTTCTGTAGCAGCGCTCAATGCCAGAGGATAGTTTTATTTTATAGCCTTTATTTATAGTTTATTTTGTGGGGGAGGCCTGCTCAAACAGGAGCTTTTTGAAAAAAGGTTCTTTCCCTCCCCCACACCCCCTCCCTTTTCCAAAAACT
>CAYJAL010000120.1:0-6459 GCA_964367875.1 uncultured Desulfovibrionaceae bacterium | reverse complement strand
AATTTCGGCTGGCTTTGTTTTGCTCCGCTGCGCGGCTAGCCCGCGTCCTGCGGGCCATGCGTTCAAAAAGTGCCAGATATAAGGAAAATGGATTTTTTTGAGGCAACATTGGGCTCTTATGGCCCATGTCACGAAAAAAAAGTCATTTGACGCAGTAGATGGTACTTTTTCAACGCTTTTTAAAATTCTGGGGGCATCTGTAGCATGTGTTCGTATGTAAATACAGGCCCGTCCACGCAAATATAGTGCGCGCCTACTTTGCAATGCCCGCACTTGCCAACGCCGCAGCGCATATTGGTTTCTAGAGCCGTATAAATATCAGAAGATTGCATACCTAGGGCTAATAAGTCCTTGGCCACAGCCTTTATGCGTCTGGCGGAAGCGCACACAAGGGCTGAGGTTTCTTTCCAATCAAGGTTCAAATCTTGCTCAAGCCCCGGCAAAAGATCATTTATATACCCCACATGCGCTTGCACTTTGTCTGTGGGTCTTGCCAAAGCATATAATACGCGCACATTGGGCACTTGCGCCCATACTTTAAAATCTTCTTTGAGCATGAGTTCATCATAGGTCAGCGCACTGGCAATGATAATTATATTTTTGAATTCTTGATGATTTTCTATGGCGCGGATGAGCGGCGCACGCACAGGCGCATAGCCCACACCTGAACCAATAACCAGCAAATTTCGCCCTTTAAATGCATCATAGGGAAAAGGCACCCCATAAGGGCCACGCAGCCCAAGCGTATCACCCACTTTTTTGGTGAATAAAGAAGACGTTACTTTGCCAACTTTTTTTATGTAAAATGAAAGCTCAAGCCGCGCTTTATCACTAAAAGGCACAGAAATGGCCACTTCGCCCATGCCGAAATCTGTAATCATATAAAATTGCCCTAGCAAAGCAGGCTGTTGTGGCGCATTTTCTGTATCGTGCAGCCTCACCGTAAAGCGGCGAATACTGGCTGCTTCGTCGTATAAATCTATAATTGTTGCCAAACGCGGCACATATAGCCTTTCGTCATAGGGGCGCTCATGCCGTACATAGGGTATGGTATGCTCTGGTACATTCTTAGGCTCAACTTCATGGGCTGCAATCAATGTTTCTGCAATGTGGGCTATGTCTATGGCTGCAGGACAAGTGCGTGTGCAGCGCCCACAACCTGTGCAGCCCTTGGTGGCAAACCTATCTTCAATATATTGCAATTTATCATAAATTCTATAGCGCACCATGGAGACCCAATCGCGCGGATTGTGCCAGCCGGCATTGCGCGTAAAACCTTCGGATTGGCAAGAATCCCAACAGCGCACGCGTATGCCTGAATGCTCACCCCTTATTTCTTCGTGGGTGGTAAAGCAAGAGCATGTGCCGCAAACTCTGGTGCAACCGGTGCAGGCTATGCAGCGCGGGGCTATTTCTTCCCAAATACTATGATTAAAATTGGCGCGCATGGCGTCGCGTAAATTTTTGAAATCAAGTTTTTTTGTAAATTGCGCCAAGGCTTTTTCTTTGAGTTCCTTAAGAGCCTCTTTGCCGTCAACTTCCTGCACAAGATGGCTTATGGCCTGCAAAAGTTGCTGCCCTTTTTCATTGTGCACTTGCAGCCAATAGCCTTGCTTTTCCGCATGGGGTGTTAGGCTCAAATGGCAACCCGCTGCATTCTCTGTAGAAACAAAGGGGCCTATGTGCTGCGCAGAACAAAAACACTGCGCACCCGGCTTTGTGCAATTCATGGCTATGACAAACAGGTGTTTTTCACGCATATCATGGTGCAAGTCTGCATATTCTTTACTAAAAAACTTCTGCATATATTTTAGAGCATAGGCATCGCATGGGCGCACCCCAAACAAAATACGGCTTTGCGCTGTGGGTTGCATAGGTTCTGCCCAAATTTTTTCCTTACCTTCCCAACGAAAAAGCGCTTCATTTTCAGCAAAAACAAAGTTTTTGGGCGGCATGGCCGTATTCACATAACTTTCGGGATTGAAGGCCAAGGCTTCTTCTTGTTCCAATGATTCTGCATCATAAGGCGCAAAGTAGGCATTTTCAGGACTGCCTTGAGGAGTAAATAATTGCGCTTTTTGCGCCCATATGTCCAAGGCTTGCGCTAAAGCTTGTGCAGGTAAGAAGAATATAGAACTATTCATAATCATGCCTCCACAACGGCCACGGCGCTGACTTTAAATTCAGGAATTTTTACAAAAGGATCTAAATGCTTATGGCTTGTAAGCATATTGGCGGCACTTTCCACAAAATGGAAAGGCAAAAACACATGCCCGCGGCTTATATTTTCCGTCACATGCACAAGAACCTGCACCGAACCGTGCGGCGAACGCACGCTCACATTCCACATATCCTTAACCCCAATACTTTTGGCGTCTTCAGGGTGCATTTCCAATAAAGCCGCCGGAGCTTCGCGTTCCAAAGCCCAAGAGCGCCGTGTCATGGTACCTGTGTGGTAATGGTGGGGCAAACGGCCCGTTACTAAAATAAAAGGATATTCTTGAGAGGCTTGTTGCCCGCGTAGCTCAAATGTATTCACGGTAAAAAGCCCTTTGCCACGCGCAAAGCTTTCGCTGTGCAATATGGGCGTTCCCCCATGCGGCGCCTGAGGTGTATCAGGCACATGGGGCACAGCCGGACAAGGCCAACAAAGCCCTTGTTCTTTTTCAAGACGGGCATAGCTCATGCCACCATAACTTGGCACCACTTGAGCCATTTCTGCAAAAATTTCTTCGGGAGAATGCAAAGAGTGCTCATGCCCAAGGGCTGTAAAAATATCCAGCAAAATGCGCCAGTCGGGTCGTGAATTATGCAAAGGTGGCAAGGCCGCGCGCACCCTTTGCACCCGCCTGTCCGTATTGGTAAAGGTGCCGTCTTTTTCTAAATAGCTTGCGGCCGGCAATACCACATGGGCAAGCTTGGCCGTTTCGGTCATAAAAAGATCTTGCACCACCAAAAAATCTACATTGCGCAAGGCTTGTTCTGTGACCTTGCTATCAGCATCTGAAAGCACAGGATTTTCACCCATTATATACAAAGAAGTGATGCTTCCCTCGTACATGGCTTCCATCATTTCTGTGAGTTTTTTGCCTTGAGTATTGGCAAAATCACCCCATAATGGCGTGAATCTTTCCTTGGCAAGGGCGCTGCCTGCCTGCACATAACCCGGCAAAAATTCTGGTAAGGCTCCCATATCACAAGAACCCTGCACATTATTCTGCCCTCGCAAGGGCAAAAGCCCCGTGGATGGCCGCCCTATCATGCCACACAGCATGGTCAAATTAGCCAAAGCACGGCAGGTTTCTGTGCCTGTCACCTGCTGGGTTACTCCCATGCAGTATAAAATCATGGAATTTTTAGCCTTGGCATATACTCGCGCCGTATGGCGTATTTCTTCCGCGTCAAGACCGGTAATAGGTGCAGCCCATTCCGGTGTGCACTTTTGAACTGACGTTGCCATTTCTGCAAAGTCTTCGGTTCGTTTTTCTATAAAATCAGCATCATAAAGCTTTTCTGCTATAATTACTTGCAACATAGCATTAATAAGCGCTAAATTAGCACCGGGGCGTATGGGCAAATATGTTTTGGCAAGCTTGGCCACAGGCGTTTTGCGCGGGTCCACCACCACGAGCGCGGCCCCTTTTTGCACTGCATCCACCACCCGCGCATAAGCTAAAGGATGCTGGGCTGAGGTATTGGAACCTATAATAAAAATACAATCCGCTCCCCTTATATCCTCCAAAGGATTTGTGGCAGCACCGGAACCAAAAGACGCGGCAAGACCTGCCACGGTGGGGCTGTGTCAAAGGCGGGCACAATGATCAATATGCGGCGTTTGCATGATCGAACGCGCCAATTTTACCGCTAAATAATTTTCTTCATTGGTACACCTTGCAGAACTGAACACAGCAAAACTTTCAGGCGAAACAGCGCGCACAGCATTCCACTTTTTGGCTATTAAAGCAATGGCTTCATCCCATGTGGCGTCTTGAAAAGAGCCGTCTGCTTGGCGGATTTTTGGCGAGCGTAACCTTTGGTGATGCTGCACAAAACCATGTCCAAGCCAACCCTTGGCACAAAGCATACCCAAGTTTACAGGGTGATCGGGCTTTGGGCGAATGCCTACAATGCGCCATCCGCTAAAATCTTGCGCTGCATCCACATAAAAATTACACCCGCAACCACAATAACCACATGTAGTGAGGACTGATTTCATGTTGTATACTCCATTTTTTTCATGGGGGAAATTCTATCAATTAATTTTTATTCAATAATCTTGCATAAACTTTTTCTATACATACACCAAGGGGCACCGTAAGCACTATGGCAAGCACAGCCATGCTGAGCATGCTTTCACCACCGGCTATACCCATGGCCAAGGGCACAGAACCTATGGCCGCTTGCACCGTGGCTTTTGGCCAATAGGCCATAACGCAAAAAGCCTGCTCTTTAAAAGTAAGCTTGGTAAACAAAAGTGCCATAAGCACGCCAACAGAGCGGAATATCAATGAAATACCAAGCATTCCCACGGCCATGAAGCCAAGATCCAGGGTCACGCGCACATCCACAGCAGCCCCCACCAACACAAAGAGTAAAACTTCGGCCACCTGCCAAAATTTGCCCAAACTCCGCGACAGCTCCGTCACAAGAGTTGATGTGCTTTTATATCGTATGATTATGGCCATGGTCATTATGGCAAGCAAGGCAGAAAAAGCATACGAGTTCGGTATAACTTTTTCTAAAAAAAGCAACCCCATAGACATACACAACAGAGCAATGATTTTTAGCGTGGGCGTAAATTCTTGACCATGTTTTATAAAAAAAGAAAAATACGCCGCGGCCACATATCCTGCCAAAATTCCCACAAAAACACCAAGGCCTATGGACAAAGGAATGCGCAAAAAGTGCTGCCATTGCACCCCTTCGGCAATGCCCCCCTGCGTAATATTCAGGAGCGAAGAAAAAACAACCACCACAAATATCCCATCTAAGGAAGCACCCGTGAGTAGCATTTGCGGAATATTTTTAGCCACTCCATAACCGCGTTCCATGAGCGTGATCATGGCTGGAACCACCACAGCAGGCGACACCGCCGCCACAATAGTACCCATGAGTGCCGCTTGCAAAAGCGTTATATTAAACAGAGTTGGCGCAAAAAGCACAAAGGCTGCGATTTCACAAGAAGCCGGAATACATGCCAAAAGAAAAGCAGGTCTTCCCATTTTTTGCATATCTTTAAGTTGCAGGGCAAAACCTGCTTTAAGCAAGATTATCACAAAAGCAAATTGCCGAATGTCAGGTGAAATAAGCAATATGGTGGCGTCTAATAGGTCAAGAGCGTGAGGGCCTAAGGCCACACCCGCCCCAAGCATGCCCACCATACGCGGTATGCCAAGCTTGGCGCACAAATAAGCCGCTGAAAATCCTGTCACAAATATAAGTGCCAGAGAAGTTAACATATTTTATTATATCTCTCAATTAGCCATTGTCATCGATATACTATAATTATTTTACCAAAGCAAAAAACAAGACAAATAACTTTTTTTTTGTTATACACATTGCGTTACAACAACATACTGTAAACTCTTTAAACTTACAACCTTTAACCTAAGGAGCAACTATGTTACGCAAACTCTCCATCTTTTCTTTGGCATTTTGCTTTATGTTCCTAAGCTTCACCCTTTCTGCTAAAGCCGCAGAAAAAACATTGCGCCTTTCCAGCACCATTGGCCCTGTGGATGCGGGCATCATTCCCTTGCTTGCTGAAACATTCACTAAAAAAACCGGCATTCCCGTAACTTATGAAAAAGCAGGCACAGGCGCCACACTAAAAAAAGCCAAAAGCGGCAACTTTGACCTTGTGGTAGTGCATGCCCGAAGCCTTGAGGACGCCTTTATCAAAGAAGGTTTTGGCTTGGATCGCCGCGATGTTATGTATAATGATTTTGTAATCTTAGGCCCCAAAAATGACCCTGCGAAAATTAAGGGCGAAAAAGATATAACCAAGGCCTTACAAGCCATTGCCGCCGCCAAGGCTCCTTTTATTACCCGCGGCGACAATTCAGGAACCCACGTTAAAGAAATGCAGCTTTGGAAAGCAGCCAACATCACCCCAGAAGGTGAATGGTATATGCGTTTTGCGGACGGCGCTAAGGGCAATAAGGCCACAACGCTTTATACCAACAAAGAACAAGCCTATGTGCTCATGGACCGTGCCACTTGGCTTACACTCAAAAATGACTTAAGTTTAGAAATTTTAGTAGAAAATGATAAAAGAATGCTCAACCTCATCGCTCTTATCCGCGTAAATCCCGAGCGCTTTAAAGATGTGCATAAAGACGAAGCTTTAAAATTCGCCGATTGGGTGGTTAGTGACGAAGCACAAATCATGATCCGCGATTTTGGTAAAGACAAATATGGCGCTGCGCTCTTCTTTCCCAATTCTGACCAATGGAATGC
>CAYJAL010000119.1:0-6506 GCA_964367875.1 uncultured Desulfovibrionaceae bacterium | reverse complement strand
TATCTTCAAAGTAGGTACTACATGCGGCAGTAGGGAGAGGAATAAAAAAGCTTCATTTCACGGCATGTAGTACCTATGTAGTACCTATAGTGGCCAAAAAATACTTAAATACAGAAAAAGCCCTTACAGTTTTCACCGTAAGGGCTTGAATTCTCTTGGTTGCGGGGGCAGGATTTGAACCTACGACCTTCGGGTTATGAGCCCGACGAGCTACCGAACTGCTCCACCCCGCGACATGCGGTTGTGCAACAACCAGAAAGACAATCTATGGGAAAGGGGGGTGTTTGTCAAGCAATAAAATAAAAAAATGTTAAAAAAATACTATTTTTTATTTTTATAAAATAAAATTTAATATTTAAAGTATGTTATCGTGTGTGTCGTTGCGTGAAGATACTGTTTTTTTGTTCTGAGTATGGCCAGCGCTCATAAAAAAGGGCCACCGAAGAACTCGATGGCCAAAGGAGGAGGGGGTTGAGTGTATAAAAGGAGGAGTTTATATTTATGTTTCTTTGCCTAGCGGTGGATGAAGCCGCTTACCGTATATATAAAAGCGATGTAGGTCGCCGTAGTTGTTATGGAGGTTTTACGTTTTTATTTTACATTTACATATTGTGGCCGCGGCCCATGTTATGGTTCCTTTCGTGTGGTGCGCCGTGTCCCATCCCGTGTCCCATGCCTCTGCCTATACCATGCCCTTTACCGTGGCGTCCGAAACTATGAGTGCCGGGTTCAAGGCCTAGGGCTTTGTCGATGGCTTCGCCCAGTGTTTTTCTTTCTGTGGCTAGGCTTTGCTCAAGCTGTGAAATTTCTGTAGCTTTTTGCGATACAGCCTTTACATCTGGTGTGGCAGCATTTTGTAAGGCTTTTAATTCTTCATGTTTTACAAAGAGTTGCTGCTTGATGAGGCTCATTTTTTCTTGAGCTTGTTCTACAAGTTTGCGTGCTTCTTGGCGCTGTTCGTCCGTAATGTTGCTATTTTCTTGCATCATGTGAGCACCGTGCCTAGAATTGTGCCCGAAGTCATGCCCGGCACCGCAGGGGCAGCCATAAGCTTTAGCGTCACTAACATAAAGGCTACCGCCTGCGAGGAGTACAAAAGCGAGGGAGGGTATGATTTTTTTCATAGAGTTCATGTTATATCCTTAATGTAAGATGTTCATAGCATTTTTGTATGATTTGTATTTTAGATATTGCAAGTGCTGTGCCAAAGTGTTGTGTTTGTTTTAACGCTTTGATAATATAACGTAATATTTTTTCATACTCTCTGTGCTGTATTTTGCGTGTATAATTTTTATGCAAATGTAAAAAGCACCTGTATAAAAATTATACAGGTGTATATTTTTTGTTCAGTAGCGATGGGGTGGGGGAGAGGTGAAAAAAGCGCAGCCTTTTTCAAAGCTGCGCTGAATGGATTTTGTTAATATTTTAGTGATCTATGTGGTGTGCACGGTCAGAGGTGTATTTTTGCAAGGCGTTTTTCTCTCCCAAGCGCTCCTTGGTGAGGTTATTACAATCTCTTCCTCTGTAGCCATGGAGGGATACCCCTAATTCTTGGATGAGCTTTTCATCCAGATCTTTTAGAGCTTGCCTTAATGCTTGTCTTTGTTCGTGTAATTCATGCCCTAGTGTGGCAAGGCTTTGTTGATCTTGTTCTTGGTTGTATGAAAAATTTTTAAGTTCTTGTATTTTATTGACGAGTTCTTGTCTCAGTGCCTTTATGTGTGGCGCTGCTTCTTGTAAAATAGCTTCTGCTTGCGCTTGTTGTTCTGGGCTAAGCTCAGAGCTCCAGCGGGAATTTTGGGCTGAGGCTGTATGGCTTAGGCCAAGAAGCAATAGGCAGAGCATAGAGCATATATATGTATGATGCTGCATGTTGTCTCCGTGTTCTTTAGCTTTTTAGCTATATATATTTTCCTTGCTGAGGGCAAGGTGTGGGTGTTGATTTTAGTGGTTTATTGCAAAAAATATGCCAAAAATTAAGATTCTTGAACTTGGGCTTGTCTTTACAGCCCCATAAAGGTATGTTGTCTTATGCTACCCACAAATACTTCTTCTTCCTCCACGGAGGAAATACTAAAAAAATCTCCACTTTCCACTGTGCTATGGCCTCTCTTTGGCGCCATAGGCGTGTTGGTATTGGTGGTGGGCACTGTGCTTATTTTGTCCTTTGGGCGTAATGAGAATAGCATGGTGCGCCTGCTCTTGGGTGAGGGGGCAGCGCTTATTTATGCGGTGGAAGGCTCTGTGCGCATGAGTATGCGCCAAAAAGCGCCAGTGCAATTACAAAGAACGCTTCAAGAACTGGTCAATGCCGATGTACGTTTTGTGTCGGTGCTTATGCCGGACGGCACTGTTTTAGCGCATAATGATGTGACGCGTTTGGGCAGTGTTTTGCGTGTAGATGGAGAAGAGCTGAACGAGTCTTTGCTGAGAAATATATCCCGGCCGGTAGAGGGTAGCTCTTTACAATGGTTTATAGCCCATATAGATGATAAAGAAACTTTTGTGATTTATAGGGAATTTATGCCCACGCAGCCTCCAGTCAGGCTACACCCTGAGCAATCTCGGCGTAGGGGAAATGCCCCTATGCGCATGCCCGGCGATGTTATTTTACCCCCCAGAGCACGAGAGCCTTCTACGCAAAAGCCTTCTGTGCAAAAAATCCATCCGCTCATTTTTTTGGGCTTAGATATAGGCCCCTTTGAAGCCGGGCAAAAGCAAGATAGGGTATATGTTTTTTTTCTTGCTTCAGGCGTAACCTTGGTGGGGGCTGCCTTGCTTCTAGCTTTGTATTATGCCCAGCGTGCGCAGGAATCGCGCCGTCGCCAATGGGTGGCAGAAGGACAAGTGCGTGAGCTGGAAGAAGAAATACGCCGCAAGGAAAAGATGGCTGCCATTGGTAATCTTGCTGCCGGCGTGGCGCATGAAATTCGTAATCCACTCAGCTCCATTAAAGGCTATGCCACGTATTTTGGGCAGCGCTTTGCGCAAGGCAGCGCCGATAGGGAGGCTGCTCAGGTGATGGTGCGTGAGGTGGAGCGCTTAAACCGTGTTATTACAGACCTTATAGGCCTTTCTCGCCCCACAGATATACATACTAAAGCTGTGGATATTGTTACAGTGCTTGACCATTGCATACTCTTGGTACGCCCTGATGCTGCCAAGCATAGGGTGGAATTTGTATTGCGTCGCCCCAAGCGTCCTTTGCCCATGGTGCTTTTAGATGTGGATCGTTTTGGGCAGGCTTTGTTGAATATTTATTTAAATGCCATGGAGGCCATGCCTGAGGGCGGTAAAGTCACTATCACCGTGGGCGTGCTTAAGCAGAAGTTTTTAGCCATAGATATTAAAGATACCGGACAGGGTATAGCCGAGGAGCATATGGCACATATTTTTGACCCCTATTTTACCACCAAGGGGCAAGGTACCGGTTTGGGTTTAGCCACTGTGCATAAAATTATTGAAGCCCACGGGGGAGAAATTTACATGACTTCTCGACGTGTTAAAGAAGAAAAAAAATCCCTTGTGGCCAGGGTGACACAAGAAAACAGCGGTACCACAGTGCATATACTTTTACCACTTATCGCAGAAAAAGGTATTCATCATGAAGGATAAAGCGTTAATTTTAGTAGTGGATGATGATCTTGCCCATGGGCATATGCTGGGCATGATGCTTAACTCTTGGGAATATGATGTCTGCCAAGCCCATGATGGCGATGAGGCCGTGGCAAAGGTGCAAGAGCAGGCTGTGGATGCTGTGCTTATGGATGTGCGTATGGCACGTATGCACGGCATTGAGGCTTTGCAATGTATTTTGGCCTATAATCCTGCTTTACCGGTAATTTTAATGACGGCGTATTCTTCGGTGGAAACGGCGGTGGAAGCTTTGCGCATAGGAGCCTATGATTATTTGCTCAAGCCTTTAGATTTTGATGTATTGCAAAATACGTTATCCCGCGCCTTGGAGCATAGTCGGCTTTCGGTGGAAAATAGAGAATTGCGGCGCCAATTGAGTGAAAATTCTGCCATTCCGGGAATTTTAGGGCGTAGTAAGGCTGTGGAAGATATGCGGCATATGATTACCACGGTGGCGCCAACAGAAGCTACAGTGCTTATCAGCGGCCCTTCCGGTACAGGGAAGGAATTGGTGGCCAAAGCGCTACACCAAGGCAGTGCGCGTGCAGATAAAACCTTGGTGACTGTGAATTGCGCGGCTTTGTCGGAGCATCTTCTGGAATCCGAGCTTTTTGGCCATGAGCGCGGTGCCTTTACCGGCGCCGATAAAAAGCGTGAAGGGCGCTTTGTGCAAGCGCATGAAGGTACGCTTTTTCTGGATGAAATAGGGGAGATGCCCCTGCTTTTGCAAGCCAAGCTTTTGCGCGCTTTGCAAGAGGGCGAGGTGCAGCGCGTGGGCTCTGATACGCCCATTTCTGTGGATGTGCGCATTATGGCGGCTACCAATAGGGATCTTTTAGAAGAAGTAAAGGCGCGTAATTTTCGCGAAGATTTATACTTTCGCCTCAATGTTATTACCATAGAGGTACCTTCTTTGCGCGCAAGGCAAGAAGATATACCCCTTTTGGCGGCGCATTTTTTAGAGCGTTTCGCGCAGCGTAATCGTAAGCAGATTAAAGGTTTTTCGCCCCAAGCCTTGGACGCCATGCTGCGCTATGCTTGGCCGGGTAATGTGCGGGAATTAGAAAATGCTGTGGAACGCGCGGTCATCATGTGCCTTGGGGATACTATTACGGAAAAAGAACTGCCTCTCACCGTACACGGTGTAGCTTTGCCGGAAGAAAGCGCTACGGCAGAGGCTTTTTCTCTATCGGGTTTATCCTTAGATATGGTGGAGCGTAAAGCCATTGAGCAAACCCTTACCGATGTGGATGATAATAAAAGTGAAGCCGCGCGCCGTCTGGGTATAACTCGCGCAACATTGCAAAATAAATTGAAAAAATACGATTTAGAATCCTAGGGCTTACTTGACAAAAGGCAAAAATTGTCTAAAAAGCATGTATGAATTTTACTATTTTCGAGGCATGTGTGAAAAAATTACAATATATAAGCTGTGTATGTGTTTTGCTATGGGCTTCTTCTGCCATGGCGGCCATTGCGCCTTCGCCTCTTGCTAAGGATGCCACTTCTTCTCCTGCTCTGGCGGAACAAGCAGGGCAAGGCCAGCAAGGAGCGGCACCTGATGCGCAGACAACGCAAGATGCGCGTATAGCTCAGGGCTTGAAAGATGCGCAAAAAGCCATTGAAAAGAAGGATTTTAAGGCGGCTTTTACCTTGCTTGAACCCTTGGCCAAAGAGGGCAATGCCGAAGCCATGTACTTTGTGGGGCGCCTGTACGATACAGGAGAAGGGGTGAAACGTAGCCCTAAAACCGCCACTTCATGGTATGCCAAGGCGGCTAAGGCCGGTGATGTGAGCGCGCAAAATTCCTATGGCGGCGCCCTTGCGCGCGGGCAAGGCACTAAGAAAAATACGCGTGAAGCGGTGAAATGGTTCACCAAGGCTGCAGAAAGTGGCCATGCCATTGCTCGCTATAATTTAGCCTATATGTATACGCACGGCCTTGGCACAAAGAAAAGCGAAACCAAGGCGGTAGAGTGGAATGAAAAGGCCGCAGAACAAGGCCTTGCTGATGCGCAATATTCTTTAGGCTGGGCTTATTTGTATGGAAGAGGTGTTAAGAAAAGCGATGCCAAAGCAGCGTACTGGTTTCAAAAAGCGGCTGATCAAGATCATATGAAGGCGCAAAATAATTTGGCTTTTATGTATGCCGAAGGGCGCGGCTTTGAAAAAGATTTTATGAAAGCTTTTGAATACTACAGCAAGGCTGCAGGAAAGGGCTATGCTCCTGCGCAATATAATTTGGGCTATATGTACGAGCAAGGTAAAATAGCTGCTCCCGATTATGATAAGGCCGTGGAATGGTACCGTAAAGCAGCAGAGCAAAACGACGCCGCGGCGCAATTTAGCCTTGGTTATATGTATGAACAAGGCACCGGCGTGGCGCGTGATATTAGCCAAGCAGAGCAGTGGTATAAGCTGGCGGCAAAAAATGGTGATAAAACAGCAAAAATAGTGTTAAAGCAATTTAGCAAAAAAACAAAGTAAAATACTGCGAAATACCGTATTAAATGAGGTTCATATGTATTGCATATGAGCCTTTTTTTGTCTTTTTGGTAAAAAAGGTCTTTTTTTGATTTTTTTTCCTACAAATAAAGTGATTTTCGGCACAATATTGACCTTAGCTTAATTTGGTGATAGAAAGGCAAAACTAAGGATTGAATACATGGTTTGTTACTATGTATTATTGTTTTTCACCCATTTAATTTTGAGGAGATACAATGCAAGATAATACCAATCTTAAAACCATCCAACGCGGCAAGGAGATGTTCTCCAGCATTTCCGGAGAAAAACCTTCTTTGTTTAATAAGGCTGCGTGGATGGGCAAAGTTATGGATTGGAGTATGCGCAATGACCAGTTCAAAGTGCAG
>CAYJAL010000118.1:0-6613 GCA_964367875.1 uncultured Desulfovibrionaceae bacterium | reverse complement strand
AAGATAGCGTGTCTACCAGTTCCACCACCTCGGCGCGAAAGAAGGTATATAAAATTGGTGAGGTCTTGGCAAGCATTTTTTTCAAAAAAATGTAACTTTTTTGTGTTAAAAATGTAAGGGGCTGTTATTTTAGTATGTTATGTTTTTTTATTTTACATATTTTTATAAGTGTTTTTTCAAGATCGCATTTTCTTTTTGCAAAATGACGTTTTCTTGCATTAGATGCGTGATTTTGTCTTTGAGTAAGAGTATTTCATTTGTTGAAAGTTCTTTTTCTTGTGAAAGTTGAGCTATATAGTCTTGTAATTCTTTGTTTTTATGCGCATATTCCTTTTCTTTGTCAGTGATGAGAGGTGAGATGATTAAAGAATGCTCTTTGCCTGTTTTGTAGTCTAAAGGGTTTATATTGGTAAATATTTTCCCTAATACTTGTGCGTCGATGACAGGGTGCATGACCCAAGCGTATTCTATAAAATCTTCATAGCGCATATGCTCGATTGCCTGCGTTGTGGTAAATACAGGTTTGCGTTTAGTAGGCGTTTGTGTGCGCCAGACTATGGTTTGTGGGTTGCCATTATTCACTTGTGTGCAATAGGAAAATTCTGGATATTTGTCATGAATAGCAAAGATGGCTTTAAATACGTCCCCATGCCAAGCAGGTTCTTGAGAAAGCCCTGCGCAGGTTCTGAGTTCTTGGCTGCGGCTTTGTGAATTCATGGCAGAAAAATAATTACTGGGTACCGTATCATCTATAATCCAAAGAGTTTTCTCATGACTATAGGGGAGGGTATTTTCAAAATCTTTAAGAGTTTGCTCATAGGTATGCAGGCCATCTAAAAATATTACATCAAATTTAAAATCTTTGTTTTGATAGGCATGGTGTAAATTTGCAGCGAGCTCAGGGAATTTTTCAAAAAAATCATCGGATGTTTTTTCGCAAAGAAGGCAATTTTCATGGGCAAAGTCTTGGACATTAAATTGGAAGTTGGGGTCAACGCCTATTTTAAAAGGAACGTCCAAATATAAAAAGGTTCTGCCACGAAAAACGCCAACTTCCAAATAGCTTTGCGCATTCAATATATCGATATAGGATTGAATACGTATGCGCGATGGAGTAAGCCTTTTGTGCAGCACATATTCCAAATGTTCAGGCGGAATTTGGGCTGAGAGCTCCTTTATGCGATAGGCTTCAAGCTCGTTTTTGCGCACTCTGTCATAGGGCTCCACGGCCACGGCGCGGCGCGCATGGTATATGGCCTTTTTTGTGTTTCCAAGGGCATCTTCTATGGCTGCAAATTGCGCATGGGGTTCGCTCCAAAAAGGATTTTTATGCACGGCATCCTGCATAAGCTGTAGTACTTCCTCGTACTGCTTATTCTTCGTTAAATAGGTGGCAAGGTGCGCCTTGCAAATATAATTGCGCGGTTCTAATGCGACGGCCTGGCGCGCATGCTCCACAGCCTTGGCATAGTCGCCATTATGAGCATACACGCGTGCATTTTGGGCATGTTTTTCTGCTTGGCGAGGGTTTTGTTGCAAGGCTTGGGCTAAAAGAGTTACAGCATCGCTATGTTTCCCTTTAAGGCGCAAATAGGTGGCCAATTGCTCTTTAGCAATAAAATTATCTGGAACCATGTGTAAGGATTTTTCTACGCAAGCTATGGCTTTATCCAAAGCTCCTTGGGCACTATGCACAGTGGCCAGTTGCAGATAGCCTTCATTCCATGTGGGGTGCTTGTGCAATGTCTGCCCTAAGAGCTTTTTACACGCCTCATACTCTTTATTATGTATAAGGCATCGAGCCAATTCTGCCACGTGTTGTAGTTTATGTGGTTCTATTTCTACAGCTTTTTGCGCATATTCAAGGGCTTTTTTCCATTGTTGCGTCATAGTGTAAATGGAAGCTATACGCGCTAACGGTTTACTCCAATGAGGGTTTTTTTCATAGAGCTCCTCTTGTAAGGCAATGGCAGCTTGTATATTACCCTCTATAAGATAGAGGTCTGTAAGTTTTTTATAATTTCTGGTAACTTGACTGTTTTTATCAATATTTCTTTTGTACAGCTTTTTATAATAGCAGTGTTTTTCCAAGGGAAGGGCGATGTTGGCATTGTGTTGTAGATGGCATTGTTGTGCAGCATGAAAAAAATCAAGCTGCATATTTTCATCCAAGACATTTCTCTTTTGCAAATGCTGGAAAATGGTATACGCATCACGGTATTTTTTTTGCTCATAGAGAAAATAAGCCTGATAATGCGCAGCTTTTTCATCACTAAGAGTAGGGAGGGGATCCGTATACCATACAGGTACTGTGAGGTGTTTTTCTTCTAAGGGCTCAGGTCTAGAAAAGAGCTGGGGAAAGTTTTGTAAATTTTGCGTAAAATCGTTTGTCTGTTCAAGTGTATTTTCTAAGATGCTTATATCTAAAGTGAAAACATCATTAGCTTCATCGTATTGATCAGAAAATTGGACGCTTTTGGGAAGATAAAATAAAAAATAATCGTCGGACTTGCTATGGGCAATGAGGTTAAAACTTTCTGTGTGCTCACGCGGAATAACAATAAAACGGCTTTGTAAATTTTTGGTAAAAAGCATGGTATGCTGCGCCGAACCGCCAATCATAAAGCATACTTGCGCCGTGCTCATGGCGTGCAATTGCTCTTTTACCGTGAGCTCTTCGGGATAAATTATGTGCCAGCCACGCCGTGTAAGTATCTTTTCTATGTGCTCTTCATTGGAGCAACTGCGGGTTTTTGCACGAGAAAAGTACACATACTTTCCCTTAATGACTTTTTCTTCGTGATAGCCCAAAAAATCCACCTGTTGCGGATGTAAATGTGTATTGATGCCGGAGCCAGGCTGTGGAAAGTGCACCTTAGCAAATTGCGTAGGCTCTGTAAGGAAAATATGCGTGTTTTCAATACCTAAAGCGTGAAAAATTTCCTCTTGCCATGATTTGAATTGCCCAGGGGTATAGGTAAAGCCATTAACGCCAGTCCAGACAATGGGAAGATTTTTTTCCTTGGCATACCAAAGTCTTTGTAAATTTTCTAAAAGAAAATGCCCCCAATGCATAAAGAAAATACCGCCATAAATAACTTCTTGGGGGGAAAAATACCAAGGCTCTACATAGGGTAGGTGGTAAAAATGCGCATCTTTTTGAATCATGCGTCGCACATGGTGTAGGGGCTTTTTATCTGCAAAGGCGCCCAAAGCATAGGTTTGTGTGTAGCTGGTAATATCGCCCACCATGGGTAAAAGGGTAACATTATTAAAGGTGTCACATTGTAAAGGCTGAATTTTATTCATATCTATGCTTTGAGGATAGGGCATTGTGGCTCCGCAATATTGAAAGGATAGGGGCTTTTTTCTGTTAAGAACTTTATATGCAGTGCTCTTTTTTTTCAAATACTAATATGACTGTAGATGGCGCTTGTTTCGCTATGCTGCTTGTCATGTGAAAGGGGGTAAGGGGGCAAGGATTTTTACATAAAAGTAAAATTCACCCCAGATGCCTGTTGTCACTTGCCTACTTGCAAGCTTATGCGTATGATGCCTTTTTTATAAAATGGTATTTTATAAGCCATTGTATATATGGGGTGATTATGTTTTTAGACAGTTTTTCTTTTTTACAAAAAACGGGGCCGGTTCTGCTTTTAGATATTGGTTCCGGTACGCAAGATGTACTTTTAGCCTTACCGCATACCACGCCAGAGAATTGGCCGCAATTTGTTTTGCCCTCGCCGGCGCGTTTGATTCGTCAAAAAATAGAGTATTTTACGACGCAAGGTAAGGATGTATGGCTGTATGGTCATAATACTGGCGGTGGCTTTTTTAAGGCCGTGCGCGAACATATTCAAGCCGGATATACGGTGGCCTGCACATTGGAAGCTTCCGCAGCTTTGCACGATGATCTAGAGCGGGTGAAAGCACTGGGAGTAAAGATTTGCCCTTGCGCTCCTCATGGGGCTGTACCTATTTATGTGACGGATTATGACCCTGCCTTATGGGAAAATACCTTACGACAATGGGCCCTGCCCATGCCTCATGCCGTGGTGGCCTCGGTGCAAGACCATGGTGTACATATGCAGGGCAATCGCCAAGGGCGCATGCAGGCTTGGCGCGACTTATTGACCCAATCTACCCAGCCGGAGCATTGGCTGTATACCGATGTGGCAGAGCAATGTCCTTCCTTTACGCGCCTTGCCACTTTGCAAAAGCTGAGCGGTGGCCCTGTGGCAGATACAGGCACAGCGGCGGTGCTGGGGGCTTTATGTACCCCGGAAGTGCAAGCGCGCTCGCAGCGTGAAGGTATTACCATTGTGAATGTGGGCAATAGTCACACCATAGCCATGCTGGTGTATAAAGGGCAGGTTTCCGGTATTTATGAGCACCACACCGGTCAGCGTAACTTAGAAGAATTATTGCATGATTTACAGGAATTTCGTTTGGGCTGGCTTCCCGATGAAGAGGTACGCGCCAGCGGCGGCCATGGAACAGTTTTTGGCGCAAGAGATGCCGAGGCAGGTTCCTTTGCCCCCACCTTTATCTTGGGGCCACAGCGTGAAATGTTACGCGGCCATGGGCAATATATTGCGCCCCATGGGCAAATGATGTTGGCAGGATGTTTTGGATTATTACGCGCCTATGCTGCGCATTGTAAAAAATAAGTGAGAGAGCATGGAAATTTTTGATAAAGCCGAGCTTTGGTCTCGTGAAGAAATAGAAAATACCCAATTGGCACGCCTGTGCACCACTGTAGAACAATCCGGCAAATGTTCCTTCTATGCGGAAAGATTGCATGCAGCGGGCGTTGATGCTTCTGGTATTCAAAGCCTTGAAGATATACGTAAAATACCTTTTACCACCAAGGATGATTTACGCAATAATTATCCCACAGGTCTGCTTTGTGTGCCGCAAGCCGACATTGTGCGCATGCACGTTTCCAGCGGAACCACAGGAACGCCCACGGCCATTTGTCATACCCAAAATGACCTGAATTCTTGGGCAGATCTTATGGCGCGCAGTATGCACATGGTGGGAGTGCGCCGCGAGGACGTTTTCCAAAATATGTCCGGTTACGGTTTATTTACTGGTGGTTTAGGCATTCATTATGGTTCTGAGCGTTTAGGCTGTTTCACCATTCCTGCCGGTGCCGGTAATTCACGCCGTCAGCTTAAGCTTGTGAAGGATTTTCAAACCACAGTAGTGCATATTTTGCCTTCCTACGCCCTTATTCTTGGTGGACACTTGGAAGAAGCCGGAGAAAATCCCCGCGATCTCCCTTTACGCATTGCCCTTATCGGTGCAGAGCCCTATACCGAAGAATATCGCCGTCGCATTGAAAATCTTTTTGATATGAAGGTATATAATTCCTACGGTCTCTCTGAAATGAATGGCCCCGGCGTAGCCTTTGAATGCCAAGAGCAAAATGGCATGCACGTTTGGGAAGATGCCTATATTGCAGAAATTATTAACCCTGAAACCGGTGAGCCTGTGCCCGATGGTGAAGTGGGTGAGCTGGTCATGACCTGTCTTTGTCGTCAGGGTATGCCCATTTTACGCTACCGTACTCGCGACTTAACGCGCTTCTTACCCGGTGAATGCGCCTGTGGGCGTAAGCATCGCCGCATAGACAGAATTTTAGGCCGCGCCGATGATATGTTTATCCTTAAGGGTGTAAATATTTACCCCATGCAGATTGAGCAAGTGATTATGACCTTCCGCGAAGTGGGGCAGAATTATCTTATTATCCTTGAAAATGACGGTGTTGCCGATCATATGCGCGTGCAAGTGGAAATTCGCGAGGAATGCTTTGTGGAAGATATGCGTATTTTACGCGCCTTACAAAAGAATATTACCGGTCGCCTGCGCGATGAAATCCTTGTAACGCCTAAGGTAGAATTGGTAGCTTCCGGCACCATCCCTACCACTGAAGGGAAAGCCGTACGCGTACAGGATTTACGAGAAAAATAATGGAAATAACCGTACCCTATATCATCGCCAATTTTTTGGTGGCAGGCTTTATGGGCTTGTTGGGTTTCATCTTGTTTTTAAACATTTTTGGCTTGCCCGCCAACTGGATTATTCTAGGATTGGTGGGCTTATGGGCCTATGTCTATCCCGACGCAGCGTCCATGGATATATGGTTTTTTGTGATGCTCACAGGCTTTGCCGTTATAGGTGAAGTGCTGGAATTTGCCCTACAAGTGGTCAAAGCAAAAAAATACGGCTCTTCCTCGTCCGGCACCTTTGCCGGAGTAGTAGGCGCCATCATTGGTGCCATACTCTTGGCGCCGCTGTTCTTTGGCCTTGGCGCCCTCATAGGTGCCCTCATAGGTGCGTGGATTGGCTGCTTCGTCATGGAAAAAGCCAAAGGGCGACCCACTAAAGAAGCCTACGATGCCGCCTTTGGGGCCATGGTAGGGCGATTCCTCGGTACTGTATGTAAATGCGGTGTCGGCGGCGCCATGCTGGCGCTCATCGGCCGCTATATCTGGCCCGAAGAGCCCGTACAAGAAGTTATGGTAGAGCTTGTAAAATACTTTGCTTAGTTTTTTGTGGGGGGGAAGGAGAGGGCTTTTGCTAGCGCCAAAAAGTCCCTCTCCTTCCC
>CAYJAL010000117.1:0-6710 GCA_964367875.1 uncultured Desulfovibrionaceae bacterium | reverse complement strand
AAAGGGGGTTTGGGGGAAGAACCTTTTTTTCAAAAAAGGTTTTCCCCCAACAAGCATATCAAGAAAAAAATTTTCCTCCCCCACAAAAATAAAATATAAAATCAAAAGGAAATACTATGAGCTTTGAAGATATATATGAATTACGCGATGCCTTGGGCGACAAGGTGTGTATTATGGGTCACCACTACCAAAGTGAAGAGGTGGTGGAGCATTGTGACATTACAGGAGATTCTTTGGAATTAGCTCGCAAGGTGGCGGGTATTTCGGCGCCGCATGTGATTTTATGCGGCGTCTATTTTATGGCAGAATCGGCGGCATTGTTGGCGCGCCCTGGCCAGACAGTGCATATTCCCGATGCCAGAGCCAATTGCGTTATGTCGCAGATGACGCCGGCACCTTTGCTGGAAAAGGTTATGACCAAGGTGCATGCGGCTGCCAGCGCTTTGGGGCGTAAGGTTATCCCCTTGGCCTATGTGAATACTTCTGTGGCGGTAAAGAGCATAGTGGGTCGCTTTGGCGGCGCTGTGTGTACTTCTGCCAATGCCAAGGTAATGCTTGAATGGGCTTTGAAAGAAGCCGGTGACGATGGCTATGTCTTCTTTTTACCGGATAAAAACCTTGCGCAAAATACGGCGGTAAAGCTGGGTCTTACGGAAAAGGACTGGCATGTACTCAATGTGCAAGGTGGCGGTGAGCGTATAGATATGGAAGCGGCGCTCAAGGCAAGAATGCTCCTTTGGCCGGGATGTTGTGCTATCCATGCTAAATTTTCAGCTAGGCAAATAGAAGCCATGCGTCAGGAGTATCAAGGTTGCCAAGTGGTGGTGCACCCTGAGTGTGCTCACGCTGTGGTGGATGCGGCCGATGGTTCCGGTTCTACCACCTATCTTATTGAATGTGTGAAAAATGCTCCTAGGGGCAGCACGGTGGTGGTGGGTACCGAGGGTAATTTGGTGGAGCGTTTGCGTGATGATTATGCCAAGCATTGCCAAGTGGTGCCTTTGCGTTCTGTGTATTGTTCTGATATGGCAAAGGTTACTGATGAAAAACTTTTTGATACTTTGCAAGCTATTTATGATGGCAAGGCAGAGGTGGTTACTGTGCCCGAAGAGCAAAAAGCCCCTGCCAAGGCCTCCTTGGATAGAATGTTACAAGCGTGCATAGATGCTGGTTTATAAGGAATGAATATGGAAATCCGTCGTCATAGCCAAGTGCTTATTATAGGTTCCGGTCTTGCCGGATGCAGTGCTGCCTTAACCCTCGCCGATGGGGGCGTGGATGTGCTGCTTATTTCTTCCGAGCAAGATCTTGGCGGCGGAAATTCCGAATTGGCGCAAGGGGGTATCATTTATAGCTCAGCAGAGCCCCATGATGATGCCGCCTTGGAGCAAGATATTTTGGATGCCGGCCATAAATATAATTATGGCAAGGCGGTAAAAAATCTGTGCAGCGAAGGCCCCAAGGTGGTGGAGCATTTGCTTATGCAAAGGGTGAAAGTACCCTTTGATACCAAAGAATCTGCCGGCAAAAAAGTATGGGATTTAACGCGCGAAGGCGGGCATAGCCGCTCGCGCATTTTGCATACGGCTGATTATACAGGCGCTTCCATCATGCAGGCTCTTACCGAGGCCGTGCGCGAACATCCACGTATTACTTGCCTTTTACAATGCCATGCCATTGACCTTTTAACCTCGCGCCACCATGCGCGGCGTTCGGAATTTCGCTATAGGGTGGAAAATCGCTGCGCCGGAGCCTATGTGTATAATGCCGAGCTTAAGCAGGTACAAACCATTTTGGCACCGTGGACTATTTTGGCCAGCGGCGGTGTAGGGTCTGTGTTTTTGCACTCTACCAATGCGTCTTCTTGTGTGGGCTCGGCCATTTCCATGGCGCATCGTGCGCAAGTGGCCTTGGCCAATGTGGAATTTATGCAATTTCACCCCACGGCGCTGTACAGTAAAAGACGCCAGCAATGCCATCTTATTACCGAGGCCATGCGCGGTGAAGGGGCGCGCCTTTTGGATGAAAAAGGTGAGGCATTTATGCAAAAATATGATGAGCGTAAAGACTTGGCACCGCGTGATATTGTGTCTCAGGCCATGGTCAATGAAATGCTCTCCACCGGGGCGCCGTGCTTATATTTAGATGTGAGCGAGATTAAGCAAGATTTAGAAAAACGCTTCCCCACAGTGTTTAAAACCTGCGCTGAGGTGGGTATAGATATTCGTAAAGAAGCTATCCCTGTGGTGCCGGCGGCGCATTATTTTTGCGGCGGTATTTTAACAGATTTACACGGCCGTACAGAATTGTATGGCTTGTATGCCATTGGGGAATGCGCGTGCACTGGTGTGCATGGGGCCAATCGTCTGGCTAGCACCTCTTTGCTGGAGGCTATTACTTGGGGGCATGCAGCAGGTAAGGATATTGCAGCACGTAGCCGCGGAGAAGATAGTATTTCTGCAGATTTATCCCATGCTATACCCGATTGGGAGCACATTGGGCGTGAGAAAAATGACGACCCGGCGTTGGTGGCGCAAGATTGGGCTACGGTGCGCCATACCATGTGGAATTATGTGGGCATTACGCGCACCACAGCGCGTTTACGCCGTGCCTTTCAAGATTTACGCGAGCTTTCGCGCCATATTCATGATTTTTATAAACATACCCATATTACGCCGGAGCTGATTCAGCTTTTCCATGGCTCGCATACGGCCTATGTGATTACGCAGGCGGCTTTGCGTAATCGCAAGAGTATGGGGTGCCATTATCGCATCAACTAACAGGCTGTTGAAAAAGCAGCGTCTACTGCGTCAAAATTAAAAAGGCAAATCGCTTGTGTATGTCTATATACACGGCGCGCCTTGCCTTTTTATTTTTCCTTGTATCCACTACTTTTTGAACAGCCTGTTGTTAGCAGATGTTTGAATGTCTTGCGCGGTTGCATTTGAGGTTACTCCATAAAATACTTCAAATACAGTTTGCTCAAAATGGGTAAGATGCGAGGAAGGCGAAGTTTTTTGCGCAAGGAGCGTATTGAACATACGTGACTGGAGCAAAAAACAAGTCTGACGAAGTAGATTGCCCATTTTCAGCGAACTGTTATTAAGACACGAGCCCACGTACGCTGTCCTGCCGCCCAATAACAATAAGCACATCTCCGCGCTTAAGGCGTGTTTGCGCCGGCGGCACAAAGATATATTCTTCCGAGGAGCCAGCGCGTATCCCAATAACCATAACCTCATACTTGCTGATAAGGTTCAATTCCATAAGTGTTTTACCGCTCCAGCGATCCACCGTTAATTCTTGCACCAAGATGCCGCCATAGCGCGGAATAAGGTCTAGCATGCCGGGATTACACAGCTGATGTGCTGCCAAGGTGGCTGCGTCATGCTCCGGCAAAATGGCATTATGAACCCCAAGCCGTTGCAAAATTTTGCGATGCTCTACGGTATTGGCTTTTGCCCAAATGCGCGCCACATTAAGCTCTTGCAGGTTAAGCACAATGGAAAGGGATTTTTCCACCGCATGCCCCACAGAAACCATGACGCAATCTAATTCTTCAAAATGTAAGGATTTTAAGGCGCTCATTTGCGTGGCATCGGCTCTGTACACCGTTTGCAAGACTTCTTGAGCGGCGTCTACAGAGGCTTCTCTTTCATCCACTCCAATGACATGATGCCCCAATTGTTCCAAGGTTCGTGCCATTTGTAAGCCAAATTTTCCTAGGCCAATAATGCCTATTTCCCATCTATGTTCTGCCATACTTTCCTCTATTATATAACGCTTGGTCGTACGCGTTGCTCTCGATTTGTGTAAAGCTCGTGCCTCGCTAACACAAACGGCTACGCCGCCCTTTGGGTCGGCTCCTGTACGACACAAGCTCTCGTAAGTTGTAAATTCTTACTTGTAGTGCTTATGAAAAAATATCCAAAACAGTTTGCTCAAAATGGGTAGCATGCAAGGAAGGCGAAGTTTTTTGCGCAAGGAATGTATAGAGACATACATGACTGGAGCAAAAAACAAGCCTGACGAAGCAGGGTGCCTATTTTCAGCAAACTGTTCTATTAGCCGATGGGCAGCGGCATGGTAGGATATGCATACTTCCTACTAGGTCGCAAAGAATGCAGCGCCGTTAATAATCCCACAAAGCCCACGCGGCCAATAAACATATTTAATATAATAATAATTTTACCAACATCGCTCAAGTTCTGCGTATGCCCAAGAGTATAGCCCACGGTGGCAAAAGCAGACACCACCTCAAAAATTAAGGTGAGTAAGGGCACGGAGCCGGTGCGCTCTCCAATAAGCGAAGCATTTTCACTAATACACAGTAAAATCACGGAAAGACCAATGGTGAGAGCGCCAAAGAAAAAAAGCATAAGCGCTTGGCTCACCGTTTCTTGTCGTATGCCGCGATCGCGCACCACAATATTTTTTTCCCCGGTGATTTGCGCTTTCATGAAGGATAAAAGCACACGGAAAGTGGTAATTTTAATGCCGCCGGCGCAGGAACCCGGCGCGCCGCCAATAAACATGAGCGCCACCATAATTAAAAGGGACGCGTCACTTAATAGGCTAAACTCTATAGTATTAAAACCGGCAGTGCGCAAGGAAATGGATTGAAAGGTAGAGCTTAAGGCCAGCGAAAAAGAGGGTAGGGAGTTCATATGTAAAACTTCTAGCCCAAAGATGGCCGCCGCCCCCAGCACGGTTAAGGCCAAGGAGGTGACCAATATTAAGCGGCTGTATCTGTCAAGCCTTGGGCGTCCTTGGCGAACCGGCAAAATATCATCGTATTTGCAGGCGGTAACTTTTTTTTGGGGGAAAAAAATATGCCATAGCCACTGTATGCAGCCATAGAGCACGCGCCGAATTTCATCTAGCACCGCAAAGCCCAATCCGCCCAAAATAATGCTTATGCCAATGATGGCGTTCACCATGACATCATCTTTAAAAAGCATAAGATTTTGCGCATAGGGGCTAAATCCGGCATTGCAAAAAGCAGAAATGGCATGAAAGAGGGCATAAAAAGGCGGAAAATGCACAGGGTCATGGGTATAGAGTAAAAAGGCGGCTGTGCATTCAATGCTAAGCACCAATAAGGCCAATTGCCAAATAAAGGCGCGCACATCTACCACATCTTTATTAAGCAAGGCTTGATGCACGGCTAGGCGATCGGTCACGGGTACGCGATTGCGCCAAAGGATAAAAACTAAGCTGGTATAGGTGGTGATGCCAAGGCCGCCCAGCTGAATGAGCATAAGCAAAATACCCTGCCCAAGACCGGAGAGGGTGCTGCCTATATCCACCGAGGCTAAGCCCGTGACGCATACGGCAGAAGTAGCTAAGAACAGAGCGTCAATAAAAGCAAGCTCTTGCCCTTGGCGTACAGAGAAGGGCAACCATAAAAGTACAGAACCTATACTGATGGCCAGAGCAAAAGAGAGAACCGGCCAAGTGATGGGGGAGAGCCATTTTTTTCGCTGCATAAAGAGCTTTTCCTTTATATGTCTTGCTAAACGCGATTCAAAATACTTGTGTACACGCTTTTGGTCAAGCTATAGGGGGATAGAGGGGATAGTATATTGTCATTTAAAGAGATAGCGTGTATTGATACGTGATAATGGGTGTCATGCTGTGAGCAGTGAAGCTTGAGCAAGAGCTTGCTAAGCCCTGCAAAACAAAGTCTTTTGCGTGTAGTAAAAAAAATTCTCTAAAGGGCAAAAAAAGGCTTGGCAGAGGGGGCGCTTTTGTGTAATCTCCTTCGGCTTAGTGGTTCATTAAAGGCGGATGTCATCCCAAATACCCGTTAAAATTTCTTGACATGCTCGCCTAAGCTTTGTAATGAACCCATTTTACGACAATGCTGAGGAGTTATTCCCATGAAGACATTTAGTCCTACCCCCGCTGACATTAACCGTGAATGGTTCATCGTTGATGCAGAGGATAAAGTTTTAGGTCGCTTGGCAACACAGATTGCCCATCGCCTGCGTGGCAAACACAAGCCCGAATTTGCACATCATATGGATAATGGCGATTTTATCGTTGTTGTTAACTGTGAAAAGATTCGCGTAACCGGTAATAAGATGGAAGCTAAAAAATACTATCGTTACTCCGGTTATGTTGGCGGCTTGAAAGAAACTGTTCTTAAAGACGTGCTTGTTAGAAAGCCCGAGCTTGCCATCATGAACGCTGTTAAGGGTATGTTGCCTAAGAATCGTTTAGGCCGCGCTATGCTGAAGAAGCTCAAAGTGTACGCAGGTACCGAGCATCCTCACACCGCTCAAAACCCCAAACCCCTGCCATTGCAATTCTAGGGGCGAGGAGATAGATTATGTCACAAAAATTTGATTACGGTACTGGTCGCCGCAAAACTGCCACAGCTCGTACTCGTTTGTACGCTGGCAGCGGTAACATCACTGTGAACGGTCGTCCTTATGGCGATTACTTCCCCCGCAAAACTTTGCAAATGGTTATTCGTCAACCCTTAGAACTTACTAAGACTCTTGACAAAATCGACGTTAAAGTAACTGTACGCGGTGGCGGTGTTTCCGGTCAAGCTCAAGCAGTTCGTCACGGTATTTCCCGTGCACTTCTTTCCATCGACGGTGAACTTCGCGGCGCTTTAAAGCGCGCTGGTTTCTTAACCCGCGATGCTCGTAAGAAAGAACGCAAAAAGTACGGTTTACGCGCCGCTCGTGCTCGTTACC
>CAYJAL010000116.1:0-6738 GCA_964367875.1 uncultured Desulfovibrionaceae bacterium | reverse complement strand
CCCTTCCAAAAAACTTTCATTGCGGCAACATCCTACCTTTGAAAGTAACATATTGCCGCATCAAAAATGATACAAAATAAAAAAACACCAGTTTTGCTGGTGTTTTTTTATTTGCATGAATTCGCTACAATTTCCATTGCCGCAAAATGTTTATTCGAAGATATAAATCTCGTGGCCATAAAAAGTTTTTGAGGGTGGGGTGAGAAAGCGGAGCCCCCTGTAATGAAATGGGGGGCGGAAATATTTCAAAAAGTTCCCACCCCTTAAAAAAGTAAAAATTAAAAAATCAAAAATATAACACAAAAAAACAAAACACTACCCCACTGGACAAGCCCTTTCTTTCCTCTTATGCTTTCCCCACGTATTTCACTTGGGGGGCTTATGCACTTTGATCCATATTATTATCCTTATACTTCTCAGCGTCATGTGGTTTTTGGCTCACGATCCATGGTGGCCACATCGCAGCCATTGGCGGCGCAGGCCGGTTTACGTATTTTAGAGCAAGGCGGTAATGCTGTGGACGCCGCTGTGGCCACGGCAGCCTGCTTAACGGTGGTGGAGCCCACATGCAATGGTATTGGCGGCGATGCTTTTGCCTTGGTATGGATGAAGGAAGAGCTTTTTGGCTTAAATTCCAGCGGACGGGCGCCGCGCTTGCTTTCTCATAGCGCTGTGAAAAAAGCCGGCTATGAATCCATGCCTTTTGATGGTCTTATACCCATTACTGTTCCCGGTGCTCCCGGAGCCTGGGCGGCATTAAATGCACGCTTTGGTAAGTTATCCTTAAAGCAATGCTTGAAGCCTGCCATAGAGTATGCCGAAAAAGGCTTTGCTGTGGCGCCAATTACAGCGCAATTATGGGAAAAAGCCCATATTCATTATAATCATGCTGTGCAAAAACACAGCGCATTGCGTTATTTTGCGCAAAGCTTTAGCCATGAAGGAAAAAGCCCCCAAGCCGGCTCTTTATGGCGCATGCCGCAGCAAGCCGATACTTTGCAAGATATAGCTGAAACACAAGCAAAATCTTTTTATACAGGCGTCTTAGCGAAGAAAATTGACGCTTTTATGCAGCAAGAAGGCGGCTATTTGCGCGGAGAAGATTTGGCAGATTTCGCACCGCAATGGGTTAAACCTTTAAAGGTAGAATATGGCGGTTATAATGTATGGGAGCTTCCCCCCAATGGACATGGCCTTGTATCTCTTATGGCTTTGCAAATATTGAAACATTTTGATATGAGCCATGCCGATGACCCTGAAACCATGCACAGGCTTATTGAAGCGGTAAAGCTGGCCTTTGCCGATGGCCTTGCCCATATTGCGGATCCTGCGCATATGCGTGTGTCTGTGGAAGAGCTACTGCATCCAGATTTTGCCGCCATGCGCGCTGCATGCATGGGAGATACTGCCCTTGAACCCAGCCCCATGCAGCCACCTAAGGGAGGGACAGTCTATTTAGCCACCGCCGATGCTGCAGGCAATATGGTGTCCTATATACAAAGTAATTATACGGGCTTTGGCTCCGGTGTGGTGGTGCCGGGTACAGGCATAGCGCTGCAAAATCGCGGGGCTTGCTTTAGTATGGATGCTAGCCATCCCAATGTGGTGTCAGGGGGAAAACTGCCCTATCATACCATTATTCCGGGCTTTATTACCCCTGTGAAGCAAAGTTCTTCTGCCTGCCCTATGTCTTCGGGAAGTAACTCTTTTGCCCCTTTCGGCCCCTTCGGCCCCTTCGGAATGATGGGCGGCTTTATCCAGCCCCAAGGCCATGTCATGCTCATACATCGCATGCTCGATCAACACTTAAACCCTCAAGCCGCCTTAGATGCCCCGCGCTTTCGCTGGACACAAGGGCGCATTATAGAGGTAGAAGCCGCATTTCCTCAAGCCCTAGCTGCTGCTTTGCAGCGTAAAGGCCATGATATTCGCTACGGCGCCCCGCAAGATAGAGATTTTGGGCGCGGGCAATGTATTTGGCAAAAAGCTCCTACTTCCCCTGAGGAAAGCCCCATATTTATGGGTGGCACCGAACCGCGTACCGACGGGCAAGTGGCTGCATTGTAAGTTTTTCTTTTTTAGCCTGCGCAAGGTAAAACGGCAGAAAGTTCCTCACAAGGGCAGCACTTTCTGCCGTTTTTATATTTTTGCTAAATTGTAATATGTTAAATTTAATAAATATTTTGTTTTGGAACAATCTTTGTATAACACTTGGCACAAGGAGTGTTTACCATGCAAATTATGCCCACCACATCCAAGAGTCTTATGTCTCTTACCGATACATATTTTCTAGGCGCAGATTTTTCCGGTTCCGCCGGAGATAGCTTTGCTGAGGCTTTGTCGCGTCAGCAGGAAGCTCGTGATGCTGTGGCTAGTGGTGAAAGTCATTCGGTGGAAGTGGCGCTGGATGCTATTCCTCAAGTAACTCCTTTAGAACAAGCTCCTTATAATTTAACTTCCGATAACGGTGTTACTTACACCGCCGATGAAGTGTTCTTTACACAAACGGAGCTAAAAGAACTTGAGGAAGATTTACGCAAAGAGGGCGCCCCTGCTGAAAGCCTTGAAGAATTAAGCAAACTTGCTGAGCAGCCAGATGGTTCTTCCTTGGGAGAAGTTATGGCAGCTTTGCAAAATATGCGTGACTACCCCACTCTTTCAGATACAGAGCGTAATACCTTAAAAGCGCTAAGCAATAAGATTGACCCCAGCGGTGATTTATACAGTGACATTCGCGGTTATTTAAATAATCGCAATGGGGAAGCTGCCCTTGATGCCATGGTAAAGGCCATGGATAATCTTAATGGCAATAGTACCATGTTCACCGCTAAGGAAATGGGCGTTTTGGCCAAGTCCATGGGGCTTTCTGATGAAAGCACTCAGCAATTGCTGAGTCAATTTGGCAATAAAACAAGCATAAATCTTACTAAGGAAGGGCTTTCTTCTTTCTTAACCCCTGCCAAAAGTGAATTTTCTGTAGATTCTGCCAGAAAAGAAAAGCTTAATGCTGCCTTAGAAAAAACTTTAGGACCTTTATTGCAAGAAGCGCGCGACCGTATGGAAGCGGAAAAAAGTGCTTTTGAGCTTTCAACACGCAAGTCTGAGCACAAAAAAGTTTACATAGAACAAACCGTCATGGAAAACGTGCATAATAATCTTGAAGGTGCGCGTGGCTCTCAAATGGAAGATTTGCAGGCTAAGCTGAGAGGCGACGGTCTTAACGACGTTGCAAAAGATGCTACTCAAAATCTCAAGGAAGATACGCAAGCTCCTAAAGACGGTTTAGGCAAGGACGTGCTAGGTAAGGATGCTTCCACCAAGGAGCAAAGCCAAGAATTTTCTCGCGATTTTTCAGAAGGTAAAAACGATCAGCGCCAAGATGCGTGGGGTCAATTACTAGATAAGACCACCGTACGCACCGAGAGCGCGGCGGCGGCCAGTGCTTCTAAAAATATCACCACCCCTGTCATCGGCATTGGCGGCGTGGCAGCCACTTCTGCCCAATTGGCGCAAAATCTGGCCAATACGCAAGCTCAAGCGCAAAAGGCACATTTAGCCTCTCAAGCTGCTCAGCAAGTGGAGAAAGCTCTACTGACTGCTGCCAGAGATGGTAGTAAGAGTCTTGAGCTGCAATTGCACCCAGCAGAGCTTGGCACCTTAAATATTACCCTCACAGCGCGTAATGGCGAAGTAAGCGCCATTATACGCTCGGAACGCTCTGAAACAGCAGAAGCGCTGCAAAAGCAAATGGAGCAGATTCGCGCTCAGCTGGAAGACCAAGGCGTAAAGGTAGACAAGATTGAAGTGCGTCAAGGCGGGCAGGAAAATTCTGCTCACTACGATTCTTTTACTGACCAGCAGCAAAGTAAGGCACGTCAGGAAGAAAATGCCCAGAAAGAACTTATGGAGCGTTTGCGCAATCTTGGAAAGGTGCGAAATGATAATACAAATATAAATGGAACAACTTTGGAACGCAATATGCAAGGTATGAGTAGTTCGGCAGGAAATGCCGCTCAATCATTGTATATCGTAGCCTAGTTTTTAGGCAAGGGAGTTCCATATGTCAGCAGTATCTAGCAGTAGCGCCATTAGCAGCGCCGTATCTTCCGAAATCGGGGGCAGCACCCTTGGTAAAGAAGATTTCATGCTCCTACTTGTGACGCAATTCCAATATCAAGATCCATTGAATCCCATGGAAGATAAGGAATTTATTGCGCAGTTGGCACAATTCTCTAGCCTTGAACAAATGATGAACATGAATGAGAGCATGACCTCTCTTACCGCCGCCACACAAAGTCAGGAATTGGTTAACGCCACTTCTTACATTGGTAAGAACGTAGACGTAACTGGCAATACCATCAGTAAGCAAACTGACGCTTCAGGCAAAGCCGTTATTACCAAGATGCGTTATGCTCTGGGTGAGAATATGGCTTCCGGCACCATTAACGTGGTGGATTCCAATGGCGTTGTGGTTAACACCATTACATTGCCTGCCCAAAGTGCAGGTACACACGAATTTGATGATTGGGACGGCACCATATACGGTGGTAAAGAGTTTGCTGGTGACGGTGTATACACCTTGTATCCGCAGTTCAAAAATGCTGATGGTGAACCTATTGTCAATTATGACATGGTGGTAGACGGTTTGGTCACTGGTGTTATCAATGATAATGGCATTGCACATCTCTCTTTATCTGACGGACGTACCACACCTCTAGCCGGTGTGCGCCGTGTATCCTTACCAGAAGAAGTGAGCACCACTACTCCGGAAGCGGATGACACGGATCCAGTAGATCCTACGGAACCCACTGATCCAGCGGATCCGACAGAGCCTACTGACCCTGCTGATCCCACCGATCCGGCGGAACCTACAGATCCGGCAGATCCTGATGGCGGTAACAGTGGTTCGGGTACAACTCCTGATACAGGTGATACAACAACGCCGTAACGATGTCTTTTAGGGGGAATGCACAGCAATTCGGGACGCTGCACATTCCATAACTCAAGTATATGATTAGGTTAATTTGGAGGTAGATTATGGGTCTTTCATCAAGTATGTGGACAAGTGTTTCCGGTTTGCTGGCACATGGCGAAAAAATGAACGTCATCAGTAACAACCTTGCCAACGTAAGTACCATCGGCTTTAAAAGCCAGCGTATGGACTTTGAAGATTTTGTATATCAAGATAGTTTTAGTGGCGGTGGTCCTACCCAGATTGGTTTTGGCGTAGGTATTAACACCATCGTCACAGACTTTTCTCAAGGTTCCTTTGAGTCCACCAATAATTCCACAGACCTTGCCATTAACGGCACGGGTTTCTTTAAGGTGGTAAATCCTGAAACCAACGGTGATTATTACACCCGCGCAGGCAACTTTAACTTCAATAACCAAGGCTACTTAACCTTGCCTTCCGGTGAAGTTTTACAAGGCTGGGAAGTGGATAATGCCGATCCCCCGCTGCCTGCCACCGGTATCAATCCCTTGGTTTCTGAACCTCAGGGCATTCAAACCTTGGGTAGCCCTTCTGATATCGTTTTAGATACTTGGACTCTTTTACCCAAAGCCACCACCAAGGTGGAGTTTTCTGTGAACCTTACCGCAGAGCCTGGTCTTGATAAGAGTTCAGATTCTATTAACAATCCTCTCTTTGCCATGTCTGAAAGCTGGGATGGTAAACATGCCGTTGAAAACCCTGATGATCCTCCACTTTCTAAGGATGCGTATGTTTTTGCAGCGCCCATGGACGTGTACGACGAAGCCGGCAATGTGCATGCTTTAACCTGCTATTTTGACCAAGTGCCTGAAAAAAGAATTGATCCGGTTACGGGTGATGAAGTGGATACGATTACAGGACTTCCCACAGGATATGCAGTATATGAATATTTGCTGACCATGGATCCTTCTGAAGATGCTCGTACCTTTGGCGGTACCTATGATGAGGCAACAGGTGTTCTTACCGGTGCTACCAGTTTCCAAGATACAGAAGCTGCAGGTATCCTTATGAAGGGCACCATGATTTTTAATGCCAATGGTGAGCTGGTAAGTCAATCTGCCTATACCTATATGGGGAATACTGAGACCCCTGCAGGCGATCCCACAACAGCTAATCCTGATGACGCATCTTCTTGGCAGCCCACGGCCATATCGGATTCTGGTTATCCTGTGTTTACGGCAAACTTTTCCGGCCATCCCATGGCTAACTCCGTAGGCCAATCCAAGACCGAAGGTGATATGACCAAGTCCAAAGACGCACATGATATCCTCATTGAATTTGACTTAGGTTTACAATCTGAAAGCCCCTCTGACCCTTGGGCCATGGGTGGTAATCCCGCTACAAAGCCAGGGGCTGCTTCCTCCATTGCTGATCTTATGACAGCAGCAGCTGGCGGTGGTGCTACAAGCATTGATTATGCTAACTTGGCATTGCTTGTTCCTGCTGAGACCGATAACGGTGCCTCCACAAACTTGGAAGATTTCAGTGACCTTAGCTTTAGCTCGCAAGATGGTTATGGCTCTGGTAGCTTGTCCAATGCCCGCATTGACGCCAATGGTGTACTCTACGGCATTTATAATAACGGCATTGAAATGCCCTTATACCAAATTGCCATGTACGACTTTGTAAATCCCCAAGGTTTGTACCGTGAGGGCGGTAACTTGTACTCTGAAACTGCCGAATCCGGGAGCATCCAGTTAGCTCAAGCTGGTATTGCTGGCATGGGGCAGATCAATGCCTATAAT
>CAYJAL010000115.1:0-6899 GCA_964367875.1 uncultured Desulfovibrionaceae bacterium | reverse complement strand
AAAAAAGATTTTGAATACCACACCAGCATAAATATTGTACGTGAAGCCATGCGTTTTCCCTATATGATGGATGGTAAGATTATCCCTTCAAATATTCCCGGTAAAGATAATTATATTTTCCGTTCTCCTCGTGGAGTCATAGTGGTTATTGCCCCTTGGAATGTGCCCTTAGTCTTAGCCATGCGTTCGGTTATTCCGGCCATAGCTACGGGTAATGCTGTGGTGCTTAAACCTGCCACCGATACCCCCGGTTCTGCTTTCCTCATTGCGGACTTTTTTGAAAAAGCCGGCATGCCCAAGGGCTTGCTTAGTGTAGTAGCCGGAAGCGGCGCAGAAATTGGCGACGCCATTGTGGAGCACCCTGCAGCTGCCTTGGTTTCCTTTACCGGCTCTACAGAAGTGGGCAAGCATATTGGCGCCCTTGCCGGAGGCCAAGTGAAAGATTGCTCGCTGGAACTTGGGGGCAATAATGCCATGTTGGTGCTGGAAGATGCAAACTTAGAAGACGCTGCCAGCGCTGCAGTTTTTGGGGCATTTTTTAATCAAGGGCAAGTGTGTATGGCATTGAACCGTATTATCATTGCCCATGCTGTGTATGACGATTTTGCGGCTCTTTTTGTGGAAAAAACCAAACACCTTCCTGCCGGTGACCCTGCTGACCCAGCCACCTTTATGGGGCCGCTTATCAATGCCAAGCAAGTGCAAAGCGTAGAAGCGCTTATAGAGGCTACCAAGAGCGCCGGTGCCAAGGTGGCTTTAGAAGGGCGCACGGAAGGCAATATTATCTATCCTTGGATTTTCACCGAAGCTAGCAATGCTATGCCAGCGGCGAAAAATGAAGTTTTTGGCCCTGTGTGTTGCCTTATCCGCGCGCACAGCGAAGAGGAGGCCATTGCCATGGCCAACGATACCAATTATGGCCTTAGCGGTTCCGTGTTCACTACAGACCTCTATCACGGTATGCAGGTGGCTAAGCGCATAGAATCTGGCATGGTACATGTGAATGACCAATCCATCAATGATGAGCCTCATGTACTTTTTGGTGGAAGCAAAGAGTCCGGCATGGGGAAATTTAATGGAAAGTGGGTGCTGGAAAAATTCACCACAGAAAAGTGGATAAGCGTTCAAAACAGCAAAAGGTTTTAGGGGGCTTTTATGAAAATTCAAGCTGCTGTAACCCGTGCTGTTAATGGCGATTTTTGCATAGAAGAATTGGAACTTAAAGAACCAGGCCATGGGCAAGTGCGCATAAAAGTGCATTCTTGCGGTGTGTGCCATACCGATGAAGCCGTACGCCGCGGTATTATTCCCAGTCCCATGCCCATGGTGCTGGGGCATGAGGCCAGCGGTGTGGTAGAGTCTGTGGGGCCGGGCGTGCGAGATTTTGCCGTGGGTGACCATGTGGGGGCAAGCTATGCCTCTTGTGGTTACTGTGAAAATTGCCTTGAAGGGCACCCTTATGGCTGTGAAAACTTTAATGCACTCAATTTTGGCGGTACCACCAATGACGGCTCCACGGTACTGTCACAAGGCGCAGATACTGTATACAGCTTTTTCGGTCAAGCAGGTTTTTCCACCTATGCCATTGTGGATACGCGTAATATTTTTAAGGCTCCCAAGGATATTGATCTTGGCCTTATTGGCCCCCTTGGTTGCGGCATTCAAACGGGCGCCGGCGCAGTGCTCAACAGATTAAAACCTAAAGCCGCTTCTTCCATTGCCATATTTGGTTGCGGAACCGTGGGTTTAAGCGCACTTATGGCGGCAAAAATAGCCGGCTGTACCACCATTATTGCTGTGGATGTGAATCCCAAAAAATTGGAATTTGCGCTGGAAGTGGGCGCTACACATACCATTAATGTCATGGAAGTAGAAGATAGTGCCAAGGCCATTAAAGAGCTTATGCAAAAAGAATTACAACAAAATGGCGTGCATTACTCCATAGATACCACAGGTAGGGGAGACTCGGTGCGTAAAGCTATCAATGCGACTAAGTTCCGCGGTGTGACGGTGGTTCTTGGCGCTACAGGTGAGCTGACCTTTAATGTGCAAGAAGAGCTTATGGGTGAGGCAAAATCTCTCTTAGGCGTTGTGGAAGGGGATTCGGTGCCGCAAGTCTTTATTCCTGCTTTGCTTCGTTACTATAAGGCAGGGCAATTTCCCATGGATAAAATGTTGACCTATTATGAATTCAAAGATATTCAAAAGGCCTTCCATGAAGCTCACGAGAATATCAAATCTGTTCTTGTGATGTAAGTATATCTTTATACATATTAGATAAATAGAATGTTTATAAAAACTTAAAGTATAAGTTTAACATTTATTGTGTATGAAGTAAGCTCTTTCCATTAAGAACAAAAATCCCCTTTCACGCCCATACTGACTTTTATATTGCCTGGCGTGAAAGGGGAACTTTTTTCACTGTCTATTTCAGGAGAATGTATGAATCGTCACACCTCGCCGTATCGCTGGGTTATTCTTGGCCTGGCTATCTTTGCCTATACCGTAGTTATTTTTCACCGCATGAGCCCCGCTGTGATGGCTGATGCCATTATGGCAGATTTAGGCGTTAATGCGGCTTTTTTGGGCTTGCTCGCCTCAGCGTATTTTTATCCTTACGCTGTGCTGCAAATTCCCAGCGGCATTATGTCTGATACCTGTTCTACGCGTAAACTTATGAGCTTTGCCTTGGCTCTTACCTGCATAGGGACTTTTATTTTTGCCACAGCTCCCAATGGTACCATAGCCTTTTTGGGTAGGCTTGGGGTGGGTATTGGGTGCTCCCTTATTCTTATGCCGGCTTATAAAGCCTTGGCCGATTGGTTTAGCCCCAAAAATTATGTGATCATTGTCAGCTCTGTGTTGGCAGTGGCTGTGGGTGTTGCCTCTGCCTTGGCTGGTGCGCCTTTGTCGTATTTTGTGGAAAATTTTGGCTGGCGTGTATCTACACAAGGGCTCACGGTAATTACTTTAGCCGCTACCTTGCTCACATGGTTCTTTTTTAAAGATGGCACTGCGCCCCATACGTCACAGCCAAATGCGGCTGCTGCCGGCTCCAATGCCTCTGAGGCTAAAATATCTGTACTTGAGTCGGTAAAAATTATTTTGCGCAAGAGAAATTTTTGGCTTTTAACCTTAGCTTTTACAGCAAATGCCGCAATTTTGTTCAGTTTTATTGGTTTGTGGGCAGGACTGTATTATACCCATGTGGTGGGTTTAAGCCGTCAAGAAATGAGCTCTTTATTAAGCATAGCCGCCATCATAGCCATAGTTGCCCCCATTGCCTTTGCCGCTTTGGCAGCTAAGCTTTCTGGACGCAAAGGTATTATTGTTATTTCCAATGCCGTATTTTTTGGCATGATGCTCTATCTTTTTATGCGTAATGGCAGCTTTGGTACCACAGAAATCTTTATTTGGGGCATTGTGCTTTCCATAGTGCTTACCTCGCCGGCTGGTTTGTATATGGCGTCGGCGCGTGAGCTTTTCCCCAAAAATATAGCCAGCACGGCCAATGGGCTTTTATATTCTTTTGGTATGTTTGGGTCTGCTGTATTCCAGCCTCTTATCGGCGCTTTGCTAGATAATGCAGGCTATACAGGCACCTTAACGGCCACCATGTTTACACCCATATGCTGGCTTTATCTTATAAGCACAGCTGTCACCTTGGTGGCCTTGTGCTTTTTATGTGAAAAAGAGGGTAAGCTTGAGTAGAGCATAAAGAAATGCCCTGCGTTTACGACTATTCGCGGGGCAAGGATGCTTTTTGTTCTTTTTTTCATTATATTATTATATAGTGTAAGTTTTTGTTTTAATATATTTTTAACGTATTTCTTCTGGGTATATAGACAAAAAAAACTCATTTTGTACTAAAAATCTCAAAAAAACTTTGACAACTGTCTTTTAAAAGACAGAAAAGGTTTTGGGGAACAGGTACACAAAGACATGGATGAGGTTTTTTCTACGCAACTCCTTGCGTATATTTTTAGCCCAGAGGAATACCATGTCACAAACCATTGAAACACACAGAGTCAAAAACATTGACCCTTGGAGTATTTTTCACACGGTCTTCGGCCTTTCTTTAATGCTCTTTGGTAAGTACATTCCATCTCCCAGTATAGTGGTAGAAAGCAGCCCGCGCCTTGTAGATATGGGGTTTCCGGTGGTGGATGGTGGTGTTCTTATTTCTATTTCAAGCATGGGTATGTCTGTACTCATGCTTTTTTTAGGCATTGTCTATCTTTGGAGCGCTGTAGATACCTATTGGCCGGGTTTGCTCGGCATTTTCCTTTTGGGCGTCACTGGCTATGCCCCCATGAATCAAGTGTTATCGCAATTCATGGGCAATCCCATGACGGTATATATTTTCTTTCTTATGGTGTTTTGCGGCGCCTTGGTGCACAGCAATATATCTGAATACTTAGCTCGCTGGCTTATGACGCGTCCCATAGTAAAAGGGCGCCCCTGGACGCTTACGGCCATGAGTTTACTTACCTGCTATTTGGTAGGGCTCATTGAGCAAGTGGCGGCGGTATTTCTTATGTGGCCCACGCTCTACGTACTTTTTAACAATGCCGGCTATAAAAAGGGTGATAAGTATGTCACTTTTATGATGGTGGGCAGTGTTATGATGATATTGCTTGCCTTTGCTACAGATCCCATTAAGGCCGGCTCTTTCTATCTTATTTCTAATCTTATCAATTTATCCACGCTGAATCCGGACTTTGCCGTTAACATAAACCCTGCGCTTTTCTTGTTCTTTGGTTTTGTGATTACGGCCATATCCTTAGTGTGCATACTGCTGAGCATGCGCTTTGTATTTAAAGTAGATGTGAGCAAGCTGGCCAGTGTGGATCCTGAAGTTATTAATAGCGTGCCGCTGCCTCCCATGAGCATTTATCAAAAGGCCATGGTGGTGCTTTTTGCTGCCCTTGCGGCATGGATGCTCTTGCCTGGGCTTATTCCTGCAGAGTCGGCCTTAGCGCAATTTTGTAAGCAAAATGCCTTATCCGGTACCCTTATTATTTGTATTGTTATGTCCTTTGTGAGCTTTCGCGGCAAGCCCGTGTCCGACATCACCGATCATGGTAAAAAATTCCCTTGGCGTGTATTTACCCTTATTTCTGTGGCCCTTATGCTGGGTAATGTTATGATGCATAAAGATACCCATGTGTCTATTTTCATGGAATATGCTTTGCGCTCCATATTGGAAGGCTTAGGCTATATGCCGCTCATTATCTTGGCCTGCTGTATAGCCATTGTGGCCACCAATTTCTGTAATTCTGTGGCTTCCGGCCTAGTTTTTACCCCCGTTCTTTTAGCTTTGTGTAATGCTTTAGGCTTTAATCCTGCACCGCTTTTAGTGTGTTTTTTCTTCACCACCATGATTGCGGCGGTAACCCCTGCGGCTTCCCCTTTTGCGGCCTTACTCTTTGCCAATAAAGAGTGGATTAGCGGCGGTGAAGCTACAGCCTATACCTTATTTTACTCCATTGTTATTTTGGCCATTGTTTCCCTTGTGGGTGTGCCGCTGGCCATTATGTTGTTTTAATTATTAGCTTAAAAAGAGGATAGAATTATGTATGACGTTATTATCATCGGTGCAGGCCCTGCAGGTATGACCGCAGCTATTTATGCCATTCGTGCCAATATGAAGGTGCTTCTTTTGGATAAACTTGCTCCTGGCGGACAAATTATCAATACCAATGAAATTGAAAATTATCCCGGTATGGGGCAGCTGAGCGGCGCAGAGCTGGCCATTAAGATGTTTGAGCATACCCAAGAGTTGGGCGTGGAATTTGACTATAAAACGGTGATCCGTGTGGAAAATTTGGGTACCAGCAAAAAAGTGTATTGCGAAGAAGATGACGCTGTGTACGAAGCCAGCGCCGTAATTATTGCCACAGGCACTCGCCCGCGTTGCCTTAACGTGCCCGGCGAAGAAGAATTTACCGGTAATGGCGTGAGCTGGTGTGCCATTTGTGACGGCGCTCAGTACCGCGGCAAAGATGTGGTAGTCATTGGCGGTGGCAATTCCGCTGTGGAAGAATCCATTTATCTTGCCGGTATAGTAAATAAACTCACCGTGGTTACCATGTTTGATCTCACTGCAGACCCCAAGGCTTGCGACAAGTTACGCGCCATGGAAAATGTGGATGTATATCCCTATCAAGATATTTTGGAGTTCACCGGAGCAGGTTCTTTAGAGGGCGTACGCTTTGCCACCAACGATAAAACCGAGCAAGAGGTGGGTGTTGAGCGCTATGTCACTTGTGATGGCATTTTCGAATATATTGGTCTGGAGCCTGTATCTGCCTTTTGTGCAGATTTAGGCATCTTAGATAAATTTGGTTGCATTGAGGCCGATGGCTTTATGCGCACCAAGGTAGACGGTGTTTTCGCTGCCGGTGATATTACGGTAAAGCATTTGCGCCAAGTGATAACAGCATGCTCAGATGGCGCCGTGGCGGCAAACTCTGCGGCAAAATATGTGGAATCTTTAAAATAATATTTTACTATATAGGAGTTTCTTATGATTACTGAAATGAATACCCAAGAATTTGATGCTTTGGATAAAAGCGGTGCCTTACTTGTGGAATTTTACTCCAAAACATGTGGCCCTTGTAAAATGCTGGCCTTTGTTTTGAAAGATATTAGCAAAAATGATCCGAATCTTCCCATTATCACCGTGGATTTTGATGAAAATCAAGAGCTGAAAGAGCGCTGCGGCGTGAAGGGATTTCCCACCATGCTTTTTATGAAAGACGGTGTGGAAGTGAGCCGTTTAGAAGGCTTAAAGCAAAAGCCTGCCATTATTAAAGAAATTGAAAAAATGAAGTAGATTCAGTTTTTTGTGGGGGGAAGGAAACCCCTTTTGCTAGCGCCAAAAAGGGTTTTCCTTC
>CAYJAL010000114.1:0-6905 GCA_964367875.1 uncultured Desulfovibrionaceae bacterium | reverse complement strand
CCACATCGGCCAGAACCTGCATTTTAAGCTTATGCGCCAAGGCAGCGTAAAGCTCTGCTTGTGCATCTTCCAATGCACAACAGGTGACGCTTTCCACCTTTGGTGGCAAGTCTTTGGCCACTTCGGACTTGGTACGGCGTAAGATAAAGGGGCGAACGCGCGTACGTAGGTATTCCAACGTTTCCACATCTCCATCTTTAATGGGTTTGACTATGCCGCGTTGGAAGGCATGTTGTGAGCCCAAAAATCCCGGCATAAGGAATTCAAAGAGCGACCATAATTCAAAAAGGTTATTTTCAATGGGCGTACCGGAAAGGCACAGGCGCATTCTGGCATTGATATTACGCACAGAGCGCGCCGTGATGGTATTGGGGTTTTTGATATTTTGTGCTTCGTCCAGAATAATGGAGTTAAATTCAAATTTTTCAAACTCTTCCAGATCGCGGCGCAACAGGGCATAGGTGGTGACCACAAGGTCTGAGCTATCAATTTGTTTAAACATATTTTCACGACGCGTACCGTAAATGATAAGGCGTCGCATCTGAGGAACAAATTTCTCTGCTTCTCTATCCCAGTTGGGTAAAACCGATGTGGGCACAATAATAAGGTTTGGCCCATGATAATTGTTTTCAATCATATATTGAATGAAAGCAAGCGTTTGAATAGTTTTTCCTAGGCCCATTTCGTCGGCTAAAATACCGCCAAAGCTGTATTCTGACAGAAAGTTTAAGTAGGAAATACCTTGCTTTTGATAGCTACGCAATTCGGCATTAAGTCCCTTTGGTGTGTCAATGGCGCGTACTTCTTGGAAATTACGGATTTTTTCACGTAATTTATTCCAGAAGGAATCCGTATGCACTGTGGGGAAATCTTCCAAAATATTATCCAAAATGGGCGCTTCGTATTGTTTAAATTGCTGCTGCGGCGGCTTGCTGGGGTCAAGACCCAAGGCGTGAAGCTTGTGAGAGAGTTTTTCCAGCCAAGATTCAGGTAAGCTAGTGTAAGAGCCGTCTTTTAACTGCACATAGCGCTTACCTTTAATCCATGCTTTCCAAATTTTATCAAGGGCAACCGATTGGCCATCGTATTCAATATTGATATCCAGCGAGAACCATTTTTCATTTTCATCGCTTTCCACTGTGGCCGTGATAACAGATTGTGAGGTGCGCACTTTATAGCGTGATAAAGCTTTTTCGCCAAAGACACGGTATGTTTCTAAGAGTTTAGGGTAAGAATCCAGCAAGAAGGCAATGGCTTCTTCCGGCTCAAGGAACCATAATTTATTGCTTCTGTGCTGAAAGCCCATACCGTGCAAGGTGTCCAGTAATTCATGTTCTTCATCTTGATGTCTTTGCACTAAGTATGTGGAGCTGCCATAAGAATAGCTGCCAGTTTGGAAGTCGGGGTTAGGGCCGTTTAAAAGGAATTCTCCATGCACGGTTTCATAAATATTTTCAATTTCAAGGGTGAGAAGGCTACCTTCTTCATCGAGGAAGAGCTTGGGATTATAGGTAGCTGGCTGAAAAATAGGCGCCATACGTTTTAAGAAATTCTGCGGTTCAAAAAGATTTGTGCTAGGCAGGCGTGTATACACGCGATCTAAAAATTCAGATATTTCTTCATGGGGCACCACAGGGCGTGCGTACAGAAGGTCATACACTAGGGGGAGGTTGAGCCCTGTTTGTACGGGGAAGAAGTTTTTATTGTGGCAAACCCAAATGGGGATTTGGCCATGGAAGGTGATTTCTTCATCGCCTTGATTTTGTTGCATAAGGGATATGGGAGGTCTACCTTCGTGAATAAGCAATACAGAGAAAAATAAGCCGTCATCACTAATCTCCGGCTTTAATTTAAGCACAAAGGGAGTATTTTCGATATGGCTTTTTTGCTCTGAATCTCTCCAGTAGAGGTAATATTCGTGGCGTATGGCCCAGAAAAACCACGATACAAGCCCTTCGGGAATTTCTACCTTATGGCCGTAATAATCTTGATGTTGCCCAATTTGGCGTGCTACATCGGTTAGTTGCGGAGAAATTTCGCACCATTCAGGATTGCGTATGATTTGCTCCAGCGTAATTTCTGTATGTACAGAAGATATATCGGTTTTATTTTGACGTCCGCGGTAAAATGCCACAGAAAGGCGACCAGGCTCCGGATAAAAGCGGAAAATAAGATAGTGGCGTCCTGCTTCTGGCTCCATTTCTGTGGAGAAGAAGGTACGAAAGCTTTGCTTCCAATCTACGCGTTGGGGGGGCGCTTCTTCATGTATATCATCATCGCGCAAGTCGTGCAGTAATTGTAAAGTCACAGCAGCGCCATGGCTGCACACCGAAGCAAAGGAGTCAGAGCAATTGCACTGCACCTTGGTGGTATAGTCGGAAAGGCACACCGTAAGGGTAGGGGTGTAGACTTGCAGGTCTTCCCCTTGCACGGTGCCTTGCACCTTCCACACATTGCCATCTTCGGTAATGTTGGTGCGCTGTAAGCCACCCTCGTTTAAAATATATTGGCCACTATCCCGAATATATTCAGGTATAGTGTCTTGCGAAAATGATTGCACAAGAGATCTTACGGCGTTTTTTTCAGCTCTGGTCATGCTGAATAACTCCCCGGTTCGCTTTTGCTTGCGAACGATTATGAATTCTAATAAATAAGACTGGACTGAATCCGTGACATCAAATATATAAAGTAAAACTTCGTATTTACTACTGAATACCTTGGTGTACTTTTACCGAGTCAGAAAATCCATGAATTGCGTTATAAAACCTTTGCGAAGAAAACTTTTGCAAGCTATTACATCAGAAGGCATGAGACTGATTTGTGAACTGTAGAAAGCATGAAATGTATTGTCCTTAAAATGCGAGTAAATCAAACACTACAAAGGCGGAATTGCCGTGAAAGATAAAACTTATCAAATTACTATGAAAAAGACAAGTCTAACAAATATGGCAAAGATACTGCTTGTGAGTGCTTTATATATCTATACGATAAGTGGAGCTTATGCGCAAGCGAAAATTGAAAAAAATAGTACTACTTCTGAAAATATATCTGTATCGCAAGAATATGGGGGGCGTTTTGTAACCGGCAGCATTGGGGAAGCGTCTAATTTAATACCGTATTTAGCCACAGATTCTGCCTCTCATGAAGTGGCAAATATGCTGTATGTTTCGCTTTTACGCTATGATAAAGATTTACGCATAGAAGCCTATGCCGCAGAGTGGTATAGCGTTGAGGAGGAGGGCAAACGTATACGTTTTCGCTTGCGTCCCGGTATTTTGTGGGAAGATGGTACAGAGCTTACCACCGATGATGTGGAATTTACGTGGAAAATTGTGACCGATCCTAAAACCGCTTCCCCATATGCGGAAAGTTTTTTGGCTGTGAAAGAATTTATCAAGATAGATAAATATTCTTTTGAAGTGCGCTATGATGAATATTTTGCCAGAGCTTTATCTTCCTGGATGAGCAGTATTTTACCAAAGCATATTTTGGAAGGGCAAGATTTGCGCCAGACCCCTTTTTCACGCAAGCCCATGGGGGCAGGGCCCTATCGCTTAGCCTCGTGGATACCGGGAACATCGGTAACTCTTACGGCTTCTCCCACATATTTTGGTGGTGAACCTTATATTCAAGAAGTTGTTTATCGTATTATACCGGATATTTCCACCATGTTTTTAGAAACGCGCGCTGGCAAGCTGGATATGATGGGCTTAAGCCCGCAGCAGTATTTGCGCCAAACCGTGGGGGCTAATTGGGATGAAAATTATAGAAAATATAAATATTTATCTTCATCCTATGTCTTTATGGGCTTTAATATGCTGCATCCTTTTTTTAAAGATCTTAAAGTACGCCAAGCAATTTCTTATGCTATTGATCGTGAAGGTATTGTCAAAGGTGTACTTATGGGGCAAGGTATTACTTCCTTTGGGCCGTACAAACCCGGCACGTGGGCTTATCACAAATCTTTGCAGCCCATTGTGCAAAACAGTGCCAAGGCTAAAGCTTTGCTTGCCGAGGCCGGTTTTGTAGATACCAATAATGATGGTATTTTAGATAAGGATGGAAAGGATTTTTCTTTTACCTTATTGACCAATCAGGGCAATGAGCAACGCATTCTCACGGCCATTGTTATACAAAGTCAGCTGAAAGAAATAGGTATTAAGGTAGAAATCCGCACTGTGGAATGGGCGGCTTTTATTAAAGAATTTGTGGACAAAGGGCAATTTGACGCGGTTATTTTAGCATGGACTATGGGGCAAGACCCTGATATATATGAAGTGTGGCATTCGTCCAAAGCCAAGTCCGGCGGGCTTAATTTTACGCGTTATATTAATGATGAAGTAGATAGCCTTCTAGAAGCTGCCAGAGCCACACCAGATATGGTAAAGCGTGCAGCTTTATACGCGCGTTTACAAGAAGTTTTTCATGAGGAGCAGCCTTATTGCTTCCTTTTTGTGCCTTATGCCTTACCCATTGTGCAGGCACGTTTTCATGGTATAGAAGCGGCACTGGCCGGAATTATGTACAATTTTGAAAAGTGGTGGGTGCCCAAAAATGAGCAACGCACCTTGCTAAGTCAATAATTTAATAAGGTAGATATATGATACGAATTCAAGAAATTCTTGATTGCGCCAGTGCTCAAAATCCTGATGCTAACCTAGAGCTGATTCAAAAAGCCTATGTGTATGCGGCCACGGCTCACGCCGGACAAACACGCCTTTCTGGTGAGCCGTATTTATCGCATCCTTTAGCCGTTGCACATACTCTAGCAGAATTAGGCTTTGATGAAGCTTCTATCGTCGCGGGTTTGTTGCACGATACGGTGGAAGATACCAAGGCTACCATTGAAGAATTGGATGAGCTTTTTGGGGAAGATGTGGCTGATATTGTGGATGGTGTCACCAAAATTAGTATGATTCCCTTCGATTCCAAAGAAGATGCTCAGGCAGAAAATATTCGTAAAATGATTTTGGCCATGAGTCATGATATTCGTGTACTTATGGTAAAATTGGCGGATCGTATCCATAATATGCGCACCTTGGACTTTCAAAAGGCCCATAAACAGCATCGCATTGCCCAAGAAACCATGGATATTTATGCGCCCCTTGCCAATCGCTTGGGCTTGCACAGGGTAAAGCAAATTTTAGAAGATTTGAGTTTTAAATATTTGCGCCCTGATGTGTATAATCAAATCACCAATTGGCTGGATGATAACCAAGTGGTGGAGCGCAAAATCATTGATAAAGTTGTACGCAGCCTGGAAGAGCTTATAGTGGAAAATAAGATTACGGGTACTGTGTATGGGCGTATTAAGCATAAATTTAGCATTCATAAAAAAATGCAGCAGCTCTCCGTTACCTTGGACGAAATGCACGATATTATGGCTTTTCGTGTGTTGGTGGAAGAAGTGCGCGATTGTTATGCTGTCTTGGGTCTTGTGCACTCCAAGTGGCGTCCTGTGCATGGGCGTTTTAAAGATTATATTTCCATGCCCAAAAATAACGGCTACCAAAGCTTGCATACCACCGTTATAGGGCCGGAAGGGGAGCGTATTGAAATTCAGATACGTACCAATGAAATGCACCGCCAAGCTGAGCACGGTGTGGCTTCCCACTGGCTGTATAAAGAGAAAAACAAGGTAAATCCTAAGGATTTAGAGCAGTTTACTTGGCTTAGAGAGATTTTTGAGCGCCAGCGCGATGAATCTGATTCCAAAGAGTTTATGCACTCTTTGCGCTTGGATCTTTTTAAGGATGAGGTTTTTGTATATACGCCGCGCGGCGATGTGAAAGAATTACCCGAAGGCGCCACACCGCTGGACTTCGCCTTTCATATTCACACCAAGGTGGGGCATCATTGCTCCGGCACCAAGGTGAATGGAAAATTAGTGCCCTTGGGTACGCCCTTAAAAAATGGCGATATTGTAGAAATTATCACCGATGCTGCGCGCCATCCCAATAGGGATTGGCTTAAAATGGTAAAAACGGCCAAGGCACGCAGTCGAATCCAGCATTATTTACGCACAGAAGAGCGCACACGCGCCCTTGCTTTAGGCAAGGAAATGCTGGAAAAAGAAGGGCGCAAGCTGAGCCTTAATGTGTCAAAGTCTTTGAAAGAAGGGCACTTGGCCATGGTGGCTTCAGATATGAATTTTGATAGCACCGATGATCTTTTTGCCTCGGTGGGCTATGCGCACAATACACCGCGTAAGATTTTGAATAAGCTGTATGCCGTGCTGCATCCGGACGAAGTAGCTCCCTTAGCCGCGCCTACCAAGGAAAAAGATAAAGGCGTTAAAAAGAAGACAGAAGGCGTGTCTCTTTCCGGTGTAGATGGCGTGCTGGTACGCTATGCAAAGTGCTGTAACCCTGTACCCGGCGATGCCATTATTGGTTATATTAGCAGTGGCTTTGGCACCAGTGTGCACCGCAGTGATTGTATTAATGTGGCAAATATGGAGCCAGAGCGCCTGCTTTCTGTGCATTGGGATAGCGATGAAGATAAGCCTTATCAATCTCGCGTGCATGTTTTGGCACGTACAGAAAAAGGTCTATTGGCAAAGATTACGCTTATATTTGCCCAGGATGGAGTGAATATTTCTGAATTAAAATCTGTGGACTCGGTGGACGGAAAGTCAGAAATAGACGCTGTTATTGAAGTTTGCAATGCAGAACAGTTATACCAACTTATAGAAGAAATAAATAAGATTCCTGCAGTTATTGAAGTGACACGTACTACAGAGTAAGTTTTTACTCTATATATATGAAAAAGCCCGGAACCTTAACTGGTTTCGGGTTTTTTTAGATTAATGACAAATCATAGAGAGAAAAACTTTTTTTAAGTTTACATTGCGGCAAAATCTTTCTATCAAAGGTAAGATGTTGCCGCAATTAAAGTTTTTTGGA
>CAYJAL010000113.1:0-6927 GCA_964367875.1 uncultured Desulfovibrionaceae bacterium | reverse complement strand
TAATCTGGCATAGGATACATAATCCACAGAAAAGCCCAAGAGGGGAATGAGAGCCCGCAAAAAGAGATTTATTTCTTTATATTCGCGAAGAGCTTCTATGGCTTCGCGTGAGAGTAAGCGAAAATCGGCATGATTAAAAACCATCTCTACACCTAGTTTTTGCATGATGGTATAAAAACCTTCGGCTGTGGCTTTTTTGAAAAAAGTATCGCTTTCGCGTGAATCGCGCACTCCAAAAACCACTTTATGCCCTGCCAAATAGCTTTGCACCATACGCGGAATAACAGCAATATCGTCTTGTAAGTCGGCGTCAATGGAGATGAGAGCATCGCCCTCTGCGCTGAGCAAACCCGCCAATAAAGCCTTTTGGTGCCCCACATTATGTGCCAATTTAATGCCCTGAATATGGGGGGATTGCTGACTATAACTTTCTATGAGTTGCCATGTTTTGTCCTTACTGCCATCATCCACAAAGTATATGGCGGATGTTTCGGCAATAAGATTTTGGCCAATCATATCTTTAAGTAAGGCTAAAAGCTTTTCCTTGCTATCGCTTAAGACGGCTTCTTCATTATAACAGGGCACAACGAAAGCTATTTGTTTGGGCATGAGGCATCCTTTGGTTTAAATGCAAAGTATTTGAATAAAAAATAGGTCAATATAGTGGTAAAGGCCAAGGCAAAAAATTGCGCTACATAAGGGGGCAGCTCAGCATAGCGCACAGAGAGCTCCAACACTCCCGCATTGATGGCATAGGCTATGGCCCATGTGGCAAGACAGCGCACATATTCTGTAAGCCATGCCCCTTTACTTTGAAAAACAAAAATCTTTTGCATGGTAAAGGAAATAAAAGAAGAGAGAATCCACGCTAAAGCCAAGGCTTTTTGGTAATGTGTGTCGCTAAGAAGATATAACAAAGCTACGAATAAAACGTAGCTCATGCCAGTATTAAGTCCACCTATAATAAGGAAGCGTATTTTCTCAGGCAGGCGGAAAAAGTGTTGTATCTTTAAGAGCATGTTTTCTTCCATAGAGCTCTCTTCTATTTTTCCTTTATTTGCTCATGTGTTTTTATCGTACCGTCAGGCAAGAGCAGAAGGCCTTGCTTCTCCTGTTGCCATTGTTGTTCTCCCCCGTCCTTGGCCACAAAATCACCGTGAAGCAAGGCTGCTAAAACAGTGTCTTGTGTCCAATGTCCCTGTGCAAGGTATATGGGCGCTGAATTAAATTTCTCTGCAGCTTCGTGTAAAGCCACTTGTATAGGATTTTCCTTATATCTATCTTGGAAAATTCTTACAACAATACGTATTTCTTGAAATGTTAACACGGCAAGAAAAATACCTATGCAAATATGCCCAGTGACAGTGCGCATGGGCACATCTTGTAATAGTACAAATATACGCTGTGCCCAAAAGGCCACCATAAGAGCTAGAAAAGGTTCTATAGGGTACAGATACCATTCTAGCTTGCTGGATGAGGCTTGAAAAATACAAAATGCCATAAGACAGCATAGAGCTAGATATTTAATGGGAGACGGGCTTTGAGAAAACACCTTTACTATATATTGTAGGCGCATTTTGATGTGCATCTTGCGTAAATATATGCGCGCAGGAATACATAAGGCTAGCGTAGGTAAGCCAAAGTCACGAAATAAGATTTCTGCATAATACCAAAAGGGTTGCCCATGATCTTCGATGACAGTTGTGGCTCTATTCCAAACATCAGTCATGAACATCTTTCCCAAAAAGTACATACCGTCGGCTTGATAGCGACACAATGCCCAAAGCAATGTAGGGCCAAGACCACAAAGAAGGCATAAAAAAAAGGTGCGCGGCCTAAAAAGGCTTTTTCCATGTATACATAATGCCACTATCACAATCGGCAGGGCAATGGCGCCCACATGAAAGCTTTTGGTTAAAAAGGCCAAAGAAAGACACAGCGCCCCTAGATACAGCCATGTTTTTTTCTGCTCAGAAAGCAAAACCGCGAATGTGGCTAAGGTTGTAAAGAAAATATACACAGCGTCAGGGTCACCGTGGCGCATGTTATGGTTAAGCACAAAAGTATACGAGGTAACTAATAAAAAGGCAGCGCCAAGGCCTACCCAAGGTGAAAAAAGACGGCGTCCAAAATAGTAGGTCATAAACACGCAAAGTATACTAGCCAGTGCAGAAATAGCCCGAAAGCCAAATGCATTGGTTCCAAAGATTTCATAGCCCAGCATAACCGACCAAAAACCCAGTGGGGGCTTAAGGTTCCACGTATCTACCCCTTGCCTGTAGGTGTTTATAAGCCAATTGTTGTTTTGCAACATCTCATAGGCGGAAACACCGTGCCGTGCTTCATCCCAAGGACGAATGGGGGCGCCTTCGAGAAAAAGAAAAGCATTGAGAATAGTTATCGCACATAGCAGTATAAAAGCAAAGGTGAATAAATGTGTTTCTCGTAAGCGCATAATTGTCCTAAGTTGCATATTATGTATGATATATAGATTATAGGGTAGCGTTTTGGCTGTTTCGCAAGCATGGCGCGCCTGAACAAAGTGCGCGTGGAATAATACCCACAAAGGCTTTAATTGACAAGTGCATGTCATTTGTTGAATGGTAAATGTGTGTGAATAAACTATAAAATATCCCCCCATTTTGCGCATTGCACAGCAATACATTCTATGGTACTTCAAAGGTCGAATTTTATTAAAACTTATTATCATTGAGGCTGATGTGCAACCCTATCCTCTTTTTGACCATATCTATATATTTTCATCTTTATTTTTAGCTATCTACAGTCAGCTTATCATGCGCTGGCAAGTGAGCATGGCTGGAGCTCTACCTGCAGAGCTTAGCGGGAAAATATATTTCATTTTTACCTTGTTCTTAAATCCCTGGGTCATTTCTGCTTTGGCGGCTACTTTTTTAAGCGGTATTGCTTGGATGTTTGCCATGACTAAGTTTGAAATAAGCTATGCTTACCCGTGGATGAGTTTAAACTTTGTGCTGGTTATGCTTTTTTCCTTTTTCTTTTTGGGAGAAAGTTTAAATATGTCAAAGATTATTGGTAGTTTATTGGTGGTGGCAGGCGTTATAGTGCTGGCCAGAGGTCAATAAGCATGTCCATACGTATTTAAAGCACATTGAGTTAGCCATGATAAAACGACATTTTTCAGCGTTTTTTATTGTTTTTCTTTTTCTACTCTCTACCCTTGTACATTATGGGCGTGTGGGCGCATCTTTTGATGGCTCCATGTTGCGTAGTGATACAGCTCATTATACCAGTGTTGCGGCAGCTACCAAATATCCGGAAGCTTTTGTAAAAGACCCTGTTTTCTCCGACCCTTCTCGTTATGAGCAAACCATGGTTCCTGCGCTTTTCTTGGTGAGCTTTTTAGACACTGATGGTAATGTGGGCTTAACGTATCTTGAGCTTACCGGCGTGCAATTTTTCTTGCACTGCCTTGTATTTTATGTCCTTGGGCTTTTTCTTTTGCAAAAACCGTGGCAAGCAGCGCTCTTTTCTTTGCTTCTTACACAGGCCTTTTGGATGCCCTTTGGTACCTATTGGGGCAATGGCTATCCCGACTATTTACCACGCAGCACCTTTGAAATTTTTTACGGACTTTTTGTTCTTTGTGCCTTTCGTCTTACACATAAGCCGTATTTTTGGCCTTATTTCATGTTTGCTTCAGGCTTGTTGGTTTATATACATTCACTCAGTACGCCGCCGGCGGCTTTTTGTTTTTGGCTTGGCTTTGCTTTTTATCGTCCCCAAGGTTGGAGCTGGCTCAAGCACATTTCGTGGGCAGGCTTTTGTGGACTCCTTTTTATGGCTACGTTCCTACCTTATTTATGGGAGTTTGCCAAAGCCGGCACGCCCTTAAATGCCGCAGATAATGCCCTCATGAATGAAGTTGTGGCCATGCGCTATAATGAAGAATTTACCGACTATACTAAAGGAATGGTAAAATTTTTTAAGGCCTACTGGCCAGCCTTTATTTTGGGCATAGCCGGCTATACGGCTTTGCAAAAATGGGGAGATGCGCAAGAAAAGGAAAGAGCGCGTCTCTTTGCCATATGGTCTCTTGCTATTTTGCTTTGTGTGTTTATGTATCTTATAGATCAATATTTTGCTGCAAAATATCAACGTAGCCCCTATGGATTTGAATTTATACGCGTCATGCGGTTTTGGATTTTCTTTTCCATTTGCCTTGCTTTCATGGGGCTGAACACATTGTGGAAAGTAATACCACCCACCGTAAAGGCTAAAAGAATCTTAGCATGTTGTATGTTTCTTTTAACTTTGGGTTTAGCTATAGGCTCTGTACCGCAAAAATTGCAGATGAGCCTTGGTTGGCTTTGGAATAGTATGGATGAAGAGCGCTTTAATGCAATTTATGCTGAAGATATAGCTCGTCTAGAAATGCTCAACGCTCTGAAGGAACACACTCCCAAAAGCTCCCTTATCTTTGATACGTTAGGGGATAGAGCTATACGCTATAAAGCTTTGCGTGGCTTGGTTTATAACTTTAAGGATAGTACCTTTTATTACTATGGCAAAAATATAGAAGGCTTACAAAAATGGCGGCGTATTCATGATGCTTTGCAAGAAAGCTCTACAGCCTATATGGACATGGCGGCACAAAGCGGAGCGGATTACCTTGTAAGTCATAGGTTGGCAGACTTGCCGCAACTTGAGGGCCTAGGTCAAATCATTTGGCAAAATGCCTCTTTTGTATTAGTAAAACTGCATCAGAATTAAAAAATAAAGGCATTGTATGACCTCTGAAATACGTAAAATTGGCTTTAATAAGCCCTACATGACAGGTAAGGAGCTATTTTATATAGCAGAAGCTCACTTTGGGCGAAAGCTTGCCGGCGATGGGCCTTTTACTAAAAAATGCCATGCATGGCTGGAAAAAACCACCACTTGCCATAAGGCATTGCTCACGCATTCGTGTACGGCAGCACTGGAAATGTGCGCCCTTTTGTTACACTTACAGCCTGGTGATGAAGTCATTATGCCTTCCTATACCTTCGTGTCCACGGCCAATGCCTTTGCCTTGCGCGGCGCAATTCCTGTTTTTGTGGATGTTCGTCCTGATACACTGAATATTGACGAAGCGCGTATAGAAGCGGCCATTACTGATAAGACCAAAGCCATTGTGGTGGTGCATTATGCCGGCGTGGGCTGTGAGATGGATGCCATCATGGATATTGCCAAAAGGCATAATCTTAAAGTCATCGAAGATGCCGCTCAAGGTATTATGGCGAAATATAAGGGATGTCCCTTAGGAAGCTTTGGGGACTTTGCGGCCTTAAGTTTTCATGAGACCAAGAATATTATTTCTGGAGAAGGCGGAGCTTTGCTTATCAATGAGCGGGAAGCTTCTGTGCAGGCGGAAATTATTCGCGAAAAAGGCACCGATCGTAGTCGTTTTTTCCGTGGTGAGGTAGATAAATATACCTGGCAAGATATTGGTTCATCCTTTTTGCCGGGAGAGCTTATTGCCGCCTTTTTGCGGGCGCAACTAGAAGAAGCCGACACTATTCAAGGCATGCGTATGAATTCGTGGAATATCTACCATGAGGCGCTTATTCCTCTGGAACAAAAAGGCTACTTGCGCCGTCAGTATATTCCCGAGCATTGTGAACATAATGCGCATATGTATTATATTTTATTGGCAGAGCATATAGACAGGCAGAAAATTTTGAGTCACCTTAAAAAAAATCATATTATGGCCGTGTTCCATTATGTCCCCTTACATTCAGCTCCTGCGGGTGAACGCTTAGGGCGCTTTGTGGGCAGTATGCATAATACCGACACTTTGTCAGCACGTTTGATACGTTTACCTTTTTATACCAGAATGCGTGACACCGACCAAGAGCGCGTGGTGGCCGTGTTACAAGAAGCTTTGGAGCTGTATGCCTAATATGAAAAAAGTTGCTATTTTACAGTCCAATTATATACCTTGGAAGGGCTATTTTGACCTCATCGCCGCTGTGGATGAGTTTATTCTGTATGATGATATGCAGTATACCCGCAGGGATTGGCGTAATCGTAATAAGATAAAAACGCCTCAGGGCTTGCTTTGGCTTACCGTGCCTGTAAAGGTGAAGGGTAAGTATTTTCAAGAAATTAAAAATACAGAACTAGACGGCATGGACTGGGCCAAGCAGCATGTACGCTCATTGGAACAGCATTATAAAAAGGCTCCGTATTTTAAGGACGTCATGGACTTTTTGGCGCCCTTGTATACGCAAAACTACAGCACCATATCTGAGCTGAATACGGCTTTTATTAAAGCCATTTGTAGTTATGTGGGAATTGATACCAAGATTACTACTTCCTCTGATTATACCTTGGTGGATGGCAAAACAGAACGTCTTGTGGATTTGTGCGCTCAAGCTGGCGCCACAGAATATATTTCTGGCCCTGCCGCTAAGGATTATGTGGTGGATGAACTTTTTCAAGAAGCCAACATTAAGCTCACATGGTTTGATTATGCCGGCTACGAAGCTTACCCGCAACTATGGGGTGATTTCGAACATGGCGTAAGCATGGTGGACTTACTCTTTAACTGCGGTCAAAATGCACCGCAATATATGCGCTATGTGCAAAAATAAGTAGAGATAGCCATGAAACTTTCCATTGTAACAACGCTATATTATTCCGCAGCGTATATTGAAGAATTTCACCGAAGAGCTTCTGCCGTTGCACGTGAGTACGCTGATGACGATTACGAAATCATTATGGTTGATGATGGCTCGCCGGACAATAGCCTAGAAGTGGCCGTGCGCGTGGCCGAACAAGACAGCCATGTGAAAGTGGTGGAGCTTTCGCGCAATTTTGGTCACCATAAAGCCATAATGACAGGCCTTATGCAAGCCACGGGCGATGAAGTATTTTTACTAGATGTAGACCTTGAAGAAGAAC
>CAYJAL010000112.1:0-6933 GCA_964367875.1 uncultured Desulfovibrionaceae bacterium | reverse complement strand
GCTTTTGCCTATGTGGCTACCTATGTTTCTGCCGTGGCGCTCATTGGCTTTGCCGGCCTTGCCTATTTATATGGCGTGCAAATTTCTCTGGTGGGTGTGGGCGTAGCTTTGTTGGGTACTTATTTTGCATATGTGGTTTTTGCTTGGGATACCAAAGAGCTGCAAGTGAAATTGCAAGCCAGAACTCCGGCGCATTTACTCAGCCTTAGTCATAACTGTCCTAAGCTTCGCATGTTCCTGGGTTTGATTTTTGCTATATTCCTTTCTGTATATGCTTCTGCCGTGCTTAAAGGTGCTGCTGTGATGCTGGCCACCATTATTCCCCTCAGTGTGGAAAGCCTTATTTGGGGGCTGGCTATCTTTGTGGGCTTCTTGGTTTGGTGGGGCGGCCTGCGCGGGGTGCTCTATACCGAAGCCATGCAAGGCGGCGTGATGCTTATTGGTATTTTATTGCTTATGTATGCTGTATTACAAAAAGTAGGCGGCCCCATTGACGGCTGGCATGCTTTATCGCAGTTGCCTCCCACCGATCGCGCCAATAATGGCTTCACTAGCCTTTCTTCTGGCGGTCAAGGTATGTTTGTTTTTGCCTTGGTATTGGTTATGTCTGTGGCCACATGGGCGCAACCTCAAATGATTCAGCGCCACTTTGCTTTGCAAAGCAAAAAAGATGTGCATAAAACCGCCATTATTGCCACTATTATCATCTTCACCTTGGTGGCCGGTATGTTCTTTATTGCGGCTTTATCCCGTGTATTCTTACCCGAAGCTTCGCATCCTGACCAAGTGGTAACCATGCTTACGCAAAATCTCTTGCCACATGTGGGACAGCAAATCTTCACTTTGGCGGTTATTTCTGCTTCTTTATCCACCACCACGGCCTTGTATCATATTGCCGCTTCTTCCTTCACCGAAGACTTAACAGGCAAAAAGTCCACACGTCTTGCATGGATGATAGGCATTGCCCTTTGTGTTATCGTAAGCGCTTTTGCAGCCAACTTAAAAGGCCAAATCATCGCCTTGCTTTGCACCACAGCGTGGAGCGTTATTGGCGCTACTGCCATGATTCCTTATGTGGCCGCAGTGAAATTTGCCATTAGCCATAATAAATCTGCATGGCTGAGCAGCGTTGCCGGCTTTGTTTCTTGCGTAGGCTGGTATTTGGTGGCTTATCCTTCCACCTCTTTATTTAAAGCCCATGCCGCTATGCTTCCTAGCTCTTTAGCGCATACGCCGCCCTTTGTTATAGGCCTTGTATGCTCCTTGGCTGTTTTTGTCTTGGTTTATAAAGCCCATTTAATCAAGCAACAAAGAACCCTCACTGCGCGTTAAGCCTGTAATATATTCTCCATAAAAAAACCGTGTGATTTTGTATGTGTTATACAGAATTACACGGTTTTACTTTTGGAAAAGTATTGCTCTCATGAAGGGGATTTGCTAAGGGCTTTTTTACCTTGAAAGTAGAAAAATACGCCTCTATTGTAATAAGGCGTTAATATTAAACCCTTACCTATTTTGAGAGCGTTATGAATACATCCCTACGTGGCATTGGAGAAGCGCTTGTATCAGCCTTTCTTTTTGCCTTAATCCCTTTTTTCTTTATTCCTTTACATCGAGCTGGTATGAGTTCAGAATCCGGCGCCTTTTATCGCTTGCTTTTTGCTGCACTTTTGGCGCTGGGCATAGTCTTGTGGCGTAAACATAGTTTGCGTATTAGCAAGGTGCAATTGCGTAGCCTTATGGGGGTAGTGCTTTCGTATTCTGTGGTCACCATAGGCTTTTTCACTTCTTTAACACTTATGCCAAGTGGTATTGCTGCCACCTTACTTTTTACCAATCCGCTTTTTGTTATGCTTTTTATGTTTTTGTTTTATAAAGAAAAAGTAGAAATGTATAAAATCACTTTAAGCTTGATTACTTGCTTAGGCATTGCCACCATGTCCGGCTTTTTTAGCTCGCAAATGTATCTTACCTTAGAGGGTTTTACCTATATTATGGTGGCTTCCTTGGCCTATGCCGCCTATATTATCAGTATTTCTCAAGCCAAAAAGCATAATATAGGCAGCGATGTCTTATCTTTCTATCTCTTTTTTATCTCAAGTTTGGCTCTCTTGGGGTATGCTTTGTATAAAGAAAGCTTTATGCTGCCACGAAGCGGCGCAGAAGTTGTATCCTTGCTGGCTTTAGCTCTGTTTACGGCTTTTTTAAGTAATCTTTTGCTCATTATGGCCATTGCTAAAATAGGCTCCACTTTAAGCTCCATATTGGGAACGCTGGAGCCTGTCATTGCCGTAAGTATTGGCATTGCGCTCTTTAGTGAGCCGGCCAGTTATGGCGTGCTGGGGGGCATTGTGTTGACCATTGTGAGCGTGTCGTTGATTACTATTATTCCCTTTTGGCGACAAAGGCGTGTTAGTGGCGTAGCTGGTCAATTATAGGGAATATGAAAGAAGCAGAAAAAGCTTTTGGACAATTAAAAAATCTGTAGTCTTTTTGTTATTGCATAAAAAAAGCTCCCTTACATACATAAGGGAGCTTTTGCTTTTTTAAGTGGTGCGAGAAAAGAGATTTGAACTCTTACACCGTCAGGCGCTGGATTCTAAGTCCAGTGCGTCTACCAATTCCGCCATTCTCGCAATAAGAGAGCTTCTAGCATAAGGGGGCTTTGCTGTCAAGAAATGCTTTTGATCAGGCTGCTGAAAAAATGCAATCTACTTCGTCAGACGCGTTTTTTACTCCAGTTACGTATGTTCAATACGCTCCCTTCGCAAAAAACTTTGTCTTCCTTGCATCTTACGTTTTTTGAACAGCCTGTGTAAAATGCAAAAGGGGCATGTGGTGATAGAAAATATATTTTCAACTACTTTCAAAGGACTGTTAACTCGTGATAAAATTTTTCACATAGGTGAAAGCCGTAAAGAGCATGGTGGCGGCCAGCAGGTACTTTATAACTTTTTCCGGCACGAATTTTTGACAGCGCGCGCCAAAGTACATGCCGAGGGCGCCGCCAAGGCCAAAGAGCAAACCTAAAGTCCAATCGGGAGCCACGGAAAATTCCGGAAAATACGGCGCCATAATTTCATAAAAGGCCACGCCGGCAATGGAGGTGACAAAGGTGCCCATAAGCGTGGCGCCGGCCACAATATAGATAGGTAAGCCAAAATAGGTCACAAAAAAAGGCGCAATGATGGCGCCGCCACCAATGCCGTATAAGCCGCCCACAATGCCCACCACAAAGCTGAGGCCAAAGATACCCCACAAGGGAACGGTATATTCTTGCTCATAATAGCGAAAGCGCAAGGCTGAGCGTGTGATTTGCAAAACTTCTGAGGCTTTTTGCGCGTGAGAATCTTTTTGCTGCCCTTGCGACGCATTTTGCTTAATAGGAGAGCTTGGCTGAGTGCTTTTGCCTGCATTGCGGCGTATGTCTAAAAACATTTTTACGCTTAAATACAAGAGCACAGCGGCGGCAAAAAGCTTAAAGTGCTGGGGATTGGGCAAATACATGACGCGCGCATAGGCGCCTATAAATACCCCCGGCAAGGTGCCAAGCACCACACTCCATACCAGCGGCCATACAAGGCGCCCTTCCTTCCAATAGCGGTATACGCCGCTGGGAATGGCTACCACATTGAAGACTTGATTGGTGGCGCTTACCGAGGGGTGCACATAGCCTAAAAAGGACATTTGAAAGGGGAGCAGTAAGAATGCGCCGGAAATGCCCCCCATGGAGGCAAAAAAAGAAATACCAAAGGCCACAACAGGAGGGATCAGGGGGTGAACTTCTATACCAGCAATGGGGAAAAACATGGCGCACCTCGTGTTTTATGGGAATGCACAATAAAACGTGGGGATATGATGCTAAGATGCTGGGAATATGTCAAGTATGCAGCGCATAAAAACAAGGGCTGACAATGCAGCCCTTGCATATAATTTCAAAATTAACCGCAATTAACCGTAAGTATGATACAGCACTTCAAAGTGCGCAGTGGGGTGAGCACAAGCGCCGCAAAGGTGAGCAGGTTCTTTGCCTTCATGCAGCCATCCACAGTTCAGACAGCGCCAAATAACAGGCTGAGCTTGCACAAACATGCTGGCTTCGCGAATTTCTTTGGCGAGCATAAGGAAGCGTCTTTCGTGGAATTCTTCGGCTATGGCAATATTACGCATAACACAAGCTATTTCACCAAAGCCTTCTTTTTCGGCAATGGCGGCCATTTCTGGATACATATGCTCGTATTCATGCTTTTCGCCGGCGGCAGATTCTATAAGGTTTTTTTCTGTATTGGCAATGATGCCGGCAGGGAAAGCTCCTACGATTTCCACTTCGCCACCTTCAAGGAACTTGAAAAGGCGTTTGGCATGCTCTTTTTCTTGGGAAGCCGTTTCGGCAAATACTTCTTGCACTAAGCGAAAGCCATCTTTTTTAGCTTGGGATGAGAAAAAATCATAACGATTACGTGCTTGAGATTCACCTGCAAAGGCAGTGAGGATATTTTTTTCGGTTTGGGTGCCTTTTAACGATTTCATATTTTCTCCTTGGATAATGTCTGTTTATGCGTTGTATCGCGTTTGTTAAAGACAATATAGGGTATTACTGGACTTATTGCAAGTAATTCCTAATAAGAAAAATGCGTGGCGAGGCGAGTGTTTGTTTTGTGTGCTATCCTCCTTTTATACATTGTAGCTATTTTATTACAGTTGTCAAAACACTCTACAAGTCTTTAATTTTACACAAAAAAGGGGAGCATGTTGCCACACTCCCCTTTACTCTTACATAAAAGCGCGACTAGCCTTTGTATTCAAAGGTGCCGGCTTCTTTTTTCACTTCAACGGCAATCTTCCACAATAAGGAAAGAATAAGCAGACCCACACCGTACACACCAAGTGCTATGGTGATTTCGGTGAGAGTAGGTGTGTACACGGTAACGCCCTTGAAGGGGTTAGGTGTGAAACCACCCACGATGAGGCCCATGCCTTTATCAATCCACGATGCAGCCACAAGCATGATAAGTGCAATAGGGAGCAGAGTGGAGTTTTCACGGTATTTAGGCGGAATAAGGATAGCAAGGGAGCCAAAGGCCATGACCACGGCAGCCCACATCCAATAAGTTACCCAGCTAATTTCGCCATATAGACCTGCAAAGAGGAAAATCATGGGATATTGGTGGCTGGTTAAACCGCTGTAGAATACGGTGAAGATTTCCAAGAAGTAGAAGAACACGTTAATGCACATGGCATACGTGATAATCACTACGAGGGTTTTCACAGCTTCTTTGCCTGGATCAAACTTCACAAGTTTCTTCATGAGGAACATAAGTAAAAGCAAGATGGCAGGACCAGAGCAGAAAGCGGAGGCCAAGAAGCGCGCTGCCATGATGGCAGAGAGCCAGTAGTAACGACCGGGGATACCGGCGTACAAGAAGGCCGTCACGGTGTGGATGGAGAAAGCCCAAAGGATGGACAAGTAAATCATGTACTTGATCCATTTTGGTGGGTCGATGTCCAAACGCTCAGCTTCTAAGGTAACCCAGCCGATAACAGCGTTGAGTACCAAGTAGCCAAAAAGTACCACCATGTCGTAGAACATGACGGAGTTAGGTGTTGGGTGTAAAATCACGTTCAACATACGTTGGGGTTGACCTAAGTCTACAACGATGAAGAGCATGCACATAACTACCGCAGAAATGGCCATAAATTCGCCAAAGATAATCATGCGTTTAAATTTCTTATAGTGGTGGAAATACGCTGGTAATACCAACATAACGGCAGAAGCCGCCACACCTACAAGATAGGTAAATTGCGAAATATACAATCCCCACGACACGTCGCGCTCAAGGCCGGTTACACCAAGGCCATTGACGGATTGATAGATGTAGGCACAAAAACCGGCGCCAATAACACCTAGCAAAAAGAGAAGCCAGATGTAGTAAGCACGGGAGCCTTGTAATAATTTTTCAACCATGACTCGTCCTCCCTAGATAAGATAGTAGACACCGGGTTCTGTGCCGTAAGTAGGTTTACGTCTAATGTGGAAATGCTCAGAAAGAGCTTTACGTACATCAGAATTTGGATCTTCCAAATCACCAAAAAGGATGGCGCCATTGGATGCTTCTACACAAGAAGGCAATTGACCTACGGCCAAACGCTCGGTGCAGAAGGTGCATTTTTCCACAACACCCAGCATACGTGTGGGGTATTTAGGGTTGGGCACAGGATTTGGCAAGCTTTTGCGTGGATCATAGAAGTTGAAGCTACGCGCGCCGTAAGGGCAACCGGTCATACAGAAGCGGCAGCCGATGCAGCGGTGATAGTCCATGGCAACGGTGCCATCGCTCATCTTATAGGTGGCGCCGGTGGGGCACACACGCACACAAGGAGGATTGCTGCAATGGTTACAAAGCAAAAGGAATTGTTGCTTTTTCACACGTTCTGGCAACATGGAGTTGGCATCATCGGGGAAAGTAGCCTTATAGCTGTCATGCCAAAGCCACTTGATTTCCTTGGTGCCGGGAATGTTGGGTACGTTGTGAGCTTCATGGCAAGCTGTAGCAAGCTTTTCCATATCGGCCACATCATTCAATTTGCGTGTATCAATAACCATGGCCCAGCGTTTTGCTTTAAGGGCTGTGGCATTGGGTTCGTATTTACCAATACCGGCAGCAGCTTCATTAGCGCCCAAAGTAGCGGCGCCTGCACTGAAAGCAAATGCGGAAAGGCCAGCAATTTTAAGGAATTTTCTTCTGCTGTTATTCATTACTTCTTCCCCTCCGGACGAATGTGACACGTCCAGCAGTATGGGTCTACGCTGTTGGAAGTGTGGCACTTCAGACAGAAATTCTCATAGTCTGTATGGCACTTCATACAAGTATTTTGTAGGCTGATTTCCCACTTTTTACCGGTAGAAGACACATAAGTGCGGTTTTCATTGCG
>CAYJAL010000111.1:0-6944 GCA_964367875.1 uncultured Desulfovibrionaceae bacterium | reverse complement strand
TATATAAAAAGCTACTGGGGGCGCCTTGGCCGCCAAGCATAATGGCAAAGCAGAGCAGGGCGCTTTCTTTGGAAGGCTTGAGCTTAAGCGCCACGATGATACCGTAACCCAGTACCATCATAACAATATAGGCTTGGCAAAAGGTGATAAAGTTAATAATGGTGCCGGCAATGAAAACACCGTATACAACGCCGCGATAACTGGCACCGCACTTGAGCACGCACCAATAGGCAATACGCGATAGCAGACCGCATTCTTCCAATGCATTGGCCAAAATCATGGCACCCAGCATCATCCATGTGGTATTGCTTGTCCATGCGCCAAAGGCCACCTGTGAGGGGGCAATGCCGCTGAGCATATACATGGTGGGTAATAAGATGGCCGGGATAATGGTATCAAAAAATTCAAAGGCCACACAAAGCATACAAAAAAGTGTGATGGCAAAGAATATGCGTAATTCATAGGTATACGCATCGGTAATGGGAATAAGGAAAAAGGATAGGGGTAAACCCAGTGCAAGACCCACCCGCGTGAGGGAGGCATTGTTGATGCAAAAGGACATTCTTAACTCCAATAGGTCAAATAATTATACGGTATACGTGTTCTATTTTTTGTTTTACATTGAAAATGCAGGGTTTAGTGGTAGAACTTACCTTTCTTTTGCTCTTTGATAATTTTACCGGTCTTGAGCATATAAAATTGGTGGCATTTTTTGTCTTCGCGCGAATAATGCTGAATAAAGTCATAGGTGACTTCCACAGCAGCATCATAATTATCGCCAAAAAGGGATTTTGCGCGGGTGGCTGAGGTGATGATGTGTAAGGGTACATGGCTGTCGCGTAGGCGTACGGTGATGGTGCCGCTGGGCGAACGCGGAATTTGCCAACCAATGTATTTACCTTGCACGGTGACGGCGTCGAATTTTTCCGTGGGGCACAGCTCTTCTGGTGTACGGGTGAAGGGGGCATCTTCTACAACGGCGCGGGTGGAAGCCTGGGCTTCTGTGGCGGCGTGGGCTGTACTAAGTGTTGTCCACGCACTAAGGCAGATAAGCAGGCAAGCAAGCAAGCAAGGCAAAAGCTTTTTAGTAAAAGCTCCCTGCGAGAGGTTAGGGGGGCGTTGTTTCATGTTTTTCTCCTAAGTCATATGTTTTGCACAAAAATGCGCGGTGTTCTATTGTTGAATAATGCTTTTTATTTCTTCCATAAGCATTTTTCTCAGTGGGGTAAGGGTGCTGTTTATACGTTCAACACAGTAAAAATGTTGAATAAATTGCATTCCAATAATGGGCACCACATATAAGGCATTATGGCGTAGCTCAAGCTCCACCGTATGTGATGACAAACAGGCTAAGGTGTCAGGATTTTGCAAGACGCGCTTAATGGCATTGGTGTGGGGCATTTCTAAATATTGTTCAGGATGAAGTCCTAAGGGGGCAAGATTGCGTAATAAAATTTCTCTTGTGCTGGTGCTGGTACCGCGTTCGTGCAAAATCCACATTCTTTGCATGAGGTTTTCAATATGTTGGGCTTTGCCTGCTAAATTTTTGTCAGCACTTACAATGACCAAATTTTCGCTACCCATATAGGAAACTTTTAAATCTGCGGTATTTACTTCCCCTTCCACAAAGCCCATATCCCAGTGGCCGTTTTCTACTTTTCGCAAAATTTCTGCTGTACTTTGGGCATGGCAATCCAGCTCCACATGGGGAAAATGCTTCTTCATGGTGTAGATAACTTGTGGCACCGCCCAATTGGAGAGGGTGAAGGAAGAACCAAAGGAAAGCTTGCCCATGAGCCCTTCGGTGGAAAGGGAGGAGAAAGCATTGGTGAGCTGCTGGTAAATGGGTTCCAGTCTTTTTCTGAGAATGCGTCCGTTTTCATTTAAGTGGATGCTACGTCCCACACGGTCAAAAAGGTGCACACCAATTTCTTCTTCAAAGTCACGTAATGTGCTGGAAATAGCCGCTTGCGAAACAAAGAGCGCGTGAGCTACATCGCGCATATTGGGTGTTTGTGCCAAGGCTAAAAAAACTTCTACATAGCGTAATTTCATCTCATATTCTCTGTGTGTTAAAAGAAAATATAATCTTGTTCTGCATGGTATATATGCCTAAGGCTGCGCATAGCTTGGATGAATTCTATTTACAGCCTTAGAATGTGTGGCCACTGTTCAGGCTTTTATTGTTTTTTACCAAAGAAAATACAGCCTACAAGACCGATACTGAGTGCGGATAAAAGACAAACTGTGCTTATAAGTAGTGCTTCCATAAAGTTCTCCAAGATGTAACGTTGTGGTTAACTGCGCTTATTCAAAGCGGATTATGTATTCTCTATGTATTTTGTATACGTAGAGACAGGGGAAATAACAAATGGTTATTAATTGTCATATTGATAAAAAAAATTTATTATTTCAAATATTTGTATTTTGTTTCACATAGTAATGCGCACCATGCACACAAGTAAAAGCTGTTGACCTTATAAGTAAATCTTATTAAAAACCTAGGTTTGAGGAGGGTAAAATGAATTATTTTATGAGGATAGTCAGTGAGGTGAAAAGGGGCATTGGTCTCTCTAAATAGAAATTTTTCCTATTACGCGTTGCAAAAAAATGTCATTTGTTACCTTTTGCACAATTGTTTGTCGCTTATGTGACATGGCGCACACAAAAAAACCTCCCGCAAAGCAGGAGGTTTTAAAAGCTAATAGCAATGTGTAGCTTATATGAGAAAATTATATATAGAACATGTATACATCAGCACATTCTTCTTTTTAAACTTCTATTTAAAACAGGCAACAGGCTGTTAAAAAAGTAGTGGATACAAGGAAGGCGAAGTTTTTTGCGTAAGGAATGTATATAGAAATACATGACTGGAGCAAAAAACAAGCCTGACGCCGTAGACGCTGCTTTTTTAACTGCCTGTTAAGCGCGTTTAGCTTTAAGGGCACTACGCAGCCAATCATACCAGCCATTTAAGCCTTCTTGCGTGCGGCAAGAAACCTCAAAAATAGGCAGATCTTTATTTAATTTGGTGGAAAATTCACGGGCTCTGGCCACATCAAAATCCACATAGGGCAAGAGATCAATTTTATTTAATACCATGGCCTGAGCTAAATTAAAGAGCAGGGGGTATTTTTCCGGCTTATCATCGCCTTCGGTGACACTGAGCAAGGCCACTTTGGCATCTTCGCCGCAGTCAAATTCTACAGGGCAAACCAAGTTACCCACATTTTCGATGAATAAAATATCAATGGCATCGATATCTAAAGATTTTAAGGCTTCTAAAATCATATTGCCGTTGAGGTGACAGCCGCCATCGGTATTGATTTGTACAGCTTTAGCACCGGTGGCAGCCACGCGACGAGCGTCATTATCTGTTTGCAAATCACCTTCAATAACAGCCATGCGAAATTCTTCGCGTAAATCTGTGAGGGTGCGTTCTAAAATAGAGGTCTTACCAGCGCCAGGGGAGCTGATAAGGTTTAAGACCAGAATATTCTTTTCTTTAAAAAGAATGCGCAATTCATCGGCAATTTTATCATTGGCTTCCAGTACATTACGTACCACTGGGATTTCCATATATATCCTTTTACTCAGCTTCTAAATGTTGAACATACAGCTCGCGCCCTTGCTCTACCTCATGACCCATGGCATTTTGGCAATGGGGGCAGGGGGCAAAGGGGCTTCCCTCTTCCGGGGTAAAGCTTTGTTGGCATTGACCACAGCGCAATATAAGCGGCACTTCCTCCATTTGGAGGCAAGCGCCTTGGTGTGGCCCGTCCTTGGTGACGGCTTCGAAGCAAAATTGCAAAGAATCCGGCACCACCTGTGACAGAGCGCCATAACGCACACGCACCAAGGTTAATTTGGTGCAATTGTTTTTGGCAAGCTCGTCCTCAATAATATGCAGAATATTTTCTGCTATGGCCATTTCGTGCATGGATACAATGTAAAACAAAATTGGCAGGGCGTAAATGAATTTATTTTTTCTTTACGCTCTTTCTTTTGACAGGGGCTACGACTGCGCTTATGATAATAAGCTATGTCATACGCTGTGTCCTCCTTCTCTCTCTCCCCCAAAGTGCTCTTGCCCATATTGTTCTTCCTGTGGATTTTCTCCATGGCGCTGGCCTGTTTACCCGGCCCCATGGAGGTGACAGCGTGGCAGGTGGTGCAGGTGCTGGGGGCTAAGCTTGGGCTTATGGATAGTACAACTCTTGATCCAAGGCTTATGCTGGTGGTGGGGGATATTCGCTTTGCACGCGTGATTTTATCTGCCCTTTGCGGCGGCGCCTTAGCCATGGCCGGTGTGGCCTTGCAAGGGGTGCTACGCAATGCCTTGGCAGATCCCTTTACCTTGGGCATTTCTGCCGGTGCTGCTTGCGGTGCCAGCGTGGCTTTAACTTTTTCGGGTACGGTGCTGGGCTTTCTTTCCGGCTTAGGTTTAGCGCAAGGACATTTTTCCGATGGGCTTGTGACCGTATGCGCCTTTGCAGGTGCTTTGCTGGCGCTTTTTTTAACCTTACTTTTAAGCCAAGATGCTGAACAGAGAGGACTTTTGGGGCAATCTCAACGCGAAAGCAGTATTTTGGCAGGCATAGCCGTGGCCACTTTTTTGGGTGCCCTGGTAGCGCTGATTAAAGCCCTCAATGAAGAATCGGTGACCAGTATTGTCTTTTGGATTATGGGCTCTTTTCAAGGACGCAGTTGGGATGCTGTGCCCCTCTTGCTGCTAGCTTTCATTCCCGGCCTTGCCCTGATTGCTGTACATTGGCGCGATTTAGATGTTCTTGCCTTGGGACAGCGTGAGGCTTTGCAATTGGGGGTACCTGTGGCAAGGGTACGCTTTTGTGTGCTTTTAGGAGCCTCACTCATGGCTGCCGGTTGCGTGGCCGTATCCGGTATTATTGCCTTTGTGGGCTTGGTGGTGCCACATATTTTACGCTTTTTCTTGGGCATTAGCCATGGAAAGCTCTTGGTGGGCGCATGGTTTGGTGGTGGCTTGGTGCTGCTTTGGGCTGATGTGGTGGCGCGTTCTCTACTGAGCGATGGCCAAGAACTGCCTGTGGGTGTGATTATGTCCCTTATTGGTGGGCCTTTTTTTGCTTTCTTAGTGCGTCGACGCGGTAGGGGAGTATAGCTATGATTCAGCTTTCTTGCACGCAAATAAGTGCCGGTTATAGCCCGAAGCAAAGGGTTTTGCATAATCTGTCTTTTTCTGCCAAGGGCGGTGAATGTATAGCTATTTTAGGCCCCAATGGCAGCGGAAAAAGCACCCTTATGCACGTGCTTAGCGGTGTATTAGCTCCCATGCAGGGGCAGGTGCAGGTGCAAGGGCAATTGCTTAGTGCTTTACCTGCGCGCCAGCGAGCGCGGCATATTGCTGTGGTGGCGCAAGGGCAAACGGCATTGCCGGCCATGCGGGTGCGTGATTTGGTGCTCTTGGGGCGTTATGCCCACGGCTCTTGGCTTGGCATATATAGCGAAGCCGATTATGCGGCGACTGAGGTGGCTATGCAAGAATGCGACGTGTTACATTTTTCTAAACGTTATGTACAAGAACTTTCCGGCGGTGAATTGCAAAGGGTACTTTTAGCACGAGCCTTTGCCCAACAAAGCCCCATCTTACTTTTAGATGAACCTGCCGCGGCCTTAGATATGGCCAGAGTTCAAGAGATTTTTGCCTTGCTTGAAAAAAAACGCCAAGAAGGCGCCCTTATTATAAGTGTTATGCACCATATCAATGTGGCGGCGCTCTATGCCACGCGTTTGATGGGGTTGCGTCAAGGGCACTGCCTATTTGATGGATCTGTGACAGAAGTCTTTACACAAGAGGCTTTGCAGGAATTATACGGGGCACCGGTACATGTTTTTACGCATCCCACGCAAAATGTGCCACAAGTATGCCCAGAAAAAATTTAAGAAAAAATAGAGGAATACGAGAAAATATATGAAAAATACACAAACTATCTGGGCTTTATGCTGTTTTTTTGTGCTTTGTTTGACCATGCCTGCCAAAGGGCAAGAAATACGCGTGGTGGATGATACAGGCTATGAATTAGTTCTACCAAAGCCGGCGCAGCGCGTCATTGGTCTCTATGGCGCCTTAAGTGAATTGATGTTGGCCTTGGATTTAGGCCACACCTTAGTGGGGCGTACCGCCGCCGACATAAATGTTGAGGGTCTTAAGCATTTGCAAGCTGTAGGCACCCATATGCGTCCCAACCCTGAGCTTATTGTTAGCCTAAAGCCCGATGTGGTTTTACAATTTTTAGGGCGCAAGGAAGCCAGTACCCTAGGTCTTGGTTTGCGCAAATTAGGTGTTCCCGTGCTGCTCTTCCGATTGGAAAGCTTTGAAGATATAAATTCCGTATTATTACGCTTGGGGGCATTGGGCGGTGCACAGGCTAAGGCGCAGGCGCTAGTGCAATCTTACACCAGTCGCATAGGTTTTTTACGTACCTTGCTTATGGACGAGCCGCGCGTATCCCTTTTTTATGAAGTGCGTTATCCCAACTTGCTTGGCGCCGGTGGAAAATCCATTGTGACAGATATTATGTCCGTGGCGGGTGGGCGCAATGTGCTTACAAGTTCTGATCGTGTGGTACGCCTCAATGAAGAGAGTCTGCTTTTAAAAAATCCCGAAGCCTATATTATCCAAACAGGCCCCATGAATCCCGATCCCAAGCCCTTGGAACAACGGCCACACTATACGCAATTGCAGGCGGTGCAAAATAATCGCGTACTCTGGGTGCGTGAGCTAAATTTTGCAAGGCCTGGGCCACGAGCCATCGACGCCGCTGAGCAATTGGCACGCTGGCTACACCCCGCGGTGAATTTTGATGTGGCCATTCCACAAGCAGATGCACGTATGAAGAAATAAATAGTTTTAAGTATTTTCTTCTGGGGGGAGAGGGAAAAACCTTTTACAAAAGGTTCTTTCC
>CAYJAL010000110.1:0-6951 GCA_964367875.1 uncultured Desulfovibrionaceae bacterium | reverse complement strand
CTTTATTTATTGTCAATCCTTTTCATATAATATATCAATAATATTGTCATATAATTGTTACTATTCACAGCCAATTGCAACGTCAACGGGAAAAAATTAATAAAATATGGCGCCGAGTATTCCGATTGGGAAGTTGTATTGTTTAGTTTTGTTCAGAAATCCTCAAAAGATGTTAGTCAAGAGGGTCATACCCACGTTTCGGCAAAACCTTCACAAAACATCACACAACTTCATCCAATCTACATAAGGCTTTCCATATTTTATTAATTTTTCCCCTTAAATATCTAAAGTCAACTGTTAATAGTAACAGATAATTTTTTCAAACTTTAAAAAATTTTCAAAAAAACACAAAAAGTGTGCAGTTGTTGTGCAGTTACGTTTGATATAATATAAAAGCAAAATAGCAACAAAACAAACTGGAGCACATTGAAAACGATATCTTTTGAAAAGAGAGGAGGAAATTTTTTGAGATTTGTCACAGTGGATAATAACAAAAGGCGACTTGTCATGCTTGAGGAATTACTAAAAAGTCATTTTCGTGATTGCGTTGTGACTGAATTCACAGACCCTATGTTATCAGCAAAATTCATTTGTAATAATGATGTTGATGTAGTGTTTGCGCAAGAAAATATGCACCGAGTAGATGGCGAAGGACTTATGCACGTTATCAATGTGAATAAGCCAACGGTACAAGTGCGGTTGTTTAGTGAAGTTACCGAAACAACCGAGTGTATTTTATCACTAAAAGAGTAAAAAATTAAAACATTTTTAAGGAGGAAAATAAACACATGAAAACAAAGAAAAGTTTAGCAAAAAAACTTTTTTTGGATGCGCTGACCTTAGTGATGTTGCTGGGTATGTTGAGTGTAACAGCCATGGCGTCAGATGGATCTTTGCTTGCGTTTTATGATTATAATGGGAATTTGAACAACTCGGTGTCAAGTACGGGTACTGCGATTTCTCTGACGGAGAATAAGTTTGTAAATGGCGCAGTCGCCTCTTATGGTACGAATAGCGCACAAACAGATACAAGCTATCTTGACTTTACTGTCCCGGCCGATGGAGTTGGCGGATATGGTCATGAGATTAGAATTGGCAAGCAATTGCAGCAATATACCATCGCTCTGCGATTTGCTTATAATGATTTGGATGGGGGATATCATTCCATCATCAATTTCAAAGATGGTCAAGAAGATGCCGGTTTCTACTTCCACGAAAACAAACTTAAAGCTTTCTCAATGGGAGGGGCAACCGGATCCGGGAGCACCACATTTTCTGCCGGGCAGATTATTGATTTGTTGGTTACAAGAGATGAAAATAATCTGTTCACTGTTTATAGCAAAAGTGGCGATACCTTAACAACGGAATTCCAAAGTACCGATACGGATGGAGGTGCCATTCCCTATATAGCTGGCGATACGTCTGTGTTTCATTTCTTTAGCGATAACGATGGGGGTCATGCAAACACCGAATACACCAGCGATGCACATATATATTCTATAAAGATCTGGGATTATGCCCTGACAGAAGAAGAAGTGGACACTGCAGGCGATCCTATATCTGTAACATATAAGTATGAAAACGGAGTCACAATAGGCGAGGTGGAAGAATACATTCCGGGTGCCACCGTTACAGTTAGAGCCAGTGACACACCAGGATTTGCAGGCTGGGAAAGTGGCAACGGTACCATCTATCAACCAGGTGCTACATTTGTGATTCAAAATGCCACCGTATTAACCGAGCGTATCAATCCGATATATGATTTGAGTAAAATAGCAGAGGGCCATGCAGAGGGCTGTAGCTATGATCTACAAGTGAATGGTAATACCGTGGAAAAAGCAAGAGTCGGCGACACTGTAACCATTGTTCCCGCACTCGCTACGGGTCATCGTGTCCATCAAGTAACCGTGACAAAGACAGGTGACACAGCCACCACGACTGTGACCGAGCATTCCGATGGAAGCTATACTTTTATAATGCCACGCTATCCTGTTGATGTGGAGGTCACATTTGGCAAAGGCTATGATGCCCCAACAGGCTATATCACGGACATCAACGGCTTGATGGCGTACAAAGATATGGGTGACAACAGGTTTGACATGCAAGGTATCTTTGATGGTAAATGGAAGCAAATTACATATAGAAAAAATGGCTTTTCCACTAAAGTCGAGGGCGACGTTGGCGTTGATGTGAGGTTCGAACACACAAACGATGGTCAAGTCATTGCCATCCACTATGATGTAACCAACAACTCGGGCACCGATCAAACTTTCTCTTTTGGTTCCCACGCGGACATTCAAATCGGCTCTCACGATGCCGCGCCGATCACTTCCTTGTTTGGTGACACAGGCTTTATGATGGTGTCTCAGGCTACCGCAGATCAGAAAGATGGCGACTCCGCCCAGTTTAATATATTCCTTAAAGAGCTCGGCTCTACTGGTAGTACCGGCATTACCGATGTCACAGGCTACTGGTATGGCCATTACGGTAGGCGTACTCAAAATGTGTTTACTGATTTAAACCCCAAGAATGATCTGACCCGCGTCGATTCCGGTGCCGCTTGGTACTGGCGCGATACATTGGCAAATGGTGGTAGTAAAACCTACACCGTAAAGCTGGGCATCGGCGGTAAGGGCAGTGAAGATGTGCTCATCGGCGCGCAGGTCACCTTCCATATGAACAATGGTGAGGCTGTTGTGAAATCCGCTGCAAACGGCGCTGTCACAGTGCCTCCCGACCCAACTTGGGAGGGCTACACCTTTGTAGGATGGCACACCGATGCGGAGTTAACAACGTCTGCCACCGACATAGCAGGCCTCAGCGTATCCACGCAGCTCTACGCTAAGTGGGAAAAAGATAGCACGTCCGACGAAACGGATAACGATCTACCTGTGCAAAACCAACCTATTCACATTACAGATGCAACTCAAACTGTGGACGATCTCGCCACCAAGGGTTGGGCATGGAACAGCGAGACGAAAACCCTCACTTTGAGAGGTATGAACATGTATCTGCCGTATGATGATTCCGCCATTGACATCGATGTATCTGCGCCTGTGACCATCGTTTTGGTAGAGGATTCCAGCAACACGATTTTGGGTAGTGCCTGTGCCATTGACGCAGAAAATGAACTGATTTTTAAGGGCGAAGGCACTCTAAATGCTACCATAAAGCAAAATGGCATCCGTGCTGAGGCACTCACCATGCAGGGTGGCCATGTGCATTTGGTAGTGGACACCGACTATGATGCCAATGATTTTGAAACAGAAGATGGCAAGCTCCCCGCAGAATACAACCCTGTTATCCTAAAAACGGACGAGTTTGTTGTCAACGACGGCATAATCACCGCCGTGACCCCTGAAGCAACCGAGGATGCGGCTGTGGTTTACATGGACAACGACACTTACAGGCCTGTTGAGCTAAAAACGCAAACCGCCCTAATTATCAAGGTCGGCGACAACGCAAACAGTGTCACTGATGTGGTCTATGACGGCGATCCCTACATCCCCGATGCGCACTACCTCTATGCCCAAGGCAAGGGTGTGTACCCTGAGGTTGGCGGCGTCATCGAAGCGCTTTACTACAGCGACTTGGGCAGTTTAAATGCCAAGCTACAGGACTTAGACGGCAATGTGGCCTATCAGTGGTATAGAAATGCCAATGACAGCAACACTGCCGGTGGTGTGCCTATTGCAGGTGCCACCGAAGCCATCTACAATTTGCCCGACCTGCCCCCTGATGAACTGAAGATTGGGCCACACTACTACTATGCGACGGTTGAATTAAATGGCACTGCTTATATCAGCGAGATCATCACTGTCATTATCACCCCACGTCTGATTGACGTGTTCACAGAGGAGAGCTTGGAGAAGTGGTATGGCACAGGCGAAGTAGTTACTTTGATTGCAAAAGAAGGCTGGCAGGTTTGTGATGACGATGGCACCGACTCTGACACCAGCTTCGCTTATACACCGGATTATAATGAAACAGACGGCGTAATTACCACAGCCCAGACCCTCTATGTGCAAACAGTAGGTGGTATCACTGTCGATGGTAGCCCATTGATCTATGATTTTGACTACACGGCGAAGTATGATAAACGCATCACCGAGTTTGTGAAGAAATATAACAATTTGGGCAATAGTCCAAGTTTGGACGAACTATATGACGTCATGAAATACTATAATGATCTGCCAGAGGATATCAAGGACAGCATGAAAGACAAAGAAGATGCAACTAAAACTTTAAAAGAATTGACCGAGCTGATTGATAATAAAGAAGAGGTCGCAAAAAAAGAAGTAGAAGAAGCTATTGTCGCAGCAGATAGCATAGATGACATCGAAAATGCAAAGGAGCTCTATGACTCCTTGAATGATGACCTGAAAAAGGAAATATCTAATAAAAATCTGCTAGATAAAAAGCAGGAGGATGCAAAGAAAGCACAAAATGTCATAGATATCTTGGATGAGTTGAATCCTGACGTGATGAATCCAGGCGAAGAAGATTCTGGCGGTTATGAGGAAAAGAAATATGCCCTTGAACTGTACGACGGTTTGACTGATGATCAAAAGGATCTGATTGTCGACAAGAGTGATTATGATAAGGTTGCAGAGGATGTAGATGCTGTTGATGACGTTATCAACCTTCTCAAGAACATTGAAAAGCCATATTCAGTAGAGGATTTGGAAGAGATCAAAGCTGTTCAAGATGCATTTGATGACCTTGAACCCGAGCAAAAAGCCGACTTTCCTGCGGATGTCAGAGATACCTTCGACGAAATGAAAGATATGGCAGATAAGGCACAATATGTGAGCGACGCTATCGGCGGTTTAGATGATACGTCTACCGATGAGGAAATGAAAGCTGCCAAAGATGCCTATGAAGCTCTAACCGACGAGGAAAAAGCCATGATTCCACAGCTTGATAAGGAGAAGTTGGCCAGCGAATACAATGAAACAGTGGTAGAAGCCATTGACGCAGCAGACAGCATAGAGGATATCGAAAAGGCAAAGGATCTTTACGATGCTTTGAATGATGACGAGAAAGAGGAAATCCACAACAAAGATCTGCTGAATAAAAAACAAGAAGATGCCAATATAGCGCAAAATATAATAGATATCTTGGGCGAGCTGAATTCAGACGAAGAAGATTCTGACGGAAGTTATGAGGAAAAAAAATCCGTCCTCGAACTGTACGACGACTTGACTGATGATCAAAAGGATTTGATTACTGACAAGAGTGATTATGATAAGATTGCAGAGGATGTAGATGCTGTTGACGATGTCATTAATATGCTCAAGAACATTGAAAAGCCATATTCAGTAGAGGATTTGGAAGAGATCAAAGCTGTTCAAGATGCATTTGATGACCTTGAACCCGAGCAAAAAGCCGACTTTCCTGCGGATGTCAGAGATACCTTCGACGAAATGAAAGATATGGCAGATAAGGCAGAAGATGTGGGCGACACCATCGGCGACTTAGATGATGCGTCTACCGATGAGGAAATCAAAGCTGCCAAGTATGCCTATGAAGCCCTCACCGACGAGGAAAAAGCCATGATCCCGCAGACCGACAAAAACAAGCTGGACAGTGAGTACAATGAAATTGTAAACAGTATGAATGAAGATGAAAAGGCAGTGGAAAATTTTGAACGCTTGGTCAGTGAAATCGAGAACAAGCCGACTGCAGAAGCCATTGAAAAGCTGGAGGAAGCATTTAACAAGCTGACGTTTGAACAAAAGAACACTGTGAACAGAAATGTTAAGTACGTATACGACGATTTGGTTGCTGCAAAGCCGGTGATTGAAGCCATTGAAGCTGCCGAAGACGGTGAGGATTTGGAAACTGCTTTGGAGGGTTATAACGACTTGGATGATGATCAACGAACCCTCGTAGATAATGCAACCAACAATACAGGCGCCAATTTGGAAGCAGAAAAAGCCGCTGCGGAAACTTTGAAGTCTGCTGTCAACAAATTAGATGAAAATTTTGATTCGACCGAACAGAAGGATATTGAAGCTGCCAAGTTAGCTTACGAAGCATTAAGCGACGATGGCAGAAAGCTGCTTGGCCCTGAAATTGCAGAAAAAATCAATGCTCTATATGATGACGTACTGGAAGCTTTGGAGTATGAGAACAAGGATAGCACCCCCAATACCGAAATGGAGGTCACTGGCCTTGTCGAAAACGTTGCTCTTCCCGTGGATAGCAAGAACATGCCCAAGACCATCGTTGTGCTAGAGATTGTTGATAGCGTCCCTGCCAACCCACCTGTGGTTCCCGAGAAGATTCAAATTATTTCCATCGATGCCAAACTTATCGCCAATATGTATGAAAACATTGACGACACCGAGCCCCTAGCACGTGAGCAAGTCCAACCTAAGATCGGCCAGAGCATCACTCTTAAGTTGGCTCTGCCATCTAGCTATATCCTAGATACCTTAGAAATATACCATGTTAAGGACAATGGCCTGCGAATTCGCATCTACGACTTTACACTCATTATCGAAAATGATACTCTGTACGCAATATTCGATGTTGATTCATTCAGTCACTTTGTAGTGTTTGGCGAGAGAGCCGTTTCCCTCGATGGTGGTAGTACTACACCAACTTACAGACCTGACCGCAATGATCCAGACAATGGTGACTACACTGTAACACCAAGTGCACCTAAAAAAGGGAATGAAGTAACTATCAAACCTGATCCAGATGATGGATATATTGTAGATGAACTTGTTGTAAAAGACAAAAACGGTGACGATATAGAAGTGAAGGATAATGGCGATGGTACATACACATTTACTCAACCAAGTGGTAAAGTGAGTATCACTTTAACTTTCAAAGAAGGCGTGACAAACCCACAAACGGGCGGCTTACCGTTCACAGATGTTCCGATCGATGCGTGGTTCTATGATGCTGTGCAGTTTGCTTATCAAAATGAACTGATGAACG
>CAYJAL010000109.1:0-7005 GCA_964367875.1 uncultured Desulfovibrionaceae bacterium | reverse complement strand
AAAAGGTTCTCCCCCCAGACCCCCCTTCCAAAAAACTTTCATTGCGGCAATGCCTTATCTTTGGAAGTAATTTTTTTCGCAACGTAAAATTATGAAATATATTTTTTCATTTTTTCCTATATTTTGTCAAACATCAATCCTCGCCCCCATGGCGGGGATTTTTTTGTTACTGCTTTAAAGAGCATATCGCCCACGACGCCCCCCTTCGCAACTTGCTATTTTAGGCATTGCTAAGTAAACTACTGCCATCAATTCATAGCAAGAAGGTATACTATGCAAATACACCTTGAAGCCGTGACCAAGGGGCAAATCCTGCCCTTAACCTACGGTTCTTTACACACACAGGCAAGCCATGGCGTGCAAGCCTATGCTTTGCCCTCTTGGCCTGTGGGCACACGCCTTATGCACGCAGAGCAAGAACTCTTCACCGTCATCGGGCGCACCCTTATGCCGGCGCAAGCCTACGCAAATAGGGCAGATAGGGCAGATATTCATGCCCACACCAAATATGTGCCCTTATTGCAGGCCAGTACAGATATTGAGCATGGCCAAAGCGTAGAAGTACAAACTCAGCGCAAGGACTATGCACTGGCGTATATTACCCTTTCTGACAAAGGTTCCCAAGGGCAACGCGAAGATACCAGCGGCCCCCTTATAGAAGACATGGTGCGCCGCACTTTGCCCCTAAACCATGCCCAAGGATTTCTCTTACCCGACGATGGCAATCAGCTGCGCACACTGTTATGGGAATTAGCCCTAGGGCAAGGCTATGACATTATATGCACCACCGGCGGTACAGGCCTTGGGCCCCGCGATGTGACCCCCGAAGCCATGCTGGCCTGCATAGACAAGCGCCTGTACGGTTTTGAGCAAATGATGATGGCAGCTTCGCTACAAAAAACTCCCCATGCCGCCCTATCACGCGCCGTGGTGGGCACCATAGGTTCTTGCCTGTGCATAAATTTACCGGGCAGCCGTAAAGCCGTGCAAGAAAATTTAGAAGCCATTGTGCCGGCTCTAAACCATGCTTTACAAAAAATTCACGGTGATAGCACCGATTGCGGAGGTTAAATGACCAGCGCACAAATAAAACCCTTTTACAACAAGGTGGCAGCCCTTTGCCGCATGATTAAAATTGAGCACTCCATCTTTGCTCTGCCCTTTGCCTATGCCGGCGCATTTTTGGCAGCCAAAGGCATGCCCTCATGGTCTAGCCTTTTCTTTCTTACCCTAGGCATGGTGGCGGTGCGCTCCTTCGCCATGGCTTTTAATCGTTTGGTGGATTTACCCTTTGATCAAAAAAACCCACGCACGGCCAAGCGCCCTTTGGTTACGGGCGAAATTAGCCTTAAGCAAACTTGGATATTTTGCGCAGTAACGGCGCTTATTTTTATTGCAGCCTGCGCAGGCCTTAATACTTTATGCCTCTATTTAAGCGTACCGGCCTTACTTATAGCAGCAGGCTATTCCTATACCAAACGCTTTACATGGTTATGCCATTTTTGGCTGGGCACCACCTTGGGCTTAGCCCCTCTTGCGGGCTGGCTCAGCGTTACGCCATCCTTTGCGCTGACACCCATATTGTTTTTCTTTGCTGTCACTTTTTGGGTGGCAGGTTTTGACATTTTCTACTCTTGCCAAGACGTAGATTTTGATAAAAAACAAGGTTTACACTCGGTGCCGGCACATTTTGGCATAGATAAGGCCTTGGTTATTGCGGCTTTTTCTCATGTGTGCACGTCCATATTTTTATTGCTGGGCGGCGCTAGCGGCGGCCTTAATGCTTGGTGGTATATACTTTGGGCCCTTATGTCTGCCGTGCTACTCTGGGAACATACCTTGGTAAAAGCCCATGATTTAAGCCGCGTCAACACCGCATTTTTCACCCTTAACGGACTTATTGCCGTGGTGGTACTGGTAGCAGTACTCCTCGGCATTTATGGATAATACTATGGCTAGAAAAAATAGATACCAATTGGATATAGACGGGCCGGAATTTGAAGAAGCCCCCAAAAGCCGTTCACAAAAAAAACGCGACAGCCACGCCCTTAAAGATATAGGCACCGAGCTGGCCAAGCTCACCCCCGGACAATTGAAAAAACTGCCCCTCAATGAAGATTTACAGGCCGCTCTTAAAGAAATGGCCAGAATCACCGACAAAGAGGGACGCCGCCGCCAAGGGCAATATATTGGCAAGCTTATGCGCGAATGTGACCCTGCTCCCATTTTGGAAGCCCTCACCCGCTTGAAGCAAGGCCATAATGATGACACCGCCCTTTTGCACCATGCAGAGCGCTTGCGTGAAGCTTTACTTTCAGCGCCCGAAGCCGAAGTGAAAGAGCTCACCCAAAAATGGCCTGACCATCAGGCTGAGCTACTCAAACTTGTGGAGAGAGCCAAATCTGAACTTTCTCCGGAGGCCAAGCGTAGCCTTTTTAAAAAGCTTAAAACCTTACTCGCTGAATAAAGCATCTATCCTCTCAACATATCTCGCAATATATCTCGCATATTTTTGTTAAGCCTTGCCTTGGTGGGGCTTAGCAAAACACTCTACTCAAAACGACGGTACCCTATGCATAGAAAATTTTTTTATACATACTTATTGTTTCTTTCCCTCTGTGTGTCTTGCACTTTGGCTAGTCATATACAAAGCGCCCATGCCGAAGATACGGATTTTACTGTTCAGAAAAAAGATGTGGACACCAATAAGGAAAATATCTCACAAATCATTCAATCTGTTTTAGACAGCCAAGAAAAAATTCTTGCAGAGATTGAAGCCAATAAAAAAATATTGGAAGAAAACTTAGGTGACCAAATCGCCAACGCCATCACTTTACGCCAAAATATTTATAATGATTTTAATAAAATATACCAAGTGTATTTACTTAATAAAAATCACCCCACCGAGCTTAGCTTGGTAGCAGAGCAAATAAATAGATTTGTTTTTCAACTTACAGAGCTTTACGAGCCCCTTGTACAAGTGAATGATCAAGTGGATTTGCGCTTGCAGCAACTAGAAAACCTCGTGGACAGTTTAGAAACGCTTACTGCCGCCAGCGCAAAAAACATGCTTCAACGAGCAAAAAAATTAATGGTTTTTTACAAAAATAACGATGCACGCCTAGAAAAAACCATTGCACTTACCAAATCAATCCTAGACAAAGTCTCCAAAACCTATGCGGAAGTAGAAAGCAATATGCCGCATTTTTGGCTTAATTATTATGTGCATCAAAAAGCACATTTTTATACGCAACTTTTTGCATGGCAAGAGGCAGATTTTTTTAAAAAAAGTATAGATTCCATAAAGACAGCCTTTGCGCATGAGTTGCCCCCAACAGCACATGCGTGGTTTACCTTGGCGCAAAGTTTTCTTTTCACTGCCTTACCCTTCTTTATTTTAGGCATATTCTTATATAAATTTATGGGTCGACTTTTACCTAAGACCATGGCTCCCACTGCCCAATATATACTTGTAAGTACTTTTCCTTGGTTACTTCTTGGTATTTCCTTGCAATATGCCGCTTGGTACGGCGGAAATCGCTACCAAATAATCAATGCACTCGGTACATTTTTGCAATGCTATGGACAAATATGTTTGGCGTGGCAAATACTACGCCTTGGACATGACGATAAAAATAAAAATCCATCTCCATTCCTCTGGGTACTCCCACTTTTGGCAGGAGCTTTTTTCCTTATCCATTGGACAGATATTAACATTATTTTTTCTGTGCTATGGACAATCTTCTTACTGGGCATGTTTTATGTTGTTTTAAAAACAAAAGAGATGGCTCCCCCTTTAAGCCGCATTTTATCACAGTTTTTTTTAGGTGTTATTGTCCTTGCTCTTTTCTTTATCTTTATTAGCGGGCATGTGCACCTTTCTTTCTTTGTTATCCTTGCAGCCATGTGTCTTATCATAGGTATACATCAAGCCGAAGCATGTATACACGCCACAGGATTATTGCACACCATTTTACCACAAAGCGGCCTACGTGCTTTATTTTATGGTTTATTATTAGCCATTGCCCTACCCATCGTATTAACTTTATCCCTATTAGCCCCTTTAAGCTGGCTTTTAGCTTTCCCAGGCGGCGAATACCTTATAAACAGCCTTGGTAATTTTAATTTTAGCGTGGGGAAGCTCTCCTTTAATGCTTTGCAAGTGCTTAGCGTCGCTACAGTATTTTATCTTATAAAATCAATTATTTCTGTTTCAAACCACTATATTGATTACACATGGTCAAAAGCCAATGATGACAGTTTATCATCCCTGGCAACCCCCATAAAAACCACTATTTTCTTTGGTTTTTGGGCCATATTTATCTTGTATGTATTACAAAGTGTGGGCTTTGATTTAAGCAATATTGTGGTGGTAGCAGGTGGCCTTAGCGTAGGTATCGGTCTTGGCTTGCAAGGTATTGTGCAAAGTACCTTTAGCGGTTTTGCACTCATTTTTGGGCGTAATATTCGTGAAGGAGATGTGGTAGAAGTAGGAACGGTTACCGGCATTGTACAAAAGGTAAGCCTACGTGCCACAAGGGTGCGCACCTTTGACAATTCCATTGTGTTCATACCCAACTCAGAGTTTATGAATACAAGCTTTATAAACTGGACCCACAACGGCAACAAAAGACGCTGCTCTATTTTGATAGGCGTGGCTTATGATTCTGATTTAGAATTGGTGAAAAATACTATTTTAGAAGTTATACAACAAGATAAGCGCGTGGCACATGATCCAGAACCCGTGGTGTTTTTTATGGATTTTGCGGCTAGTTCTTTAAATTTTGAAATATATTTCTGGATACATAATGTCTTAGACAGATTATCTATTTCTTCAAGCTTGCGTTACGAAATTATGAAAGCTTTTAGAGATAAAAACATTGAAGTCCCCTTCCCGCAAACAGATATACATATACGCGATAGCCTCGTCGCTGCGGGCATTCCTTTAGCCATGGACAGTAAGGAAAAATAAATTGTAAAATATATGGGGGAAGGAATATCCCTCCCCCCTTTAATATGACGCTTGGTTGCACGCGTTGCTCTCGATTTGTGTAAAGCTCGTACCTCGCTAACACAAACGGCTACGCCGCCCTTTGGGTCGGCTCCTGTACGACACAAGCTATCGCAAGCGTCAGCGGCGGCGGAAGTAAATTCCGCCTTGCTTTTGGCTTGCTCCCCTGCGGGGCAAGGCCGCGTCCTGCGGCCTTATAGCAAACACCCCTGTTTCAAACATGTGTCAAGACAGGCCTTTTTCAAGCACCTATGGAAAGTAGGCTGTCCAAAAAGTAGTGGATACAAGGAAGACGAAGTTTTTTGCGCAAGGAGTCCGACCCAAAGGATGCCGAAGGCGTTTGCGTTTGCGAGGCACGAGCAATTACGCAAATCGAGAGCAACGCGTATAGACATACGTGACTGGAACAAAAAACAAGCCTGACGCAGTAAACGCTGCTTTTTCAACAGCCTACTAGTATAAGAATTCCATTTGCGCTTGCTTGGCCCCACTAAGAGCTTGCACAAGACCGGCCATGCTTTCCATAAAGGGGCCATACATATCAGAAAATTTCTCATTTTCCAATAATTCCGTACTCACGGGCACGCCGGTAAGCTCTTGCAAGTGCGCTAGAGCAAGGAATTGCCCCCCAAGGGCGTCCACAAGACCAAGGCTCAAAGCTTCCTGCCCTGTAAATACGCGCCCATCGGCAATTTTTTCGATTTCTTCCACAGGCTTTTTACGCCCCTCAGCTACCATGGCGATAAATTGCCCCTTAAGGTCATTGACCAGCCCTTGCAAATACTCTCTATCTTCGGGGCTCAGCTCACGCATCATGGAACCGGCATCTTTATACTTGCCCGAAGTAATAGACTCTTGGGTCACGCCAAAGGAATCTAAGAGCTTATAAATTTGCGGAATATCCATGCGCACCCCAATGGAGCCGGTGATGGTGCTGGGATTGGCCACAATATATTGCGCCGCCATGGCCACCATAAGACCGCCGGAAGCCGCCGCAGAGCCCATGGAAGCCACAATGGGCTTTTTCTTGGCTAAATGCATAAGGGCGCCGTGAATTTCTTGCGAAGCACCGGCACTGCCGCCGGGGGAATCAATGCGCAATAAAATACCTTTCACATGATCCATTTTTTCCAGCTCAGCTATCCACTTAAGGGTGGGCTCAGCGTCCATGATGGCATTTTCCACACGCACCACAGCTATGCGCTCGCCGCCCCAAGAGCCTTCTTCATCAAAAATAGCTCCCCAGGCCAGAAAGCCCACTAAGAGTATACCGCCCCAAAAAAGAATGGGGTGACGCTTACGAAAAGGCTTGGGACGCAATAAGGCTACCAGCTCTTGCAAAAGAGTCACGGTGATGCGCTCATTATCTATTTTGGTAATGGAGCCTGTGTGATACGCCGTTTCACTCATGGTATCAGCGTCAAAGGTAAAATTCTCTTCCTTGTATTGCTGTGCTTTTTGCTCACGCATACGTAAAGGATCTTCGCCAGTGCCTTTTTGTTCTGCAAAAGCCTCTGGCGTATCTTTTGGAGCATCCTTTGGCGCGTCCATATGTAACTCTTGCCAAGTATCGTCTTTTTTATCCATAGAAAACTCTCCTAAGGTATATTTTCCATAAAAAAAGGGGGCGAAAGCATACACTCTCCCCCCCATATTTTTAGCTATACAGCGCTATTATTCAGCGTCAGAGCCTTCAGCTTCGGCCTTTTCAGCCATCTTTTGTTGGAAAAGATCGCCAAGGCTTTGGCCTGTTTCAGCAGGACCAGCGCGGAATTCTTTAGGCTTTTTGCGCTCTTCTTCGTCACGGATTTGCTTAATGGACAAACCGAGGCGACGCTCTTCAGCGCTTACATGAATAACTTTGGCTTGGATTTCTTGACCTTCTTTGTAAAGCTCAGAAGGAGATTTAATCTTTTTGCCGGAAAGTTCAGACACGTGAACAAGGCCTTCAATGCCTTCTTCCACTTCTACGAAGAGGCCGAAGTCAGTGATGT
>CAYJAL010000108.1:0-7035 GCA_964367875.1 uncultured Desulfovibrionaceae bacterium | reverse complement strand
TGTTTGCCTTTATTATTACCCTAGGCATTGTGGTGGACGATGCCATTGTGGTGGGGGAAAATGTATCTGCTTGGTTAGAGCGCGGAGTAGAGCCATTAGAAGCAGCCATAAAAGGCACGCGCGAAGTGGCAGGGCCGGTAACTTTTTCTGTGCTTACCAATATGATTTCCTTCATGCCCATGCTCTTTATCCCCGGAACCATGGGAAAAGTGTGGATGGTAATCCCCCTTATTGTTATTGCTGTATTTATATGCTCGCTCATTGAATCAGTGTATGTATTGCCGGCGCACTTAAGCCATTTGAAAAAGCGTGTGAAGGGGCAATCTTATGGGGATAAAAAAGGCTCTGCATTCACGGCGCCCTTTAGAGCTTTTTCCGCATGGCAGGCACGCTTTAGTGATAGATTCATGCATTTTGTGGAATTTTCCTTTGGCCCTTTTGTGACGAAAGTTTTACATCGTCGCTATGAAACCGTAGCCATTGGCCTTGCTATTCTTCTTTTTACCATAGGTTATGTGAAATCCGGACGTATGGGCTTTGACCTTATGCCGCGCGTAGAGTCAGATTATGCTTTTGCCCAAGCCACTGTGCCGGCGGGAACCTCTCGTGCAGAGTTGCATCGTGTAAAAAATGCCTTGGTGGACGCTGCACGTAAGGTGGTGGATGCTCATGGTGGAGATGCCCTTGCTACAGGCATTCAAGCGGAAGTGCGCGATACTAAAATTATGGTTTTTGTGCACTTGGTAGATCCAGATATTCGACCCATGAGTACCGAAGAAGTGACCAATTTATGGCGTACAGCCACAGGCGTTATTCCCGGTACAGAAAGCCTTGTTATGCAGGCAGACCGCGGTGGCCCTGGCAGTGGTAGCGGCTTAACTGTGCGCTTGTCGCATCGTGATACAGCTGTATTAGAAAAAGCCGCCGAAGACCTTGGCAATATATTGGCTACCTATAGCGGTGTGGGCGATGTGGATTATGGTACCAGTCGTACTATGCGTCAGTTTGACGTGCGTTTAACTCCCTTGGCAGAGCGCTTAGGCTTTACCGCGCAAGAAGTTTCGCGTCAATTGCGCTATGCTTTTGAAGGGGTTACAGCCTTGCGTCAGCAACGCGGTAACAGTGAAATTACTGTACGCGTACGCTTACCGGAAGAAGACCGTCAACGCGAAGCTACCTTTGAAGAACTCATTTTGCGTACCCCTTCCGGTCAAGAAGTGCCTATGCGCGATATTGTTCTCATCGAAGATGGACGCGCGGATTCCACCATTAAGCATACCAATGGTCGTCGCACTGCCGATGTGACAGCCAATATTACTCCTGCTTCTGCCACAGGCGCCATGATGACCGTGGTGGGAGAAGAAATTATGCCCGAGTTCATAGCCGGCTATGATGGCCTGAGCTGGGAGTTTGGCGGTCGCCAAAGCGATATGGCCGATAGTACCACAGCCATGATGCTGGGCCTAGTGATGGCTTTATTGGGTGTGTATGCGCTTTTAGCTATACCCTTTAAGAGTTACACGCAGCCGCTTATCATCATGCTCTCCATACCCTTTGGTATTGTGGGCGCTGTGGCAGGGCACTTTATCATGGGCTATAGCTTAAGTGTTATCTCTCTCTTTGGTATTGTGGCTCTTTCTGGTGTGGTGGTGAACGACTCCCTGGTGCTTATTGACTTTGCCAATAAAGCGCGCCTGCAAGGTATGAGCGCCTTTGATGCTATTCAGCAAGCGGCCATACAAAGAGCAAGACCTATTTTGCTCACCACGTTGACCACGTTCTTTGGTCTTATGCCCATTATCTTTGAAACCTCGCGTCAGGCAAAATTCCTGATACCTGTGGCCTTATCCTTAGGTTTTGGTATTCTCTTTGCCACCTTTATTTGCTTACTCTTGGTACCTTCTTTTTACTTGGTACTGGAGGATGCACAGGATTGGATTAGAGAGAAAATGGGTAAGAAGGCAGCCGTGTAAAAAACGTTAGTATATGATTGACAAAAAAGTCCTGCTTTTTATGCAGGACTTTTTTTTGGGGGAAAATACCGCTTCAGCTAAGTGTATTGCGAGCGTAGCGCGGCAATCTATGGTTTGAGAGTGGTGTTGGGCTTAGGTGAAACTAATGGGTAGTACATATTGTTGTTCAACGATATATGGCCGCAGCTGTGCCGCGTAGGCCTACCTTGTAGGCCGAAGCCCTGTAAGGAATCCGATGAGAGCGAAAGCGAGCAGCGAGTCCTGAAAGGATAGGCCACAGCAAGGCGACAGCGGGGGGGCGGGTTTGTAAGGGCCGGCCGGGGCGGCTAGCCCCAAAAGGCCCTTGCCCCTGCGCGGGAGCGCAAATGGAATTGAGATATATTTCTTGTTAATGTTGAAAGCTTACAACGCTTTAAAAAACAGAGGAGAACCTTGGCAAAAAGATTCTCCCCTGTAAAAATAAAATCGTAAATGTTAATTAGTCAATAAAACGTACTAATTCTGCCACACCCATACGCGGTGTGGGGGCATTGTCGCCATCGGGATAGCCATACACAATGAGGGCTGCTACGGTTTCTTCTTCTGGAAGCTGGGCAATTTTCGCAAGTTCCACATCATCAATAACACCCATAATACAGGTGCCAACGCCATGGGCATGGGCGGCAAGGCAAAAAGTTTGGCAGGCTATGCCGGCATCAAAAACTTCCCATACGCCGGCCTTGGAGGTGGCAAATTCATTTTTTTCTGGGTCAAGTTTGCCACTTTTGCCTTTTACAAAGCTCAGTATAGCTACATTTTTAGCCTTTTTTAAGGTGTTTATGTTGTAGGTAAAGCCTTTTACACCATCAGTAATAAGCTGAGAAATTTTTTCTGGGTTGGTGATGAAGGTGTAGCGGGCAATTTGATAATTGGCCCAAGAAGGGGCAAAGCGTGTGGCGTCCATGATGTCGTTCATAACGTCTTTGCTTACAATTTCATCTTTATAGGTGCGCACAGAGCGACGATCTTTTAACAGGGCAATGCCTTGAGTATTAGACATGGTGTTCTCCTCAAAATGTTTTTATGGTGTTTGTGTATACCAAAAGCTTATATAATCCCTATAGCTCAATAAACAAGGCTCAAAATATATAAAAAGAAAATTCTTACTGAAAAGAAAAATCTTGCCAAGTCGTATATTTGTTTTTAGTCTTCTGGCCATAATTATTACACTTAAAAGGATATACCATGAAAACATGTACGGAATCTGTGGTGGTGGGCATTGTAGGCGGTAGCGGCCTGTATAAAATTGAAGGTGTGGAAAATTTACAAGAAGTGCAGGTGGATACTCCTTACGGTGCGCCTTCCGACGCTTATATGGTGGGCGAACTTGCTGGAGTAAAGGTGGTTTTTCTAGCCAGACATGGCCGAAATCACACCTATTTACCCTCAGAGGTTCCCTATAGAGCCAATATCTATGGCTTTAAAAAATTAGGCGTAACGCATCTTATTTCTGCCTCTGCTGTGGGTTCTTTGCGTGAACATATGCCACCGCGCGATATGGTAGTTATAGATCAATATATTGATTATACGAAAAATAGAATCTCTACCTTCTTTGGTGAGGGTATGGTGGCCCATGCTAGTATGGCCAGACCCACCTGCGAGAACTTGGGCGCCATTTTGTATGAAGCCGCCGCCAAGGTGCTTGAAGGCACGGAACAAAATGTGCACAAGGGCGGTACTTATATATGTATGGAAGGGCCGCAATTTTCCAGCCTTGCGGAGTCCTTGCAATATAGATCTATGAATGTGGATGTGATTGGTATGACCAATATGCCCGAAGCAAAATTGGCACGCGAGGCACAAATAGCTTATGCACCGCTGGCCATGGTGACAGATTTTGACTGCTGGCATGGGCCCGACGAAGAAGTAAATGTGCAAATGCTTATTGATAATTTGCATGCTTGCGCGCATAATGCGCAAAAAATTGTGGCTTTGGCCATAGCTGAAGTGGCAAAGCAAAAGCCTGCCTCCATTGCCCATGACTGCCTTGAAACGGCGGTGTTCACTCCCTATGCGGCACTTTCTGAAGAGAAAAAGGCCTTGCTAGATTTTTTAAAGGGCAAATAGTAGGCTGTTAAAAACTATAATCTACTTCGTTAGACGTGCTTTTTACTACGGTCGCGTATGTTTGGATACGCTTGCCTTCGTAAAAAACTTCGTCTTCCTTGTATGTTGCAGCTTTTGAACAGTCTACGGAGAAAAAATATGTATCTCATGGAACTGTGTTACAGACTGTTATAATGTTTACGTAAAATTAGGTAATAAAATCCTGTTGCGCCTTTTGCCTTATGCGGCTATAGTACCGCACTTGTTATGTGGAATATGGGTTTTACCCTTATATATTGTCATTAAGCTTTATTTGGAGGCATTATGTTTTTTGAATCTGTAGCCCATGCCATGGGCGCTCCTGCTGCCGGCGCACCTGCCAGCGGCGGTGATATGTTGATGCAATTTGTACCCCTCATTTTAATGTTGGGTATTTTTTGGTTCTTGCTTATTCGTCCGCAAAAAAAGCGTGCTCAAGAGCATAAAACCATGTTGGAAAATTTAAAGCGCGGCGATTATATCATCACTTCCGGTGGTATGCTTGGTCGTATTTTAGAGCTGGATGCTGATTCTGTACTTATCGAATGCGGTGAGTCCAAGTTGCGTATGACACGCGGCGCCATTGGCGGCCTGCATACTCCAGCCGGCAAGATGGATGCTCCCAAGGAAGAGAAAAAAGGTTGATGCATCTAATTTCTTGCGTCGCAAGAAAAGGATTTGATTCTGTATGGCAATGCGCCGGGCTGTAGGTTCGGCGCATTGCGCATATGTGACTGTATATTTTTTTTCGGAAGGTGATTCATGTCATTGTCACGTTGGCGCATTGCCATAGCAGTGCTGGTTTTTGCGGTAAGCCTTGTCTATGTGCTGCCGAGCATCCCCTGGGTGCAAAATTCTTCTCTCTCACAGATTTTGCCAGATTCCCGTATCAATCTTGGTCTTGATTTAAAAGGCGGCATTCACTTAACCCTTGAGGTGGAAGTGGCTAAAGCTGTGAGCAATTCCTTAGCACAGGTGGGGCAAGATGTGCGCGCTGATGCGCAAGATGATGGTATGGCCGTATTACGTCCGCGCTTAAAAGATGCCACCACGCTGGAATTTATTTTACTTAAAGGCAGCGATCAAGAAAAGCTGGAAGAGCTGTTAAAAGATCGTTATTCCAATATTGAGGTGCAAAATGTCACCACTTTGGATAATGGACAATTACAATACACAGCCTCTTTTACAGCGCAAGCTGCACAACATATTGCCGATATGGCGCAAGATCAAGCCCTGCGCACCATTCGTAATCGTATTGACCAATTTGGTGTGGCAGAGCCTGATATTCGTAAACAAGCCGATTATCGCATTCAAATCCAATTGCCCGGGCTTTCAGACCCGCGCCGCGCCGTAGAGCTTATTAAGCAAACGGCCTTATTGGAATTTCATATTGTGCGTGATGATATTAACCCTGCCAGTGCTGTGTTGCCTCCCGATGTGGTGGCCTTACCGCAAATGGATGCGCCTGTGGCCGCCGATGGCACCACCCCTAAGCTTATAGTGGATAAAGATCCTGTGCTTACCGGTGAAGATGTGGTGGATGCCCGCCCAGGCTTTGATCAAATGAACTCCGCCTATGTGTCGCTGAATTTTAATAATCGCGGCGCTGCTATTTTTGAGCGCATTACAGGCGAAAACGTAGGGCGTCGCATGGCCATTGTGCTGGATGGTAAGATTTATTCTGCCCCCAATATCAATGAGCGAATTGCCGGTGGCCGCGCCAGTATTTCCGGTTCTTTCAGCACAGCAGAAGCGCAAGATTTAGCCTTGGTATTACGTGCCGGTTCTCTCCCTGCCCCTGTGGTAGTTTTAGAAGAACGCACCGTGGGTCCTTCCTTGGGGCAAGAATCCATTGATAACGGTATGCTAGCTGCCGGAGTGGGCGCCATAGCTGTGGTTATCTTTATGGCCATTTACTACGGCATGAGCGGTCTTATTGCCGATACCATGCTTATCTTTACTCTCACCATGCTTTTCGCTGGTCTTGCGGCCTTTGGCGCCACCTTAACCTTGCCGGGCATTGCCGGTGTGGTTTTAACCATAGGTATGGCCGTGGATGCCAATGTGCTTATTTTTGAGCGTATTCGTGAAGAAATGCGCCGCGGGCTCACCTCCATTGAGGCGGTGAAGGTGGGTTTTGAGCGCGCCTCTTTGTCCATTATTGACTCCAACTTAACCACCATCATTGCCGCCGTAGTGCTGTATCAATTTGGTACAGGGCCTGTGCGTGGCTTTGCTGTGACTTTGTCCTTAGGCATTGTGGCTTCCATGTTTACCGCCGTTTTTGTTTCACGCGGTATCTTTGAAGTATGGGCAAAAAAAGCCGGCTCTAAGGGCCTGAGCATATAAAGGAGCCGTATATGGGTTTTGCATTTATAAAAGAAAACACCAATATAGATTTTGTGGGCAAGCGTAAAATTGCTTACATTCTTTCTTGTATCCTTATTCTTATGGGTCTTGGGCATATGATTTTTGCCGGCGGCCCCAAGCTTGGCATTGACTTTGCCGGCGGTGTGGTGGTGCAAGTGAAATTTGCCGCCGCTGTGGATGATGATGCATTAAAAAACAGCTTAGATATTCCGGAACTTCCCGGCATTACGACGCAGCGCTTTAGCCAAGACGGCACAGAATACTTATTGCGCTTTTCCGCTGCCGATACCGACGCTGTGCAATTGCGTGAAAATGTGGAAAAAGCTCTAACTACGGCCTTTCCAAATACTCCTGTGAGCATTGAACGTCTTGAGCAAGTAGGGCCAAAAGTAGGGGCAGACCTTACCAATAAAGCTCTTGAGGCCATGTATTATGCTGTATTGCTCATTGCCGTGTACATTTCCGGCCGCTTTGAGCAACGCTGGATGGTGGCAGCCTTTATGGCAGCGGCCTTATGGGGCAGCATGTATGGTATGGGCTTTACCGGCCTTGGCATGGGCTATTTGGT
>CAYJAL010000107.1:0-7098 GCA_964367875.1 uncultured Desulfovibrionaceae bacterium | reverse complement strand
ATGCGCGTATTATTCCTTACATTTTCCACTTTTATAATTTTCTAAAAGATAAATTATAGCAATTAAATAGAAGTATAGCATGTTAAATTGAAATACCGTTTACAGAGAAAATACAATTAGTGTCGATGAAATTGACGCCAGTATTTTCCTGTAAACGGTATTTTATAATGCCTATCTTTTATAATTAACCAAAAAAATCCCGACGTTTTTGCATCGGGATTTTTTATTTTATTTAAATACAGACTTTTCAAAAAGTAGTGGATACAAGGAAGACGAAGTTTTTTGCGTAAGGAGCGTATCAAGACATACATAACTGGAGCAAAAAACAAGTCTGACGCAGTAGACGCTGCTTTTTCAACAGTCTGTTTTACTTAGGCACATCTATGGCTGTAGGATCATAAGACTTCAAAGAACGCGTTCCATCCATAAATTCACGTACCAATTTCTTACGCTCTTCATAACCCTTCTTATGTACTTTACTTACAGCTTCCGCACGGGGGTTAATAGCCTTAGTAGGATTAATAAATTTACCATTTTGCTTTAAGCGAAAATCCAAATGCGGCCCTGTAGAAACACCGGTGCTGCCCACATAACCAATGGTCTGCCCTTGACGTACCTTAGAACCCTTCTTAAGGCCTCTGCTATAACGCGATAAATGCGAATATAAAGATTCCAAGCCCGCTGCATGGCGCACTACAATATGCTTACCATAACCGCCGCGCCAGCCCACATAAGTCACCTTACCATCACCCACGGCCATAATAGGCGTGCCCATGGGCGCACCATAATCTATACCCAAATGCGGCCTGTATGTACCATATACAGGGTGCTTACGACTATGCGTATAACCAGAAGTTACACGCGTAAATTTAAGGGGAGATTGTAAAAGTACTTTACGTAAATTTTCCCCATCGGCATTATAGTACATTTCTTTTTTATGGGCATCATAATAAAGAAAACTCTCGTATTTCTTACCCTTATTGGTAAAAGTAGCCCCAAGAGTACGCCCGTAACCTTTAAATTCGCCTTCTCTATACAATTTTTCTACCAAAATAGAAAAAGAATCACCCCTTTGTACATCACGTATAAAGTTCACATCATAACGAAACATATCAGCCACTTTATGCGCCAATTGAGGGGATTCATCTAATCTGGCTATGGTTAAATATAAGCTATCATCTATACTGCCATCCACATAGGCTAATTTTTTATCATATTGAATTTTTTCAACTTTAACTACATAATCATCTTCATGCTTATTCACTATCAGCTTTTTGTTGGCATCAATCTCATATTCAAAACGTAAAATTTTATCTTTTTCTGCATCATATTCCAATAAATATGGTTGCCCCACACGCATGGATTTGGCGGAAAATTCTTTTTCTATCATATCCACCAGAGCATAAGCAGAATTAACATCAGAATAATCTTCAAAAAGTACTAATAAACTGTCTCCGGCCTCTATTTCACCTTTCACAATTTGCTCAGTCACAGGACGAATATTAGCATCTTCTTCAGAGGAAGGTGTATGCTCATCTTCTAAAGCCGTATCCGTGTCAGAAGTTTTTTCTTCTTGAGCCGTAGCTGCCTCACTGGCGGCATCATCTAAAGATGGAGGTGTTGTAGTAGTGTCGGTGGGAATAGCAGCAGAAGTAGAAGGACTTTGCGTATCAGAAGAACTAACAACTTCACTAGATATTTTCTCTTCTGCATCTGTATCCCATAATTTTGGCCCAAAAATAAATGCCATTACTATAAGAAGAGCAGCGGTAACAATCATAAAATTTCGTAACATATAATACCTTTAGGTTTAAAATAACTTTCAAAAAGACAGAATAAATGAGTACTAAATCCTGCCAAGCATAAGCTTATTACTTCACCTTGTCCAGACGCACTTTTTAAAGCGCAGAAAGGCTGCTATGCTGAAAAAGAGTTCTCATGGCGCATTTAAGGGCAATTTTTTTTTACCCACATATCCCACTACAGGCCTACAAAATATACTTGTTAAAACGGACTTTTTTTGCTACTTTGCTCCATTGGATATTTAGCCATGTAAACAAATTTTCTACACTATGGAAAACACTTTTATTCACTATGACGAGCTAAAAGAAAAACTTAATAAAATCTATCCCTTAAAAAATAGCGATGGATGGTTATCAAGCCTTTCTTTACACTTGGATATATCCCAAAAAACGCTCATGGTTACTTTTCCACATATTTTTTTTGGAAGTTGGTTTGCACAGGAAGCACAAAGTTATTTTGAAAAAGCCTTAGGTGACGTTATTTTTTCTGCGTATGCTTTTACACCGCATATAATCTATAAAAATTCTGATCAAAAACAACATAACTCATTTTTTATTAAGCAAACGCAAAAAAATTCTACCACAGATTTTTTTGACGAATTTATTTACAATACCAAGAATGAATTTCCCCTCTCTTTACTGAAAGCCATGGCGGAAAAACCCTTTGAGGTAAAATATAATCCCTTTGTTATGTATGGCAGTAGCAGCTCAGGGAAAACACAAATTTTACAATGCCTTAAAAGGGCATTACAAGAAAAACATTTATTAAGCAAAGCTTTATTTTACGCAAATATTGAAGATTTTTCCAAAGCTTTGCAAGAGTATGGGCCCAAAATACTGTGCCAAAAATATCTTTTTTTTATCATAGATAAATTTGAAGATGTGCGCCCCTTACTCCCATTGCAACAAAAGTGCATAGATTTTTTAGAACAATGTGTACTTAACAAAAAACAAGTACTTATTGCCAGTGCCATAAGCCCAGAGCAAGAAAAACAATTGCATAGCGCCCTGCGGGATAGGTTTAATAGAGGCCTTTTGGTACAAGTTAAAAATTCAGATATTGATGTACGCATGCGCTTTGCCGTCAAGTTCAGTAAAGAATTAGGCGTTAAACTTTCCAAAGAGCACATATTGCTCTTGGCGCAGCGCTGTAAAAATATTTCCATGCTTCGCGGTATTATTTTAAAAATAGAAGCATTTTGTAACCACCATGAAGGGATTTTGCAAACAAATCACATTGAAAGTATTTTACACCCCTTTCATGTGCAAGAGAAGAATTTAAGCCCACAAAATATTGTATCGTGCATAGCTTCGTACTTTGAAATGAACGAAGATCAGATCCTTGGTCATAAGCGCGAGCCGGATATTGTACGGGCAAGGCAAGTAAGTATGTATTTGTGTCGTGATTTACTGGGTTTATCCTATCCTTCCATAGGTAAATTTTTTGGCAACAGAGATCACAGCACAGTTATGTATGCCATTAAAAAGATTAAAAAATTAACAGATACGAACAAAAATATGCAACATATGGTAACAGAAATTAAGACAAAGTGCCTTAGCATGTAAAAAAATCATCTATGCGCATTTGTAACAAGGCCTGTACCTAACATGTTTGCTTGGATGTTCTAAAAAAAATGTATAAAATAAACTAGATACTACGGTTAGGAACAAAAAGTAAACCTCTATTCTCTACTACAGGATTTATATGAAAATAATAATTGAAAAAGAACAAGTCATCGAAGGATTGCAAAGGGCAGCAAATATTCTTCCCCAAAGGGCAGGGGCTGCTTACTTACGTTCCATCTGGATAAAAACAGATAAGGATTCTGTTTCCTTTTTAGCCACTGATGTAAATATGGAATTTCACGGCAAATATCCGGCCATAGTGGAAGAAGAAGGCCTTGTGGGTGTGCAAGGTAGAGCTTTTGTGGATCTTGTACGTCAATTGCCCAATGGTAAAATTAAATTAAATTTAGATGCTGAAAGCCAAACTCTACACATAGAGCAAGGCCGTAAGAAGTATAAACTCCCCACCAATGATTCCATTTGGTTTCAAGAATTTTCTTCTTTCCCAGCAGAAAATGCCGTTATTTGGGCAGGGGATATATTCCACGATATTTTGGAAAAGGTTACCTTTTGTATCAGCGATGATGATACCATGGATGCCATTGCTTGCCTTTTCATGAAACCCATCACCAAGGAAAGCGGCGATACGCATATTGAAGTATGTGGCTTAAACGGTCATCAATTTGCCTTAGTTTCCTTGAAAAATGACGATCTTTTCAAATTGCTTCCCAGTGAAGGTATGCTTTTACAAAAGAAATATTTGCAAGAGCTGAAAAAATGGCTGAGCAGCGATGAGATTGAATTTAATATCACCGATAAGCGTTTTTATGTGCGCACCTTGAAAGGTGAAACATTAAGCTTGCCAAGAGTTACTTATAATTACCCAGATTATAATGCCTTTTTAGAAAAAGTGCGTGATAGTGCCAATAGCCTTAAAATTGACCGCAAAGAATGCGCCGAAGCCCTTGGCCGTTTAAGTATTTTTAATACCAAGAATATTCGCTTTACCAATTTTGAGTTAAGCGAACAAGAAGCCGTACTTTCTGTACAAGGACAAGATGTGGGCTCAGCCACAGAAAGTTTAGAAGTACAATATGTAGGCAATATTAAGAAAGTGGCTTTCCCCAGTAAAGAACTTATGGATATTATGGGTCACTTTCAATCAGCAGAACTTACCATGCGTCTTACTTCCGACGAAGGCCCTTGTGCCATTTCAGGCAGAGATGATGTGGATTATGTAATTATCATTATGCCCATGAAGGTTGGTAATACCACCTATTACAACGAGGACGAAGTATAACAATGACGCAAGATACATCAAATTATGGCGCTTCTTCTATTGATATTTTAGAAGGTTTAGCTGCTGTACGCAAAAGACCGGGCATGTATATCGGCTCTAACGATAGCCGTGGCCTACATCACCTTGTATACGAAGTGGTGGATAACTCCATTGACGAAGCCATGGCAGGCTATTGTACGCATATACAAGTTATTATCCATGTGGATAATAGTATCACCGTGCGCGATAATGGCCGTGGTATTCCTGTGGATATTCACCCAAAAGCCGGTGTACCTGCGGTACAAGTTGTTTTAACCGTACTGCATGCCGGTGGTAAATTTGACAATGATTCTTATAAGGTGTCCGGTGGTCTGCACGGTGTGGGTGTATCTTGTGTAAATGCTTTATCCGAAAGCCTTACAGTGACGGTATGCCGCGATGGTGGGCGCTTTAAACAAAACTATATGCGCGGCGTGCCACAAGATGAATTGGTACGTGAAGCCGATACCAATTTGCGCGGTACCACCATTCACTTTAAGCCCGATGAAGAAATCTTTGTTGAAACGGAATATTCTTATGAAATATTGCGTAAGCGCTTTGAAGAATTAGCCTATTTAAATAAAGGCCTTGAAATTGAGTGCATCGACGAAAGAACGGAAGAAAAACAAACCTTCCGAGCTGATGGCGGTATTGGTCAATTTGTTAAAGATTTAAATTCCGGCGAAAGTGGTATTCACACTGTTATTGATTGTGAAGGCATTAATGACAATGTGAGCGTGGATTTTGCCATGCAATACAATGCCAGCTACAAAGAAAATGTGCTGACCTTTGCTAATAATATTCGCACCAAAGAAGGTGGCACTCACCTTATGGGCTTTAGAGCTGCCTTAACCCGCGCCATTAACGGTTATATTAAAGGCCAAGCGGATATTGTTAAAAAGCTTAAGGGTACCAACCTTTCCGGTGATGATGTTCGTGAAGGTTTAACGGCTGTTATCAGCGTTAAATTGTCCAATCCGCAATTTGAAGGCCAAACCAAGACAAAGCTTGGCAATAGCGAAGTGGCCGGTATTGTTTCTGCGGTGGTGTACGATAAGCTCACAGAACATTTTGAAGAAAATCCTAAAGATATTCGTCTTATTATCGAAAAAGCTGTGGATGCAGCCAGAGCTCGCGATGCAGCGCGTAGAGCAAGAGAATTAGTACGCCGTAAGGGTGTGCTTTCTGACAATGCTCTTCCCGGTAAATTGGCCGACTGCCAAAGTAAAGATCCTGCCATTTCTGAAATATTCATAGTGGAAGGTGACTCTGCAGGCGGTTCTGCAAAACAAGGGCGTAATCCTAATAATCAAGCTATTTTGCCCTTACGTGGTAAGATTTTAAATACCGAACGTACACGCTTTGATAAAATGCTGGCTAATAAGGAAGTAAAAGCTTTAATTACGGCCATGGGTGTGGGTATTGGTAAAGATGATATTGATTTAGCAAAATTACGCTATCATAAAATTGTTATTATGACAGACGCCGACGTGGACGGAGCGCATATCCGTACTTTGTTATTGACCTTCTTTTTCCGTCAATATCAAGAGCTTATTGATAATGGCTATTTGTATATTGCGCAGCCGCCTTTATACAGGGCGCATAATTCTCGCTTTGAAAAATTCATTAAGGATGATGCGGAGCTGAATCAATTCTTGTTACAGCGCGTCAGTGAAGATGCCACCATTATCACCGAGGCAGAAAAATCCTTCACTGGGCAAGATCTTATTTTGCTTATGCAGGATATTGAAAACTTACAAAGAAAAGTGCGTGATGCGGAAAATACCGGCATAAATCGCGATCTTTTTGTGTCCATGTTGGAATATGAAAAAGCCATAACCTCTGAAGAATTGCAAAATGGCGTCAGTGAAGAATTGCAAGAATTTTTCGCGCAAAAGGGCTATAGCGTAACTTTGGACAGAGAATTGCTGTTAAGCGGTGATGAGCGTGTCTTTATTACTTTTGAAGATAGCAATCAGCATCGTGTACGCCGCGGTACAGAGTTTTTTGCCTCGCGTTTGTATAAACTTGCGTGGAATGTATTTTCTCATATTCGTACTGATTATGGCATAAGCAATTTTACCTTGGATATTAAAGGCGATAAGACCCCTTATAACAATGTATTTGAGCTCTTTAGCGCTACCTTAGAGGCTGCGCGTCGTGGTATCAATATTCAGCGCTATAAAGGTTTGGGTGAAATGAATCCTGAGCAATTATGGGTTACTACCATGAATCCGGAAAATAGAACGCTGTTGCAGGTGACGGTGGATGATGCTGTGGAAGCATCTGATACTTTTGAAAAGCTTATGGGAGATAGGGTAGAGCCGCGTCGTGAGTTTATTGAACGTAATGCTTTATCCGTCCAAGACCTCGACATATAATAAATTTGCCCAGAAAGGGCGATAGGCTTTG
>CAYJAL010000106.1:0-7206 GCA_964367875.1 uncultured Desulfovibrionaceae bacterium | reverse complement strand
GCGGCATGGGTGGCATGGGCGGCATGGGCGGTATGTACTAGTCCTTACGCTTATATAAGCTATATATGGGGGCAAAGCTTTAGGGCTTTGCCCCCTTTTTTCATACTTGTGCATAAAAAATAAGCACGTATAAAATAAGAGTTTATTTGACAAAAGTATATATTGTGGCTAAAGTGACACTTAAATAATTTCTTTGTTTTTTTAGTAACTACCCTCGCTTTTAAGAGATATACATGAAAAAGATAACATCAATACAACGCGTTGATTTACAAGTGACTATTCTTGTGGCTCTCTTAGTTGTTATAGCAACTAGCGTGGTGTTTTTCTTTGCCTATACCTTAAGCTACAGGCAAATGATTCAGTCCTTAGAAGATAGAGTGACTTCTTTGGCTCAGTATGTAGACCAAGAGCTTCCTTCCATTCTTTTTGCTACCATCACCGATCACGCAGATATGGAAAGTGTGAGCTATCAGGTAGCCAAGGACTTTTTAACAAGCGTACGAGAGATTTCTTCTGCGCAATATCTTTACACAGCCACAAAAAATGAAGAGGGTGAACTTATTTATCATATAGATGGTTTACCGGAAGGTCATGAAGACTTTAGAAAGCCAGGTGATATTATTGAAGAAGATTTTCAAGAAGATTTACAGAAAGCTCTAGCAGGGCATATAGTTATGCCGGGGGTTATTAAAAATACCGCTTGGGGTGACGTTTTCGTGGCCTATTATCCTGTGCATGATACTAATAATCCTACTGTAACTATTGGTGCCATTGGGGTAGAGTTCCCTGCCAATAGAGAATATAAAGCCTATCATCGTATTCGCGTCTTGACCTCGCTTATTATTCTTTTAACCTGTATTATTGCCAGTATTATCTCGCATATGCTTTTCAGGCGTATTTCTAACCCGCACTTTAAAGATTTTTCTAATACCGATTCGCTTACAGGGCTTAAGAATAGAAATGCCTATGACCTTGATATGAAAAATCTTATTCAGGGGCAACGCGTTAAAAAATATGCTTTGATACTGGCAGATTTAAATGGCTTAAAATCTGTTAACGATCACAATGGACATAAAGCCGGTGATGCGTATATTCAAAAATTTGCTGAAGTTTTAAAGACATATGAAAATTCAGACCATGTGTCGTATAGAATTGGCGGCGATGAATTTGCCATGTTCTTTTTTGATCCTTCTGAAGATAAATTACAAAGTTTTGTGAAAAATATAAAAGAAGGCTTGGCTGCAAGCGTGGATTCCACTACCGTTTTGTGTAGCGTCTCTGTGGGCTATGCTTTAGCGAAAAAGCTCACAGAAGAGACGTGGAAGAAAGTGCAAAGTGAGGCTGATGTGAATTTATATGAAGATAAAAAAGCTTTTTATGCTAAGCACAGCTCTTTTGATAATCGTCGCACTGTATAAGAAATATAAAATTTACACTTAATTTTACTCATGTTTAACTCCGCTACTTTGTATGATAAGGTAGCGGAGTTTTTTTGAGGAAAAATGTATTACGCGTTATTTTGAGCTAAAAAACAGCGCACTTTATGGTTTGAGCTGTAAAGTGTTACAGGTGGTTCTTGTTTTTTGCATATTTCTTGTGCCTTGGGACAGCGCGGATGAAAACGACACCCTAAAGGGAGAGCGTGCAGTGGCGGTACAGAGCCTTCAATGGTGGGCAAACGATGGATGTGCATGGCATGCTTTGAAGGGGATGCGTGCAGAAGGCCTTGCGTATAGGGGTGTTTGGGATTTTGCAAAATATCTTGCACCGCCCCATACTCAACCATATGCCCGGCGTACATGACGCCCACACTATGCGCCATTTGTGCCACAACGCCTAAATCATGCGTGATAAGTAAAATACCGCGCTGTTGCCCTTGAATAAGGTTTTTTAATAGCTGTAAAATTTGCCATTGAATGGTCACATCCAAAGCTGTGGTGGGTTCATCGGCAAGTATGAGTGAAGGCGCACAAGCTAATGCCATGGCAATGACAATGCGCTGGCGCATACCACCGCTGAGCTGATGAGGATAATCGTCAAAGCGGCTTTGCGGTGAAGGAATGCCCACTTGGCGAAATATATCTATAATATGCTCTTTGGCTTGTGCTTTATTCATGCTTGTGTGTAAGAGTACATGCTCTGTGCATTGCTGCCCCACACGCAATACAGGGTTTAAGGCTGTCATGGGTTCTTGAAAAATCATACCCATGTTTTGCCCGCGCTGGGCGCGGAGCTCTTTTTCTGAAAGGGTGAGAAGATTCTTCCCTTGTAAAATAATTTGCCCGCTTAGATGTGTATTTTCTGGAGTTAAGCCCAATATCGCTTTAGCTGTAAGGCTTTTACCACAGCCGGATTCTCCCACCAGACAAAAAATCTCCCCCGATGAAATACTAAAATTCATGCCAGAAATGGCTTGAAAATGGCCTTTTTCTGTATGAAAGCTCAGGCTAAGATCCTGCACATCTAAGATGGCTTGTTGCTGCATATTATTTTTCCCAGAATTTTTTTTCGTTTTTCTTGGAAGGTTTTATAACCTTTTTCTTTTTCTCATTTCTTACAGGATGTTTTCTGTCCTGACGAGGATCACTGTCTTGACGAGAGTCGTATCGGGAATCATTTCGCGAATCATATCTAGAGTCATATCTAGAGTCTGGGCGCGAGTCATACCTAGAATTTGGGCGAGAGCCAGAACGAGAATCAGCCCGCTCACTCCCTCTATGAGATGTATAGGGGCGACGATCAGAAAAATCTCTTCCACCATCATTATATTCGCGGCGCTCAGGAAGTTTTTCTTCATGGGACACAATAAAAGCACCGGATTTTCTATCCACAGCGCTGTCATCATTGGGGGGAGTAATACGAACCAAGGCGCCAGAGGGTAAATGTTCTGCGCGGCCAAGCAGGGTTAAGCCCTGCGGTGCGCAGGCGTAGCGGGCAAAACCTGCCACCGTAGGCACACGAAAAGGCGCTGAAATAATACGAGCTTGCCTTTGATTGTAGGTTATATCTTCTTCTTGAGATTCTGGGGCGCTTTGTAAGAGCACAAAGGATAGGCTCAGCGCATCTTTACGTAAATGCGCTTCGGCAGAAAGATCTGTGAGCCAGCGCGGCGCGCCTTGGGTATCAAAGGTAAAGTGACACCATGTACGCGTATCATCTAAGGGGCATTCATGGGCATGGGGGCAAGGAGCCACAGGTTGCAAATCAAGATTTTGCGCAGCTTCTCGCAACGTGACAATGGTTTTACCGCCAAGGCGTGTGCCCGGTTCCACAAAGAGCAAGCGAGCATCAGGAGCTTGTGCAGCGTGGAGTAATTTTTCCAAAACATCTTCTAAGCGATCTTCACTACTTTGGTCATGGCGTCCCTTCAGTTCATTACATACATTGGCAGCGGTAATAAGCCATGGAATCCCTTCGGTTTTATGTATTTCTGCGCCGCTGGCTTCCACATGACAGCGCTTGGTTACAATGCGCCAAGGGCTATCTTTTCCGGCCAAGGCTTCAAAGATTTTTTGCCCCACAGCCAAGGGCTGCGGTGAAATATCTGTACACAATACAGTTAAAGGAATCTGGCGCCACGCAGGTTTAGCCAGCCATAAAGCAATGGGAAAAGATAAGGGGCCGCTTCCCATATCAGCAAAGATACGAGGCAGGGCAGGGCCATTTTTTTTCACCGGTAGGGGGGTGGGCTCCGGAAGTTCAAGGCCGTGTAATAAACGGCTAAGGCGCAGAATATTCCATGGGAGAAAATACCATACATAGGCAGAAGTAAAGCGCGGCGCACTCCAATAAGGCTGCTGCAACAGGCTACGCTCGCTGGTTAAGCGTGTGGAAAGCTCTTCAATGGCTTTGGGCAAAAGCTGACGATGTTTGTTTTGCATGGGAAGCGCATGGTGTAAAATTTGGGGAAAATCTTGTAAAGCCTGCACTAAGGGGCGCGGTAGGGAGGGGAAAAGTTCTTGCATAATTATCCTGTATAAGAAAAATTCATGTGTTGCATAAACTTTTCCGTAAAATGTTCATCTTCTGTTAAGTGTACTAAGGTGCAGTTTTTGCTCCATGTATACAAATCCTCACGCAAGGATTTTTGTAGGAGCAAATGCCCCATACCTTCTAAAGCGCTATTGCCAAGGGCGTACACTCTTGCTCCGGCCCCTTGAGGAATAAAGCCTAAGCCTTCAAGGTCTTGTATTTGTACATGCTTGCCCATGGCTCCTGCAAGAAATATATGACGTAAATCCTTGGGGGCAAGGCCTGCTTCTTTCAGTAATGCGCTCATGGCTAAGGAAAAAGCTGCTTTAACTTTAAGCATTTCTTCCACATCTTTTGCGTATAAATACATGGGGTTTATGCTGTGTGCCGGCCAAAGATGCAAGGCCTTTTCACCCTGATGGCTTGTAAGGTTCGCAGCAATTTTATGTATAAAGGGCGTTTTTTTTCTTTTATACTCGGGGAGAAAAAGTCCTTCGGCAGAAAGTAAACCCGCTTTAGAGAGGGTTTGTATAAGGGATATATAGCCTGTACCACAGATTTTTTGCGGCGCGCTGCCATCTAAGGTGACTGGCTTTAAACCGGAAGGGGCGGTGGGGTCAAGTCTTATTGTATGCACAATGCCAGGGCTACCGTCCACCATATGACCATGGGAAAGGCCAATACCTTCCAGAGCCGGCCCCAAGGGCACTGATGCTATGAAAGCTTTGTGTTCATTAAGAGCTAAAATAAATTCCCCATTGGTGCCTAAGTCTGCCAAGAGAAAGGGAAAAGCTATGTCTTTTTCGTGCTTTTGACGTTGCATAAGGGCGGCATAGCCTGCGCTAATATCTCCGCCCACAAAGGGAGCCAATTGCGGCGGAATATAGATGGGAGGCAAATCTTGTTTTTCTTCTTGGCTATTTCCCTGCAAAGGCAAAGAGTAGGGCGCATGACACAGGCCTGTAATGTCTTTTTCTAAAAAAATGGCCGTCATGGCTGTGTTGGCGGCTAAACCTATTTCTTGCACGGGGGTATTTTGAGGCAGTGATTCTAAAATATTTTGTAAGTTTTTTTGTACAAGCGTAGATAAAAGCTCTTGTCCATGAGCTTGCGAGGCAAAACGCAAGCGCGAAATAATATCTGCACCGGCGCCCATTTGTGGATTTAATTGGCTGCCTTGCGCTATACAATTTCCTGCGCTGTCTAAGGCTTGCCAGCATAAAGATGTGGTGCCAAGGTCTACTGCCAGCATAAGAGCATGCGTGTTTTTGGGCTGTGTTTCTTGAATATTATATACTAGTTCTTTATTTTTTTGTGGTGGAAGCTCTAGGGAAATGCTGTTTTGCTGAGCAAAAAGCCTTTCTAATACTTGCTGGCAGGCTAAGCGCCACCCCTCAGTGAGGGCAGTAGGGGAAAGTATTTTTTCTTCCTTGGCATTGGCCTTTGGCGGCGCACTGAGAAAACGCACCTTACACGCGCCGCAATTTCCAAGGCCGGAACATAAGGGCATAGGGGCAATTTTCCCCGAGAGCCATAAAGCTTCGGCCAGGGTTTGAGAAGTCGTGTCTGCCTCTATGCAAAGGCTTTGCGCAGTCAAAGGCCATGTGACATAAATTTCGCGCTTATGGGAGCCTGATTTGGAGCTAGTGTGCATAAGAAAAATATAGCTCCTTTCAAGGTTTAGGTCAAATAGTTGTGTTTATGCCAAAAGGCGTGACTTATTTTTTTTTGAATAAAAAGGCTTTTGCCAGAAAAATGTCAGGTATAATTTTTGCATATTTTTTACAAGGCTTGTGAGGCGCGAGTTTTGGCATTTTTATGACAGGCTTCCTTTTCAAGGTTTGAGCTATTTGTATAAAGATATTGACCTTAGCTGCAACACTGCCTAAAGTGAGCAAGGTATTTTCAACACAAAGGGTATTATATGAATAAAATTTTGGCACAAGATGAAGTTGATGCTTTGTTGCGTGGGCTTTCCGGCGGCGAAATAGAAAGCGAAAATGACACTCCTGATGATGATTCAGGCATTGTTCCTTTTGACTTAGCCAACCAAGATCGTATTATTCGCGGGCGTATGCCTGTGCTTGAAATCGTTAATGATCGCTTTGCTCGCCTTTGTACCAATGCCCTTTCCAACTCCTTGCGCAAAAGGGTAGAGCTCAATCCCATTTCCATTGATATGGCGAAGTTTGGTGAATTTATTCGCTCCTTGCCTGTGCCTACCAGTATTAATATCTTTAAAATGGATCCTTTGCGCGGTAATGCCATTATCGTGGTGGATTCGCGCCTCGTTTTTGCCCTTGTGGAAAACTTTTTTGGCGGCGCAGGCTCTACCCCTAAGGTGGAAGGGCGTGAATTTACACGTATTGAACAGGCCGTGGTGGATAAAATCATTAAGATTTCTCTGGATACCCTAGAAGAATCTTGGCGCCCCGTGCACGACGTAAAATTTGAAATGGTGCGCTCAGAAATTAACCCACAATTTGCTGCCATTGTGCCGCCATCTGACGTGGTAGTAGTTATTACCTTTGAAGTGGAGCTGGATAATACCATTGGCTCCATGACTATTTGTTTGCCTTACGCCACCATTGAACCCATTCGCCAAAAGCTACATGCCAGCTTCCAAACAGAACGCCTTGAAATTGACCACGCCTGGGTGGCACGTTTAAAAGAGCGCCTTATGGAAACCCCTGTGGAATTTAAGATTAAATTTGGTAATACGCAAATTACCGGTAATCAGCTTTTGCGTATGCAAGTGGGGGATGTGCTGGTATTAGATACAGATGTGGAAGATTTACTGGCTTGTACTGTAGCTGGCGTTACCAAATATTATGGCCTTGGCGGTACGGTAAAAGCCATGAAAGGCTTTCAGATTGTTAAGGAAATTGAGCCGCAATATACATAGTGATTGTGTTGTAATATAACTATAATAATTTTATGGGGGAGGGAACTTTTTGAAAAAAGTTCCTTCTGATTTTGACTATACTAAAATGTGTCGTTTAACGGCGAAGCAAAGCTACGCCTACTCCACATTTTAGATCGTATTGATCTTATCAACACTCTGGGGGAGGGAACTTTTTAAGTTCCCTCCCCCGCTTGCTTTGCAAGCTTCCCCGCCCTCAAAAACTTTTTATGGCGGCAGTACCCTGTCTTTGAAAGAGATATTTGGCGCAATGAAATTTTAAAAACACTTACAATATTATATGGTGTGCCGAAAAGGAATGGAGCTAAAGG
>CAYJAL010000105.1:0-7247 GCA_964367875.1 uncultured Desulfovibrionaceae bacterium | reverse complement strand
GAGTGTATAAATAATACTCGACTGGAGCAAAAAGCAAGCTTAACGAAGCAGACAACTCTTTTTCAACAGCCTGTTATATGTTTTGCCCAGCCAAATACCCACTAGCAAAAGCCCAGTGCAAATTATATCCGCCCAATTGTCCTGTTATATCAAGCAATTCACCCACAATAAAAAGTCTTTCTTGCAATAAACTTTCCATGCTCCAAGCATTACTATCTTGCACAAGCACACCGCCATAAGCCGCTTCTGCCTTGGCCATGGGCCCTCTTTTTTGCGGCACAATAGCATAATCATGCACGCAAGCATGCAATTCTTGGCGTACTTTACGTGATAATTCAGCAATCTTTCGCTTTGCCCACGCTTCGGGCAAGAGAGCATCAGCAAGGCGCTGAGGCATATGCCTTGCCACCAAAGTGCGCACAAAAAGCTTGCCGCATTCCGGCGCATCCAAAATTTCTTCCAAACGCATATGGGGAAGAAAATCTATATGCAAAGCCTGCCCTTCTTGCCAGTGACAAGAGGCTTGCAAAACAGCCGGCCCACTTATGCCTGTATGGGTAAAAAGTAAGGCTTCACTATGGGCAAAGACGCCTTTGCCATCACGACGCTGCACTCGCACTGTCACAGGTAAACTTATGCCGCTCAGCCCTGCCAGAGGCCATTGCGCAGGCATCTGCAAGGAGGTAAGCACAGGGCTAAAAGATTGCACCTTATGACCAAATTTTTTGGCCAAAGAAAGCCCTAAATCCGTAGCGCCTATCTGCCCCCAAGCCGGTGAACCTAAAGCCAAAACAAGGCTTTTACCCTGCACATACGTATTCTGGGCGCACTTCCCTTGTGCCTGCACCACATACACACCATCAGTATATTCCACAGAGTCAATGCTGTGCTCCAAAAGAAATTCACAGCCATAACGGCGGCATTCTTCCACCAACGCTTGCACAAAATATTTGGCCGAATCCAGCCCAAAAAGCTGTCCGTGCGCACGCTCTTCCCAGGCAAGGCCATGCTTGGCAAAAAAATCCAAAAGCATGGTGGGCGTAAAAGCTTCCAATGCCGGCTCAGCAAAGCTCACATCTTGCCCAAAGAAAAAATCCGTAGACATATGCCCATTGGTAAAATTGGCTTTACCACCACCGCTTATACTTATCTTTTTTCCGGCATGGCTATTATGGTCCACAAGCAGAACTTTTTTTTGTCTTTTGGCTGCGGTAAGGGCGCATAAAAGCCCAGAAGCTCCGGCCCCTAAAAGTATTACGTCATACGGCGCATGTGTAGAATGTGTCATCATGCCCTAGCTATACCTAAGCCCTAGCTAAATGCCAAGCAGAAGAATATGTGAAAAAAAGAGCATATATATTTATAAGGTATTCAAAGTATGAAGAAAAAATATCTTGAAAAAATATAAAAAAAATCTAGAAAACACCGCCAACGCCTTGACATTTTCACCTTCTAAAGAGTATCTTAGCAAACGAATGAACATAACTGCTTAGTTATATATTTTGTAAAAATTTAACTGCTTCCCCTCGGAGACGTACATGGCATCTCAATATCGTTTAGTAACTCGTAGTGACTTTGATGGCCTTGTTTGCGCTGTTTTGTTAAAACAAATTGGTCTTGTAGGCGACATACTCTTTGTACACCCCAAAGATGTTCAAGACGGCCGTATTGAATTAAGTAGCTCAGATATCACCACAAACCTACCTTACAGCCCCTATGTGCATGCCTGTTTCGATCACCACCTTTCCGAAGCCATGCGCGCTGGCACCCCTGCAAGCAATCATATTATCAATGCTAAGGCTCCTTCGGCAGCTCGTGTTGTGTATGAACATTTTGGCGGTAAAGAACGTTTCCCCAATATTGCAGAAGATATGATGATTGCTGTGGATAAATCTGACGCCGCAGATTTGACCATGGATGAAATTTTACAGCCAAACAACTGGATTTTACTCAACTACATCATGGATCCTCGCACCGGCCTTGGCCGTTTCCGCGATTTCCGTATCAGCAACTATGAGCTTATGATGAAGCTTATTGGCCTTTGCACCGAACTTCCCATTGAAGAAATCATGGAAGATCCCGATGTGCAAGAACGTGTCTCCTTATACAATGAGCATAAGGAAAAAGCAGAAGCCCAATTAAGAGAATGCTCTACCATTATTGGCAATCTCATTGAGCTAGATTTACGTGAGCAAGAAACCATTTGGACAACAAACCGTTTCACCATGTATGCCCTTTTCCCAGAGTGCACCATTTCTACACATATTCTCTGGGGCTTACAAAAGAAAAACGTAGTTTTTGCCGTGGGTAAGTCCATTGTGAACCGCTCTTCGCAAATCAATATTGGTGAAATTATGCTTAGCTACGGCGGCGGCGGTCACAGAAATGCCGGTACTTGCCAAATTCCTTTGGAAGATTCCGAAAAAGTGCATCAAGAATTACGCGAAAAGTTGCAAGACAAATAGTCTAGCCACATATAAAACATCAAAGCCCTGTTTATCAGGGCTTTTTTTGTAGCAATGCAAAGAAGGAACCTTTTTTATAGGCTGCGGCAAGCCAATGAATATTCACACCCAAGGCCGCAGCCAAAAGAAAAAGCTGATTTAATAAGGTAACTTTCAAAAAACCATGCTTTTGCCAACGCCGTGCAGAAGTCACAAGAGCTAAGGAAAGCCCACGCACTTTCCCCTTTTTAGCAGCCTGCTTTACCAGTAAAACATCCTCTAAAAAGGGTACAGTAGCATAGCCGCCTTGCTCCCAAAAATCTTCCCTGCGCATAAAAAGACCTTGATCTCCGTAGGGTCTGCGCAAATATTTTGCACGCATATGCGTTCCCCACACAAGAAGCTTCTTTCCCCAAAAATTTCCGGATACAGCAAAACAAAAATAGCCCAAGCGAACACTTGCATCTTGCAAAGATTCGCGTACAGCCCTATCCCACTGGGTAGGCAAAATAGAATCTGCATGCAAAAAAAGTACTATATCCCCCTCAGCTTGCTGCGCTGCTAGATTCATTTGCGCTGCGCGCCCTCGCTGCTCCGTAGGGCAAGAAATCACCCTTGCCCCCAGGTTTTGCGCTAGAGAACATGTGGCATCATGGCTGCCCCCATCCGCCACCAATATCTCTACATGAAAACCCTGCAGGACACTTTGTATAGTTTGCGCAATATGCTCTTCTTCATTAAGGGTGGGCAATACAACGGAAATGCGTGGCGGAATATCTTGTATATAATCCACATCATGCAAATAAGGTAAAAGCCTATAGTGAGATAAGCGTGCCAAGGTATCTGCCAAAACAGTGGAAGTGCCCCACGCCATATGCTGAAAAAGATGCGGCATATCTTGGCTTAAAGCCAGAAGATAATAGCCGCCATCATGGGCTGGGCCTATAACACAAGGGGCGCTGTCCAGAAGCTGCACGGCATTTTGTAAATTTTCCGCCCTATTATCAGGGCAATCTGCCCCAAGTAAGAGTACCTTTTGCGCCCCATGGGCAAAGGCTTTTTGCACAGCCCTTGCCATACGCTGGCCTAAATCTCCCTGGCCTTGTTCCCAATAGCTTGCATGCTTTCCCAACCACTGCTTCATACACGCTTGGTCTGCTCCTGTATAGCATATGTGAATAGATACATGCTCAAAAGCCTCTTGCACTTGCCTTAAGGTAAATTCTGTCATGTCCTTTTGCAACTGAGCTGCGGCCTGTGCGCCTATATCGGGAATAAGCCGCGTTTTAGTTTTGCCGGGCTCGGGAAAACGCGTAAAAAGTACTACGTGTATCTTTGTGCACTGAGAGGGCTCAGGCAAAAACACATTACACATTTCTGTTCAGCCACCAACACAAAATTTTGGCCACCAAGGGCGTAAGCTTGCTCTTTTTATATAAAGCCGCCACGCGTTTTACGGCCATGGCCTGTGTAGGATAAGGATGTATAACATCGGACAAAGTCCCAAGCCCCATACCGCCCACCATGGCTGTGGTAATTTCGCTTATCATTTCACCGGCATGACTAGAAACTATGGTGGCTCCTAAAATTTTATCGCTGCCTTTTTTAACCATAATCTTAATAAAACCATACAGCTCTCCATCGGTTATGGCACGGTCAATATCCTTCATTTCCATGCGGTACATATCCACAGCTATGCCCTTTTGTATGGCGTCGCGCTCAGTCATGCCCACATGAGCAATTTCGGGGTCAGTATAGGTGCACCAGGGCACCACAAGAGAGCTCAAGCGCTTTCTACCTTTAAACAAAGCATTTTGCACTACTATTTGCGCCGCGGCATCGGCAGTATGGGTAAAGGTAAAGGGCAAACAACAATCCCCCGCAGCAAAAATATCCACATTGGTAGTGCGCAAAAAATCGTCTACCACAACACCCTTTTCCGTATACTGCACCTCAGCCTTTTCAAGGCCTATGCCCTCTACATGCGGCACGCGTCCGGCTCCCACTAAGATGGTATCCCCTTCTATGCGCTTTTCTTGTCCCTCATGCTCTATCACTATAACCTTGCCCGATGCGCTGTTTTCTGCCCTGAGTAATTTTGCATGCAAAAAAACTTCTATATCCTCAGCTTCAAAAACATCGGCCAATACGGCTGCCGCTTCTTGATCTTCTCGCGATAAAAATGTGGAACGCACCACCATGCTCACCTTGGAGCCGAGGCGCGAAAAGGCCTGTGCCAATTCACAAGCAATGGGGCCGCCTCCCAGCACCACAAGTTTTTTAGGCAGCACTGTGAGATTAAAGATATTTTCATGGGTCAAATAACCCACCTCTTCTAAACCGGGCACAGAAAGCTTTCGTACATGGGCTCCTGTACATATGGTAGCTTTTTTAAAATTCAGTACTTGTCCGCCCACTTCCACACTATGCGGCCCTGTAAACACAGCGTCACCGCGAAACACATCCACGCCTAATTCTGTATAACGCTGCAAAGAATCATGCACGCTTATATCAGCTCGAATACGGCGTAAACGCTGCATAATGGCAGAAAAATCATCTGTATTCACCTCTTTGGAGCTCAGCCCCCAACGCGGCGCATGCAGCATTTCATAGGATAAACGCGCAGAACGTAACAAAGATTTTGAAGGCACGCAGCCTGTGACAAGACAATCTCCCCCCATAAAGCCACGTTCAATAAGAGCCACCTTAGCCCCCAAGGACGCTGCTATAACAGAAACTATAAGCCCCGCTGTACCACCGCCCACAGCCACCATGGCATACATGGGCGCCGGCTCAGGATTAATCCAATCAGGTGAAGCGCAGCGCTCTAAAAGAGTTGCATTATAGGTATCATGAGGAAAAAGTTTCAAAATAGCCATGCTTACTCCTTAATACTTTGCTTAGCTTTTCGCACAAGCACCGTTAAAATGCCCAAGACCAAAAGCACTACACCCACCAAAAGCCAAGGAACTTCCCCCTGACTGATGGATTGACTGATGGCATCTGTACCTACCACAAACAAAACAGTGCCGGGGATAATACAGGTAAAAGTCCACAAAACATAGGTGGAGAAGGCAACCTTGGTAAGCCCAAAGCCATAATTAAGCATATTAAAAGGAAAAAGCGGCACAAGGCGGGTTATGGCCACAATAATAGAGCCATTTTTTTGTGTTATTCTATCCAGCTGTTGAAACTTTTCATTCTTCCCCAGCCATTGCTCCACAAAGCCGCGCAAAAGATAGCGCGAAATCAAAAAGCATAAAGATGCCCCCACGGTGGCACCAAGCAAAACCACGCCCACACCAAGCACGGAGCCAAAAAGCACGCCGGCCATAATGCTTAAGGCAGAGCCTGGCAAAGCGAGTACTGTAAAGAGCGCATACACCACGGCAAAGATAAGAGGAGCCAAAGCGCCTTGCGCTGCTACCCACGTTTTAAAGTTTACAAGATATTGCTCTAAACCCAAGGAACGCACCACAAAAATGCCCAGTACAATGACAAGCACCACAAGGCTTGCTTTTATCCACTTTGGCATAAGTCCTCCTATGAGGCTGCTTGAAAAAATCCTACGGGAAGAATTTTCTCACAAAAATGTCTATGAGTATTTTTTATGTCCTACGCACCACCACAAGACGTGCCGGCAACAAAACAAGAATAACAACGATGATGGCGTAGCATAATGCGATACTGCATAGCCTTGGTTAAAGAAGTACCAAGATCATAAGCTGCATCATCATCCACTAAAGTACAAGCATATACCGTCATATGCCCTTTAGATTTTACAATCATTTTGCTGTAGTTACACATAAAAGATTCACGCTCTACGCGCGTTTTGTATTGCTGCATACAATGCTCACTAATATGCGGCACATCAGGGTGCGCACAGGGGCGCAATAGATTGGGGAAAGAAACAAAGGGTATATCCTTAGGCAAGCCAAAAGCTGCAAAAAGCTTTCTGTATCTGGCTTGGGTTTGCGCCGCATCTGCCATAAGTTCTTGCTGATACGCTACAGTAATGTCAAAGCCCATGGAATATAATTGCACCAAGGAATGTAAGGCCTTATGAAAAGCCCCTTGCCCGCGATATCTATCATGGCCTGCCGCATAAGGAGCATCTAAGCTAATGCGAAAAGACAGAGGATGTACACTATTTTTAAAGGTGGCAAGCTTTGGCAAAGCCTTATGCAGGGGACTTGTACCATTGGTAAGCACAAGGCAAGATGCCACATCCAAAGAGGCATCCAAAATATCCATAAAATCCCTATTCACAAAAGGTTCACCACCGGTAAAACCTATTTTTTGCACACCTAAGGTCTTGGCTTCTTCTAAAAAGGGATACACTTCACGCAAATTGGGTGCCTGTAAACGCGTATCCCCCGGTGAAGAGCCTTCAAAGCAAAAAGGGCAATGTAAATTACAATTAGAACCAGTATGGACCCATAACTCCGTAAGCTTTTGCGGCTGTATAAAGCCGCGATTATCCCCCTCGGCGGTATAAAGCCAATCGGCGCTTTGCAAATGATGCACTGAAGCTTCTTTTGGTAAAAACATAGAGCACTTCCTGTAAGTATTTTATATAATGCAATAAAAAAACACATTTAAACATGAAGGCAAGAAAATAAGAAATTGGTTAGAACAACCAGAGAAAAAATAGCACAAGACGCTTTTAAAGTATAGTAAAAAGATATGCTTATTTCTACATAGTCGATGCTTAAAACCGTATTTTCATACGTTTTTAAGAAAGACACGCTCACTCCAAATACCCCTTTCGGGGACGCCAGAAGTAAATTCTAGCTTATTTTA
>CAYJAL010000104.1:0-7261 GCA_964367875.1 uncultured Desulfovibrionaceae bacterium | reverse complement strand
GATTTTGAGTCCGCTGCGTCTACCAATTCCACCATCCCGGCGTCATCACGAAGAGGGTTATGTCATAGCTTTGTAACAAGGTCAAGTTTTTTTATAAAAAAACTTACATTTTTTTTGTTTCCTCTAGCTGAGCTTTTTTACAGCTTCACAAATAAAGCCTATGGTTTAACTAAACAATAAATATTTTTATAATATGCAATATTTTCCGATATATACAATCTTTGCAAAAAAAATCATTTTATGCTAATTTACTACAGTTAAAAACTTTATAGTTTATTTTGTGATAATTTTAAGCATTAACTTTTTTCCCAAGGAAGGTCCCCTTGCAAAAACGATGTATACCCATCCTCATTTTTGCAGGTTTTCTTGCTGTTGTGGCCGCCATCGGCTATCTTATGCCAGAACCTGTAGAAGATGTTCCTACGCGTATCCTTATGGATAATAGTGCTGGAAAGGTTGTTTTTAATCATCAAAAGCACTTAGCAGACGACAATATACCCTGCGCCACTTGCCACCATGACATGATAGTGGAAAAAGAAAACGTCATAGCCTGTGGCACATGTCACGGCATTGCCTATGATGAGACCTTCCGCTCTACGCATACCACAACTTTCCAAAGCATGGATGCTTGCGCCACCTGTCACCACATGGAATTTACTTCCAAGGTAGATTGGACGCACACAGCCCATGCCGAAGATTATGGTCTTGAGTGTACTTCTTGTCACCACGAAGATACAGATATTGAGCCAGAACCACAAAATTGCGCCAATTGCCATGAAAGCACTGGTGATGAAGCCATGCCTTCCTTACGTGATGCTGTGCACGTAAAGTGTCAGTCTTGCCATGAAGATATGTTTGATGAAGGCGTTAAAGATTGCGCTTCTTGTCATACGACCATTGATAATAGAGAAAGATTAAAGACTGAAGGCGTAGCAAGCTTTAAGCTGAACGATGCTTATGCTAAGTGCTCTACCTGTCATACCACCAAGGTGGAAGAACTTATTCCTAACCGTATGGGTGCGTATCATGGACAGTGTATTACATGTCATACCGATGTAGGCAAAGGCCCCTATACACAAGAACAATGCAGCCAATGCCATACCAAGTGAGTTTAGTATGAAACAGCATTTTCAAATACTTAATGACCCACGCTTTCACCTTGTTTATAATGTGACGCAGCGCTTTCACGAAGGGCATACACCACCTTCCGTACGTCTTAACCGCGAAGGTTTTACCCCTGTGGATGGCGTTAAGAAAAAAACCAAAGTGTACCCTGGTATGCTTTTGGCTACTCACGCTTCCGCAAAAAAAGGCGATGTATTTTCTCCTATTCACGGTGAAATAACAGATATTAATGAACGCAGTATCATGATTTCTGCCTCCGAGCCCATGGAAGATGCCCCGGAAGTCACCCCTGTGGATTTACTTGGTAGCAATCTTCAAGGAGAAGAATTGCGCCTTGCTGTAAAAAAGCTAGGTGTAAATACAGGCTCCTTGGGTAGAGAGTGTAAAACCCTTATTGTGAACGGTCTTAATCCTGACCCGGGCGTACGCTGGGCAGAGCCCCTACTCACCACCCATGGTCGCACCTTTGGCGCCGGTATGCAATTGCTTAAGCGTCTTAGCCGTGCCGAAGAAATTATCCTTGCCGTACCCCATGGTATGCAATTTACCCATGAAGGCGTTAAGGTGGTGCATGTAAGCGCCGACTACCCCAACAGCCTTTCACAATTGGTTATTAAAAATGTAACCGGTAAGGAAAATCCCGCCGGCGTGGCTACAGTAAGTATTCACAATGTATGGAGCCTTGGCCGTGTAGCCACTACGGGCCTTCCTCTTACCGAAACGGTGCTCACCATTGGTTCTTATACCAAATGGGGCAATTATATTGTGAAAGAAGGCAGCAAGGTGGGCGACTTGCTCAACCTTGGTGAAATCACCATACAAGAAGGCGATACAGTACTTCGTGGTGGCCCTTTACGCGGGGAAAGCTTAGACACCCTTGACCGCAGTGTAACCAAGGGAACCCACGGCGTTTTTGTGGTGGAATCCAGCGATGTTCCTACCATGCAGGGACACAACCCTTGTGTGAGTTGCGGTGCCTGTGTACTTATTTGTCCTGCGCGTATCTCTCCGGCAACATTGAGCCGTTATGCTGAATTTGCTTTGTATGATCGCTGTGAAAAAGAACATATATCTACCTGTTTTGACTGCGGTCTTTGCGGCTATGTGTGTATTGCACGTCGCCCTGTTTTGCAATATTTGCGCCTTGCCAAGCATAAGCTTGCACAAGCCAAAGCCCTGCAAGAGCTGGAAGAAATTCAACCTAACCCTTCTGCCTAGTTGGAGGTTACAATGGCAAATACAACTCCTGATTCTGCTTTACTTGCTGTTAGTGCCCCACCCTTTTGGCATTGTGGGCGCACTATACACAGCTTAAATTATAATACTTTACTGGCTCTTATGCCTGCGGTTGTTATGGCTGTATGGCATTGGGGACTTCCTGCTGCAAGGGTTATGGCTTTAGCCATGCTCACAGGTATTATTGTGGAAGCCCTGTGTCAAAAGCTTATGGATCGCCCCATAAGCGTTGATGATTGTTCAGCAATCATTACCAGCTTACTCTTTGCCTTTCTTTTACCGGCCGCTGCCCCTTGGTGGTTAGTGGTGGTGGGGGTAAGCCTGTGTATTACCCTTGGCAAAATGGCCTTTGGCGGCCTTGGCGCCAACCCTGTAAACAGCACCCTCGTGGGCTGGGCCTTACTCTATGTATCTTGGCCTGTGCAAATGGACCCCAACGCTTTGCAATTAACCACGTTATTTGTAGACCCCTTGGTACAGCTTAAGTATTTTGGCGTTGGTGTGGCTTCACAAATTCCAGTTATGGATTTAGCCCTAGGTAAACAAATTGGTGGCCTAGGCGCTGCCCAGGGCTTGGCCCTTCTTTTGGGCGGCTCTTACTTAGCCATGCGCGGTATTATTCGCTGGGAAATTGCAGCCTCGTTTTTTGCCGGTGTTGCTATCACCGCTTCTGTATTCCACAGCATTGCCCCAGATACCTATGCTACGGCTCTCTTTCATTTACTTACAGGCTCTACCCTCTTGGGAGGCTTTTTCTTAGCAACAGAAATGGCGTCTTCGCCAGATAGACCCATACCCATGATGCTTTACGGCCTATTGGGCGGTGCACTGGTGATTATTATTCGCATCTATGGCGTGCACACCGACGGTGTGGCCTTTGCTATTTTGCTAATTAACTTGCTAACGCCTTTGCTTGACGGCATTAGACCTAAGCCTTTTGGAGGTCAATAATGGGTGATATATTAAAAATGCTTGTGGTGCTTTCTGGCATCTGTGGGATTTCCGGCTTCGGCTTATCCTACTTAAAAATGATCACGGCTGTGCCCATTGAAAATCAAGTACTCACCTATGTGCAATCGCCGGCCTTAAAGCGCGTATTTACTGATGTGGATAACTCCCCTGTGGATGAGCGCAAAACCTTTACCTTAGCCGACGGCAGAGAGGTGATGGTATTTCCTGCGCGTAAAAATGGTAAGCTTGTGGGCGTAGCCATTGAAGATAAAGGTAAAGGCTTTGGCGGTGACATCAACGTTATGGTGGGCATTAACCCTGCCAACGATACCCTTGTGGGTATTGGCGTAACGACCATGAAGGAAACCCCCGGCATTGGTGATGTTATCTTAGCACCACGCTTTGTGGATCAATTTGTGGGCAAGCCCATGGATGTGAAGCTGCAAAAAGACGGCGGCAGCATTGACGCCATCTCCGGCGCCACCGTTTCTTCTGCAGGTTCCGTACTGGCTGTGGCCAATGCCGCCAAGGTATACGCTCAGTTAAAAGACCAAATCATCAAAGCTTGGCCCTAGGGAGTCGTTATGCAACAATTAATGAAAGAATTTACCAAGGGTCTATGGAACGAGCTGCCTCCATTTCGTCTTTTGCTCGGCCTGTGCCCTGTGCTGGCGGTAACCAAATCTGCCAATAATGGTTTAGGTATGGGTGTAGCCGTTATCTTCGTATTGGTACTCTCAAACCTTATTATTTCCTTATTACGAAGCTTTATTCCCAAAAAAGTGCGTATTGCTTGCTTTATCGCCATTTCTGCCACCTTGGTGGTATCGGTGGAATTACTTATGCAGGCTTATGCCTATCCCCTGTATCAGCAGCTAGGTATTTTTGTGCCACTAATTGTGGTAAACTGCCTTATTCTCGGCCGCGCCGAAGCCTTTGCTGCCAAAAATAACGTAGCCCTTTCTGTGGCTGACGGCTTAGGCATGGGCATTGGCTTTGCGGTATCGCTGACCTTTCTTGGTGGCTTGCGCGAGCTTTTAGGCGCAGGCACACTTTTTGGTAATTTTGTCATGTGGGAAGGCTTTTCGCCCTTTACGGTTATGGTAGAAGCTCCCGGCGCCTTTATTGCCCTAGGGGTCATTTTATGCGCCATGAATGCCTTTACCAAGTGGCAAGCTAAGCGTCAGGGTCTTGAAGAGCCTGCTAATCCTACACACGGTTGCTCCGCTTGCGGTGCCTGTTCACGAAAGTAAGTGGGGTGAATAATGGATATTTTTCAGCTTTTTATATCAGCCATATTTGTAAATAACATTGTTTTGGCACAATATCTTGGTAACTGCCCTTATTTGGGATGTTCCAAAGAGCAAGGCGTAGCCTTAGGCATGGGCGGCGCGGTGGTTTTCGTAACCATCATGGCCACAGCCTGTACTTGGTTTATGCAAAAGTATATTCTTTTGCCTTATGGCCTTTCTTATTTACAAACAATTGTTTTTATCTTGGTTATTGCGTCATTGGTGCAATTTGTGGAAATGTTCCTCAAAAAAATGGTACCGCCCTTGTACGCATCCTTGGGTATTTTCTTACCGCTCATTACCACCAACTGCGCCGTTATGGGTGTAGCTATCTTGGTACAGCGCGAAGAATATGACTTCATGACCTCCATGCTCTATGCTATTGCTTCCAGCGCTGGTTTTATGCTGGCTTTAGTTCTTATGGCAGGTATTCGTGAGCGTTTGGACACATGCCGTGTGCCTAAGGCCATGATGGGTACGCCCATTGCTTTGATTATGGCGGGGCTCATGTCCCTTGCATTTGTTGCCTTTAAAGGCATGACCAGCTAGGAGGCTTTCACATGGTTTTATCATCTGTTCTTACCCTGTTTGGGCTTGGATTAGTGGCAGCCATTGTACTTGCAGCGGCTTCGCGTGTTTTCTATGTGGAAGAAGATCCGCGCGTAGAAGCTGTTATGGACGCCCTACCTGGCGCCAACTGTGGCGGCTGTGGCTATGCAGGCTGTGAAGGCTATGCCATTGCTGTGGTTAATGAGCCTTCTGTCTCTGCGGCTCTTTGTGTGGCAGGTTCTGCCGACACCACCATTACCGTGGGCGAGCTTACAGGAAAATCTGTGGGCGCTGCCGACCCTGTCATATCTTTTCGCCGTTGCGATAAGATAAGCGGTAATGTAAAAGCGCGTTATACCTATCACGGTTTATCTTCTTGCGCAGGCGTCACCCTGCTTATGAATGGCTCTGACCTTTGCAATTGGTCTTGCCTTGGCTTTGGGGATTGCGTAGAAGTGTGTCCTTTCGATGCCATGGAAATTAAAGATGGTCTTGTAGTCATCAGTGCGACCAAATGCACAGGCTGTGGCATGTGTATTAAGGCTTGCCCGCGTAACTCTTTAGACCTTATCCCCAAACGCGCACGCGTGGCCGTGACCTGCGCCACCAAGGATAAATTGCGTGCAGTTATGGATGTGTGTGAAGTGGGCTGCATTAACTGTGGTAAGTGCATTAAAGCTTGCCCGGCCAAGGCCATTTCACAAGCAGATAGCCGCATTGAAATTGATCAGCAAAAATGCTTAAGCTATGGCGCTGAATGCGAAGAAGCTTGCATTGGCGTGTGTCCGCGTAATATCTTACGTCCTTTTTGCACCACGTTAGACTCTTCTTTACAAACGCAAGTTTTAGAAGAGCTGAACACGGCTCCCAAAGAAGACAATGCCCAAGCAAATACGCAGGCATAGCAGGAGTATATATGACACAAAATAATATAAAAAATATAAGCCGTCGTGGCTTCCTGCAAGGGGGCGTTCTTGCTGGCGCTGCATTGTTCGTGCAACCCGTACAGGCCTTAGCTTCCCTAACGCCTGCACTTCCCGTACATACACAAACACGCCTTATGATGGGTACCTTTGTGACCATCTCTGCCGCCCATGAAAGTAAAACCTTGGCTGAAGAGGCTCTGGGCAAAGCTTTTGAACACATGGCAAGCCTAGAAGCAGAACTGAGCAGACATAGCAGCTCTGCTTTGCAAGAGCTTAACAGACAAGGAAAGCTCTTTTCTGCCCCTCAAAGTCTTGTGCATGTGGTGGAAAGAGCGCAGCGCGTACACTCCATCACCGGCGGCGCCTTTGATATGACCGTGGCTCCCCTGCTGGATGTGTACCGTAAAGCGCAAAATCCTAAGGGAAGCATGCGCTTGGACGCCGGCGAAGTGCGCGCAGCCAGAGAGCTTATGCAAGCCCAAGAAGTGTATGTGAGCGCTGATCATGTGCGTCTAGGACGTCAAGGCATGGCTTTAACCTTAGATGGCATTGCCAAAGGCTATATTGCCGATAAAGCCTCTGAGATGCTGAGCAAAGCTGGTGTGCATCATCATCTGGTAAATGCCGGCGGTGATATTCGTGTTAGTGGTCAAAAAAGTGTAGACAATCCTTGGCGTGTGGCTGTGGAAAATCCGGCTCGTACAGGCCAAGTGATTACCACCCTCCCCTTGCGCGGCGCCATTGCCACCTCGGGTAATTATGAAATGTTCTACGATGCCGCCAAAAAGCATCACCATCTCATAGACCCTAAGCAAGCACAAAGCGCACAATACAGCATGTCTGTAACGGTAACAGCCCCCACCACCTTGGAGGCTGACGCCCTGGCTACGGCCTTATCTGCCATGCCAGCAAAGAACGCTGTGCAACTGATAAATAGCCTCCCAGGGCGCGAATGCCTCATTGTGAGCGGTAAGCAAATTCTCACCTCACGAGGCTTTGGTAAAGCCTAAGTAATATAGCTACAACAAAATAAATCCGGAAAGCTACACAACTTTCCGGATTTATTTATGCCCAAAGTGCGCATATTTTTCTTGCATCTTGGGCTATTCTTCTTTAAAAATGGCGAAACACAAGCACCCGTAGCTCAGTTGGATAGAGCGACCGCCTCCTAAGCGGTAGGCC
>CAYJAL010000103.1:0-7277 GCA_964367875.1 uncultured Desulfovibrionaceae bacterium | reverse complement strand
GATTGCCTTGAAATTTTGGACGCATCCATTTACAAAGTACGTCCCCTCAACGAAAACACATAAGGAGCCTCACATGAAAAATATGAATGACCTCTTACGTCAAGCCCAAGTTATGCAAAATAAAATTGCCAAAATGCAAGAAGAGCTTGGCCAAAAAAGCTTTGAAGCCAGCAGCGGTGGCGGTATGGTAAAAGCGGAAGTTTCCGGCAAGCAAGAATTGCGCAGCCTTATTATCGACCCCAAAGCCCTAGAAGGCGGCGATGTGGAAATGTTGCAAGACCTTATCGTAGCTGCAGTGAATGAAGCCAATCGCATTGCTAAAGACAGCATGGAGCGCGAAATCAGCGCCATTAGCGGCGGTATTAAAATCCCCGGCATGTTTTAATTTTTCTTGGGGAGGGATATATAACACTATTCTTCCCCAAACTTTCTATGCAACGCAAACCGCATAGACGCTTTTTCACACTTTTTCCCCCTCTGCATCTATGAAACAACAAATTCCAGAACCTTTACGCGTGGTGGTAGAGCAATTAAACCGCCTACCCGGCCTTGGCCCTAAATCTGCCATGCGCGTGGCCATGACCTTATTAAAATGGCCGGAATCTGAAACGCGTCGCCTTGGCGCTTCCATTCACGATTTGCGCGATAATTTGCATTTATGCTCTCGCTGCAATGGTCTTACCGCCGAGGACCCTTGTGTGGTCTGCGCCGATACCACGCGTGAACGCCACACCCTTTGCCTTGTATCTGAGTGGGATAGCCTGCTCACCCTCGAAGAAGGCGGTATCTTTACCGGACAATATCTTATTCTTGGCGGCTTATTGCAAGCCGGCAGTGCCCATACCGATGGTTTAGAATTTGATAAGCTTTTGGCGCGCTTAGAAGAAGGGGAAATTACCGAACTCGTCTTAGCCCTTGGTGCCACCTTAGAAGCAGATATGACCGGAACCCATGTGGCGCATATGGTGCAAAAAAACTTCCCCCATATACGTATTACCCGCCTAGCCCAAGGTATTCCCTTAGGCGCTGAGGTAAAATATATGGATAAGGAAACATTGCGCCAATCCTTGCAATATAGGCAAGAATTGCGCTCATAGCCTCCTAAGGCATCGCTAACATATTTTTATATTACTTAAAAAGTGGGAATATTATGTCATTAGAACAGCGCCTTGGAATACACAAGCCCCTTTTTCTTATGGACGGCACGGCTTTTATTTACCGTGGTTTTTATGCCAACCGCTCCCTAACGCGTTCTGACGGCTTTCCCACCAATGCCCTCTACATGATTACACGCCTTTTGCTACGTATTTTGCGCGAGCAAAAGCCGCAAGAATTTGTCTTCTTTATGGACGGGCGCGGTAAAAACTTTCGCCATGATCTTTTCCCCCTCTATAAAGCCAATCGCGATGCCACGCCGGAAGAGCTGGTGCAACAGCTGGAGCCCATCAAGCGCATGGTGCACAGCCTTGGCATCACCCTGCATGTATCTGAAAATTGCGAAGCAGACGATTGCATAGCCTCTTTGGCCAAGAAATACGCCGCCACGCGTCCGGTAATTATTGTGGGCGCCGATAAAGATTTACGCCAATGTTTACAAGAGCAAGTGTGGCTTTGGGATCCGGCAGGAAAAGAAGAAAAGCTCACTTCTGCCGCAGATTTCACCCAAGAAACAGGCTTGCTCCCCAGCCAATGGCCCGATGTGCAAGCTCTTATGGGGGATACCAGTGATAATATCCCCGGCGTTCCCGGCATAGGCCCCAAAACAGCACAAAAAATCTTTATGGATTTTTCTTCTCTGGAAGAAATCCGCGATGGCCTTGACCGTTTGCCCCCTAAATTACAGGCAAAAGTGGCTCCTCATGTGGAGGAAATCTTCTTGTACAGACAGCTTACCACCTTAAGCACAGCCTTTTGCCAAGATATTGCAGAAGAAAATCTTAGCCTCGAGGCCTTGGAGCCGGAGCGTATTCTTAAGCTTTTACAAGAGTTTGAACTTACCTCTTTGCGTCGCGAAGTAGAAAGCATGCTCAGAGCCCATGCCCTTCCTGCGCAAAGCCTTGAAAAAGTAAAAAAAATGAACACTGAGCAAGGCTCTCTCTTTAGCCTTGGCGATCCCTTTGGCGGTAAAGACCCTTTTGCCCCAGAACAAAGCGCGGAACAATCCTACACCTTAACCCGCGTAAAGCTGCAAGAATTGCCTTCTTGCCAAGATGCGGCGGTGGCTCTTTTCCCTGCGGCGCTGTATCCCGGTTTGCGCAATGACACAGGCTATGTACTGGCTCTTGAAGAAAATGAATGGCATATACCCGAGATTGCAAGCGAAGAACTGGTAGAATGGCTTGCCCCTTGCAAAAGTATCATCACCCCCGATGTGAAATTTTTATTGCGCCATGAAACAGCTACAAAAGCATGGAACGCTATACTTCTAGAACAATGGTTTGATTTAGGACTAGCTGCCTACCTCTTGCGCCCCGAAGATAGAGATTATGCTTGGTCACGCCTTGCCGTACAATGGAGCGAGCTCACCCAAGATGCGCACGGCAAAACACCTCCCATAGCCGTGCAAGCCCTACATATGGGACAAGGCCTTGAAAAAGAACTGCAAAAAAATGCCTTGTACGAGCTGTATCGCCAAATGGAAATACCGCTTATCCCTGTGCTTGCCCATATGGAAAACTTAGGCATTGCCATAAATACCGAGGCCTTTCGCCAATTCCTTGGCGATGTGCATACAGAAATAGAAGCGCGCACCGCCGATGTGTACACCGCCGCCGGCACCACCTTTAATATACGCTCAGCCCAGCAGCTTGGCGAGGTGCTTTTCTCCACCTTAAAGCTGCCCAGTGCAGGAAAAACCAAGGGCGGGCAGCTTTCCACAGCGCAAGAGCGCCTTGAAAAACTCAGCGGTCACCCTGTGGTGGACGCCGTATTGGAATTTCGTAAATTAGAAAAATTGCGCTCCACCTATTTGGAGCCCTTGCCACGCCTTATGGACGATAATGGGCGCATTCATAGCCAATTTAACCAATGGGCCACGGCCACAGGACGTTTATCTTCCAGTAATCCCAATTTGCAAAATATCCCTGTGCGCGGCGCCTTAGGGCAAAGAATGCGCACCTGTTTCGTGCCCAAGGCCGGTCATGCCCTTATTTCTGCCGACTATTCGCAAGTGGAATTACGCGTTTTGGCGCATATGTCGCAAGACCCTGTTTTGCTAAAAGCTTTTCGCCTAAATATGGACATTCACACCAATACCGCCGCCCTTATTTATGGCATAGATGCCGAAGCGGTGAGCAGTGACGAAAGACGCAATGCCAAAACCATCAACTTTGGCCTTATTTATGGTATGGGCGCACAAAAATTGGCGCAAGAATTACATATCAGCACACAAGAAGCCAAGGCCTTTATTGAAAATTACTTTAAGCATTTACAGCAATTAAAACTTTTCTATGAAGGCATTGAAGCCAAGGCCAAGGAGCAAGGCTTTGTGGCTACCCTTGGGGGACGCCGCCGCGCTGTGCCAGATATTCACTCTACCAATGGACAAAAATTTGCCTTGGCCAGACGCCAAGCCATCAATACCGTTATTCAAGGTTCCGCCGCCGACATCATTAAATTGGCCATGCTTTCCGTGGCCCATGATACAAAGCTCCAAGAACTTGGCGCGCATTTAACCTTGCAAGTGCATGACGAATTGGTATTGGAAGCCCCACAAGAAACAGCACAAGAAGCTGGCGCCCGCGTAGCTGAGCTTATGAGCGCTGTACAGCCTGGCGGAGAAGAACTCTCCGTGCCCTTAGTGGTGGATTGGGCTGCCGGGCAAACTTGGGGCGAAGCGCATTAACCTTAGATTTAGAGCGTGAATATGCTGCGTTTTTTGGGCGTGTTTTGCCTATGTTTCTTCCTTTCCGGCTGTTTTGCGCCGGATAAGTACTACGCCGTGCTCACCTTAACAGATAAGCACTATATTATGGATTTCATAGGCGAAATGCGCATGATGGCCTTATATACCCCCCAAGGCACAGACCCAAGCGTGGATAAAATGCAAGCGCAAAAGCAAATTCTTGGCGAATTTAGCCGCGTTATACAAGAGCGCGAGCCCAGCCGTTTTGAAGTGCGCATGGCCGATGATGCCCTTTTTCAAACCAGATTCACCTATACTTCGCCCTATGCCTATCCTGAAGCTTCCGGCCTTTTTAATTTCCATATTTCTGAAAATATCCTCACTGTCACTTCGAGAAATATCAGCCCAGAAGAAAGAAAGCTTATACAAGAAAATGCCATCCCCTCTCAAGGCACTTTGTGTATTAAAACATATGGAAAGATTATACAAAACAATGCCCACGAGCCAGCAAACATATTACAGCAATGCAGTACGTGGTACTTGAAAAACCTTGACGAGGGGGTAAAAATGATTATTGCTTTTCCAAAATCCCTTGAAGTGAATTAAATTTTGTTGCACAGTGTTTCAAGCTCGTACTATACTTTTTTAACATCATAGAAATGAGGCTTTCATGCTCCACAAACAACGTTTGCTTACCCCTGGCCCCACTCCCATTCCTTCCCGCGTGCGCCTGCGCATGGCAGAAGAAATGGTACATCACCGTAAAAGCGCTTTTAAGCAAGCCTTATTGGAGTTGCAGCCCAAATTACAATGTCTTTTTGGTACCAGCACCCCTGTATTAACCTTAAGCTCGTCCGGTACAGGAGCCATGACCGCCGCTGTGCATGGCCTTTTCCATAAAGGTGAGAAGGTGCTTGTAGTCAATGCTGGCAAATTCGGCGAGCGCTTTGGTCATATTGCCACCACGCGCGGCCTTGATGTGGAGCTTATGCCCTTGCCTTGGGGAACCACCGTCACCGCTGAGCATATAGAGGAAGTCTTACGCAAAGACCCCAACATTCGCGGTGTGCTTATGCAGCTGAGCGAAACCTCCACCGGCGCCTTGCACCCCGTGCAAGATGTGGCTAAAATTACTCGCGCCATGGATGTGCTCTTGGTGGTAGACGGTATTTCCGCCGTGGGTATTTCCCCTTGTCCCATGGATGCCTGGGGTATAGATTGCCTGCTTACCGGATCGCAAAAAGGCCTTATGGTGCCTCCCGGCCTAAGCCTTATGGCACTTTCTGAAAGGGCATGGCAAAAAGCCGAGCAAGTACCGCAAGATTGTTTTTATTTTAACTTACTTAAAGAAAAAGCCAATACCCTTAAAGGGCAAACTCTGTTCACCTCTCCTGTGAGCTTGCTTTTAGCTTTAGATGAAAGCATGGATATGCTTTTTGAAGCAGGTGAAAGCCCAGAGCAAGCCTTAGATGTTATCTATCGCAAACAATGGGCGCTGACCATGATGACGCGCACCGGCATCGAAGCCTTGGGCCTTACCCCCTTTGTACAAGAAAACTTCACTTGGGGGCTTACCTCCTTGGTGCTGCCGCAGGGCATTGACGGCACAAAGCTTATTAGCCTTGCCGCGAAAAATTTTGGGATTATCTTTGCCGGTGGTCAAGATCATCTTAAAGGGCATATGGTGCGCATAGGCCATATGGGTTGGGTTGATTTTGCCGATGTGAGCGCCGGATTGTACGCCCTTGCCCATAGCCTCAAGGCTGTGGGGGGCTATTCAGCGGCCAAATCTTATTTGGAGCAAGCCCACAATGCTTATGGCCTTGCCTTGGAAGTGCCGGCGGGTAGCCCTCTGCCTCACGTTTGGTCATAATAGGCCGTTGAAAAAACGCACTATACATTTTTTGAACAGCCTGTAGTAATTTTATAAAGTAATCGTTTTTTGAGTTTTTCAACAAAACAAAAAACATCATTTTGCCTTTGGAATAGACGGAGTTTATAATGGATACATGCTGTAACAACAGTGAAGAGAATATTGCCATGCCACAAGTAACCTTTTCTGCTTTTATTTTGTCCTTGGCCTCCTCAGCGCTTATGCAGCTTGGGGAAATTCCTAACCCAGATACGGGAAAGATGGAGTTACAGTTAGAATTGGCACGCCACACCATTGATGTGCTAGAAATGCTTAATAGTAAAACTCGCGGTTGCTTGACAGAAGAAGAAAAATCCTTGCTTTCTGACATATTACATGAAGTAAAACTGAAATACGTCATAAAAAGCAAATAAAAGGAAAGTAAGCATGAATACCCCTTTCATTCGCGTAGGGCTTATTGGTGTTACCGGCTATACAGGCATGGAACTCACCCGCTTGCTCACGCAACACCCTTCCATGCGCCTTGTGCTGGCTGCATCTCGCTCAGAATCTGGCAAAGAGCTCGGTAATCATTACCCTTTTTTGCGCGGCTTACCCGGTGCAGAAGTCATCATTAGTACGCCGGATACTACCAAGGCCGCAGAGCAATGTGATATTGTCTTTTTAGCCGTGCCCCACAGCACCGCCATGACCATGGGCGCGGAACTAGTGGCAAAGGGCGTTAAAGTTGTGGATCTTTCCGCAGATTTTCGCTTGCGTGATGCCGAAACCTATGAAGCCTGGTATCATGTACCCCACACGCAGCGCGAAGCCTTAGCTCAGGCTGTTTACGGTTTGCCAGAGTTGTACAGCGAAAGCATTGCCAAAGCGCAGCTTATAGCTAATCCGGGCTGTTACCCTTCTTCTGCTATTTTGGGTCTTTATGCTGCCTTAAAACATAAGCTCATAGATACCAAAGGCCTTGTTATTGATGCTAAATCCGGCACCACAGGCGCCGGGCGCAAAGCCGCCGTGGGTTCGCTTTTTTGTGAAGTATCCGATACCTTTAAGGCTTATAACCTTGGTAAGCACCGCCATACTCCGGAAATTGAGCAAGAGCTGTCCCTCATTGCCCAAGAAGATATGGTTATCTCTTTCAATACACATTTGCTTCCCATCAATCGCGGCATATTATCCACCATGTACGCTACCCTTACTAAGCCCCTCAGCTTAGATGAAGTGCACGCCATTTACAGCGACACATGGAAAAACAGCCCTTGGATTCGCGTCCTCCCTCAAGGGGAATTGCCCGAGACCAAGAATGTACGCGGTACCATGTTCTGCGATATTGGCCTTGTGGTAGACCCGCGCACCCAGCGCCTTATTGTGGTCAGCGCCATTGATAATGTATGCCGCGGCGCCTCGGGGCAAGCCCTAGCCAATGCCAATATTATGCTGGGATTGCCCGTGCATACCGGCCTTATGCTGGCACCCATGCTGCCTTAGCTTGTATTTAAAGTTTTTCAGATTGCTGACAAAGTCTAGGGGGGGGGGGCCGGGTGGGAGTTATTGGGTGGACAA
>CAYJAL010000102.1:0-7341 GCA_964367875.1 uncultured Desulfovibrionaceae bacterium | reverse complement strand
ATAACAGGCTCGGCATAATACAAGCCCTCTTTCACCCGCACCAATTGCTTTTCATCGCACAGCATTTTCAGCACAGGGGCAGCCTTCTTGGCATCTACCTTAAGCTCTTCCAAAACATCTTTAAGGTTAGGCGGTGTCAATCCGGCATGGGCATGGGCTTCATAAAGCTTCTCCTTAAGGGAAGTATTATCGCTATCTAGTTGCACCGTATGTGAAGCCAGACGCAAGACATCGCCCTCCGCCACCAGCTCGCCACTACGCAAGCAGCGCTCAATGACCAAATGCGCCAACTTAGGCCTTTGCTTTTGGCATAAAACCCCACGCGCCATACCCACTTTTAAGGGATCGCGCTTATGGAAAGCCGCTGCTTGTTCAAGGCATTGCTGCATAAGCTTTTGTACAGCTTGCCCAAAAATATAGCGCTTTTCTTCCTTATCAAAGCAGGTTACCTTGGCGCCAAGGCCTTGCAAAAGTTTTTCCAGCTTCTTAGCACTACCGTTGGTCAGCACCATAAGCTCAGCAAAGCTTAAGCCTTCAATGCCTGCCAGTTCCAATTGTGTCAGTACGCGCTGCTCAAAATGCTCTGCCCCTTCTAGATTGGCAAGGGAAGAAAGTAGGCTCAGTTTTTTATCAAAGTCCACATTTTTACGACGTAGCGGCTCCGGCAAAGCATGCACAAGCACACCGCCGGCCACGGTGCGCAAAGGCGAATAAGCACGCACCACGCAGCGATCGCCAAAAAGCCCCACCATGGGCTCGGTGAAACGAATTTCCGTAAGCGCACTTTGCCCCGGCTCCAGCCTGTCTCTGTCAAAGAAATATAAACGCGCCGAAACTTCGCGTGCGCCGTGGTGAAAGTGAATTTCTGTTCTGGCGCGTAAAGCCCTTGGGGCAGAAGAAAGACACTGCAACTGCACCATCCAGCGCGTGGCAGGAAATAAGGTATTGGGATGCGTAAGCACCGAGCCACGATCCACCTCACCCACTTCCACATTAAGCACATTGAGGGCGCAGCGCTGCCCGGCGCCGGCATCTTCGGCCGCATGGCCATGCCATTGAATACCGCGAATACGCGTCTCCACACCGTGCGGCATAAAGACAGCTTCATCGCCAAGGCTCACTTCGCCGGCTAAAAGGGTTCCGGTCACCACGGTGCCATGCCCCTTCATGGAAAAAATTCTATCCACAGGCAGACGGAAAAGCGTGCTCTCACGGGCAGGCTTTAAGGTGTCGGCTTGTGAAATTACATGGTCACGCAAGGCATCGAGCCCTTGCTTGGTAAGGGAAGATACAGGAAAAATTGGCGCGCCTTCTAAGAAGGTACCTTGCAAAAAGCTTTTTACATCTTCTTGCACAAGCCCCAACCATTCTTCATCCACCATATCAATCTTGGTGAGCGCCACAAAGCCGTGCTTAATGCCTAGCAAGGAACAAATTTCCACATGCTCGCGCGTTTGCGGCATGACGCCTTCATCGGCGGCAATTATAAGCATTACAAAATCAATACCTGCGGCGCCGGCCACCATATTTTTTACAAAACGCTCATGCCCCGGCACATCCACTATGCCTAAGCGCTCGCCATTGGGGAGCGTAAAGTGGGCAAAGCCCAATTCTATGGTGATGCCGCGTCTTTTTTCTTCTTCCAGACGGTCGCAATCAATGCCCGTAAGAGCACGTACAAGGGAAGTTTTCCCGTGGTCAATATGTCCTGCTGAGCCAAGAACCAATGGCATAAAAGTCACTCCTTGCGTCGCGTTAGCGCTCGGTATATACAAGGGCAATGTGGCAAGGAAAAGCGCATAAGTCAATGCGCGTGCCCCCTTTTTTACCCCATAACAGCCTGTTGAAAAACTCAAACTTTCTGAAAAAGTCTATTTTATAAAGTTACTACAGGCAGTTCAAAAAGTGTAAAGTGCAAGGAAGACGAAGTTTTTTGCGGAAGGCGCGTATAGAGGCATACGTAACTGGAGCAAAAAACACGTCTGACGAAGCAATGTGCACTTTTTCAACAGCCCGATAAGCACAGATAGAAAGGAAAAATATGGAAACACTTACTATTCGTACACAAAAACGCTCTGAAATGGTAGATATCACCCGTCAAGTTCAAGAACTTGTGCAAAAACAAAGCTCGTGGCAAAAGGGCGCCGTGCTCTTGTATTCACCGCACACCACCTGCGGCCTTACCATCAATGAAGGAGCAGACCCTGATGTGGCTCGCGACATGACAAGCTATTTTAGCAAATTGGTACCGCAAGATGCGGCCTTTCGTCACGCCGAAGGGAATAGTGATGCCCATATTAAAACCAGCCTTTTTGGTCCCTCGCTTATGCTTATTGTAGAAGAAGGCAAAGTGCAGCTGGGCACCTGGCAGCATATTTATTTATGCGAAGGTGATGGCCCAAGAAATCGTAACATCTGGGTGCAATTTTTAGGCGCCTAACAATTATATATGCCGAATCCATCCCCTCAAGACGCCTCCATTGCATGGATATTACATGTGGATATGGACGCCTTTTATGCCTCGGTGGAGCAAATGGACAACCCTGCTCTACGCGGTAAGCCTGTGGCCGTGGGCACCGATTGCACTCGCGGCGTTCTTTCGGCAGCCTCTTACGAAGCGCGGAAATTTGGCGTGCGCTCTGCCATGCCTTCACGCATGGCCAAAAAACTTTGCCCAGAGCTTATCTTTATGCCGGGGCGCATGGGGCGCTATAAAGAACTTTCGCAGGCCATCATGGGCGCTTTGCAAAATTTTTCTCCCCATGTGGAGCAAGCTTCCATTGACGAAGCCTATGTGGACGGCGCCGGCCTAGAAAGACTCTTTGGCCCCATTGAAAGCCTTTGTACACAAATACAAAGCGCCGTGCACGAGGCCAGCGGCGGCCTTACCTGCTCGGTGGGGGCAGCGCCTAAAAAGTTTTTGGCAAAAATAGCCTCCGATATACATAAGCCTCACGGTATTTACGTGCTGCACCCCGAGGCTATTCCGGCTTTTTTGCAAAAACTTCCTGTACAAAAAATCCCCGGCGTGGGGAAAAAATTCATGGAAGATTTACAAAAACTTGGTGTACGCCATGCCGGTGATGTGGCTCGCTATCCTGAGGAGTTTTGGCAGCGCCGCTTTGGTAAGGGAGGCATGCAGCTTTGGCGCAGAGCCCATGGGCATGATAGCAACCTTGTGACCCCGTACACAGAACCCAAAAGCGAAAGCTGTGAAACCACCTTTCACGAAGATACCTTGGATAAAGCTTTTTTACAAAAAAATCTTATGGCGCAAGCAGAGCGTGTGGGCGCCTCTTTGCGCAAGCAAGGCTTTTCGGGGCGCACCATTACCCTGAAAGTAAAATTTGCCGATTTTAGTCAAATAACGCGCTCACGCACCCTGAGCCAAAGCACCCAAGGCACACAAACTATTTTTGCCACGGCTTGTGAGCTATTAGAAAATCTCACCCTCACCCAAAAAGTGCGTCTTATAGGTGTTGGCGTTTCCGGCTTTCACGCAGGCTCTGAGCAAGGTTTGCTTTTTCAAACATCACCCCAAGAAAGCTCAAAAAAGCATGATAAATTAGACAGTGCCCTTGATTCTTTACGCCAAAAATTTGGACAAAAAGCCATTGTTCGCGGACGTTTATTTTCTTCAAAAACTGACTAACCCGCTAGGTTTAATGGTAGAAAAATATTTTTTTCACAAAATAAGACTTGTCATTTTGCTTTTCACGACTTATATTTTTTGCGGTATTGCTCGCATATCCAAAGATAATGGTAATGTGAAATTGATTTTCAAAACTATAATTATAGAGGTTTACTATGAGTAAAGTACGCGTTGGTATTAACGGCTTTGGCCGTATTGGTCGTCAAATGTTCCACATTTTGCACAAAAACTTCCAAGACCAAGTGGAAGTAGTTGCCATCAATGATTTGTGCGATGCGCATACGTGTTTTCATTTACTTGAGTACGACTCTGTGTATGGTAGAGGAAACTTTAACGCTGAAGTTACAGACACTGGCGCTAAAGTTGGCGCATGGAATGTACATTGCTCTAGAGAGCGCGACCCCAAAAATATCCCTTGGGGTGAGTATGGCGTAGATATTGTTGTGGAGTCTTCCGGTGTATTTCGCGATGCAGAGCAAGCTAAAGTGCATTTGCAAAGCGGCCCCAAGAAAGTTATTTTCTCATCCCCGTCCAAAAATGAAGACTTAACCTTGGTTATGGGCGTTAACCACCAAGACTATGACCCTGCCAAGCATCACATGATTTCCAATGCCTCTTGCACAACCAACTGCTTAGCCCCTGTGGTAAAAGTTTTACACGAAGCCTTTGGTATTAGCCAAGGCACCATGTGCACCGTGCACTCTTACACCAATGACCAACGCATTCTTGATATGCCTCACAGCGACTTACGCCGTGCTCGTGCTGGTGCTTTAAACATTATCCCCACCTCCACTGGCGCCGCATCTGCTGTGGCTAAGGTTATTCCTGCCATGAAGGGTAAGTTTAGCGGTTATTCTTTACGTGTGCCTACCCCCACAGTATCTGCTGTGGACTTTACTGCACTATTTGACAAACCCACTGACACAGAGACCATGCGCGCTGTATTGAAAAAAGCCGCTGAGGGTGAGCTTAAGGGTATTTTAGAATACAGCGAATTGCCCCTCGTGTCTCTTGACTTTAAGGGCAACCCCCACTCCTCCATTGTAGAGGCAGAGTATTGCACCGTACAAAATGGCAATTTTGCTAAAATTGTATTGTGGTACGACAATGAGTGGGGCTATTCTAACAGATTGTGCGACCTTATCGTCTACATGAAAGAAAAAGGTTTATAAAATACTGGCCTTGGCTCAGCCAAGGCCTTTTTTTTCCTCAAGCTTGTATTTGTCAAAAGGTCTGTTCTTTGGTAATGTGACTTCGCCTCCACATATTTTTACATCCTTTGTGGACTATAGTTTTTCTTAAGCCTGCCGATGTAAAAAATAAGAGCACAGTATGTTTTACCACTCTATAGGAGAAAATGTATATGAGTGAAACCGAAAACAAAGCCAGCTATCATGGCTCGGATGACAGCAGCCTAATCCAAATGGTTACTTTTAAGATTGCTGAAGAAGAATTTGGCGTTGAAATCTTAAAAGTGCAAGAAATTATTCGTATGATGCCCATTACCAAGGTGCCCAATGCCCCCTCCTTTGTGGAAGGTGTTATCAATTTGCGCGGTAAAGTTATCCCCGTTATTGATATGCGTAAGCGTTTTGGCATGAAAACCGCCATTCACGATAGCCAAACCCGTATTAAAGTTATGGATCTTGGCGGCCAAATTGTGGGCTTTGTGGTGGACGCTGTATGCGAAGTATTACGCATTAAAGAATCCACCGTGGAACCACCACCGGCTGTAGTTGCCGGCATTGGCGCAGAATATATGCGAGGCGTGGGCAAGCTTGAAGACAGATTGCTCATCTTGCTTGACCTTGACAAATTGCTTACCGAAACAGAAATGGAAAGCCTTAGCTCTATGTAATTAGGGCAAAAAAAGCTATACAGAATTAAGAGACCTTTGTACTATGTACGAAGGTCTCAGAGTGCTGACAAAGTCGGCACGACCCAAAAATCAAGAGTAGGCGCCATTTACTTGCGCCGTAAAGCGATTGATTTTTGTGCCTTTCCGCTTGGCAGCTTTGCTGACAATAGCGGCGCAACCCCCGCATGGTGGGGTTTGGCATTAGTCTGAGACCTTTGTACTATGTACGAAGGTCTTTTTCATAGAGTTAAAAAGGAGATAGCATGAAAGCCATAATTCTAGCTGCTGGCGTGGGCACACGCCTTGGGCGCCCTTTCCCCAAGTCCCTTTCTGTATTACCCAGTGGAGAGCGCATTATAGGGCGTCAAATTCGCTTATTACGCGAAGCCGGCATTAGGCATATCACCATAGTTGTGGGTTTTAAAAAAGAACTTATCATGGAAGAATTCCCTGACGTTTTTTATTCCTATAATCCTATTTTTTATGTGACAAATACCTCCAAAAGCTTACTCCACGCCATAGAGCATCTAGACGATGATATTTTATGGATGAATGGCGATGTGATTTTTGACGGCGCTATTTTGCAACAGCTTATAAGCACAGTTCAAGAAAACACCCACAATTACGTCTGCGTAGACACCAAAAAATGCGCCGAAGAAGAAGTAAAATATCGCACCAATGCACAAGGCCTCATTATGGAGCTTTCTAAAGAAGTCAGCATCGCCCAGGCAGAAGGTGAAGCTGTGGGCATTAACCTTGTGCGTCAAGCAGACCTTGCTTCCTTTCGCGAGGCTTTGCGCCATGTGGATGATGCAGATTACTTTGAAAAGGGCATTGAGCTTTGCCTAGAAAAAAATATGCCCTGGTGCCCTGTGGATATTTCTGCCCACCGCTGCATAGAAGTGGACTTTAACGAAGATTGGGATGCAGCCCAAAAGCTTTTTGCCAAAGGCTAAATCCATTTCCTAGTAAACAACTTGCCTTCCCCTTCATAGTATAGTACATATAATACATACTCATATAAGGAGAGTTTCATGCGTCATATTTGTTCCATTTTTTGTCTCTGCATTCTCTGCCTTAATACTCTCACTGTCCAAGCAAAAAGCCTTTTTGAGGCTGCAAAAGAAGGTAATGTGCCCCACCTTGTAAAATACATACAGCAAGGTGCAGATATAAATGCAAAAAATGATGATAATATGACTGCGCTCATGCTGGCCGCCCTGCATGACCAAGAAGAAGCCGTGCGCATACTCTTGCAAAACAAAGCCGATATTCATGCCAAAAGCGTCGATGATGGTACAGCCCTCATGCTGGCCGCCAGCCGTGGATATCCTCTTATTATGGAAGTATTGCTTGATCATGGTGCCCATGTGGATGCCAAAAGTGCCAATGGACTCACGGCTCTTATGATTGCCTCCGGCGTGGGGCATGCCGAAGAAACACAGCTTCTCATCAAGCACAAAGCAGACATCAATGCCCAAGATAAGTATGGCTGGACAGCCCTTATGTACGCCGCAGAGCAAGGGCATAAGCAAACAGTGTACGTGCTCACCCATCAAAAAGCCGATGCCACTTTGAACAATAAAGATAAAGAAACGGCGCTGGATTTAGCCAAAGAAAATGGCCACAGAAAAATAGTTACTTTATTAGAAAATTATATGAAGAAGTAATAAAAAAAGTTCTTTGCAAAATTATGAGCATAACATTAAATTTTGTTTTTCGTCTTTTAAAAAGCGTGTAAAGAACATATTCTTTTAAATTTACATTGCGCCAAAAACTATATTTCAAAGATAGGGTGTTGCCGCAATTAAAGTTTTTTGGAAGGGGGGTC
>CAYJAL010000101.1:0-7378 GCA_964367875.1 uncultured Desulfovibrionaceae bacterium | reverse complement strand
TGGGAGGGGGAACTTTTTTTCCCTAAAAAAAGTTCCCCCTCCCAGTTAAACATATTTTTACATAACATCCCAAACAGCGCCCTCGGGGGTATCGCGCAATTCAATACCAAGGTCAGCCAATTCGTCACGAATGGCGTCGGAGCGGGCAAAGTCTTTATTTTTGCGTGCTTCTAAGCGTTCTTGCAGCGCATTTTCTATGCGAGAAACATCAATATCTTTGCGTTTGGCCTGCATGGAGCGCAGATCCAGCAAAAATTGCGAGGCATCTTGTTGGAAAAGACCCAACACACCGGCCCAAGAGCGTAAAGCTTCACGGAACAAGAGTAATAAGGCTGGGAGCCCTTCGCTTTTGTTGGCCGCTTTATCTTCTAAAGCTCTGTTAACTAAACGTACCATGCCAAAAATATGTCCAAGAGCTGCTGCGGAATTACAGTCATCTTGCAGGGCTAAATCTATTTCTTTAATAAGACCTTGCAGATCCTTTTCATATTCTTCGGGGAAGGGGCTTTTCTTCCAATTTTCGCGGGTGAGGGCTTGCTCCACATCGCGCAGACATTGGTACACACGCTTTTGACCGCGTTCGGCTTCGTCCATGCTTTGGTCGGTAAAGTCCACAGGGCTGCGATAGTGCTTGCTGAGCAAGAAAAAGCGTAATGTTTCCGGTAAAAAATGCTTTAAAATATCACGTATAGTTGTGAAGTTGTTTAAAGATTTAGACATTTTTTCGGAATTGATTTGCACAAAACCATTATGCACCCAATACTTTGCCAGCTCCTTGTGGGTGCAAGCTTCGGTTTGGGCAATTTCATTTTCATGGTGAGGGAAAATAAGGTCTTGACCGCCGCCGTGAATATCTAAGGGCAGATATTTTTCGCTCATGGCAGAGCATTCAATATGCCAGCCGGGGCGTCCCTTACCCCAAGGGCTTTCCCAAAAAGGCTCACCGGGCTTAGCGCCTTTCCATAGGGCAAAGTCTAAGGGATCTTCTTTTTCTTCGCCTGGGGCTACGCGGGCACCGGCTTGTAAATCGTCCAAGCTGCGACCGGAAAGTTTCCCATAAGGCTCATAGGCACGCACGCGGAAATATACATCGCCCGAAGGGGTGGCATAGGCCTTACCATCGGCAATGAGGCGCTCACACATGGCCTGCATTTCGGCTATATAGTCGGTGGCGCAGGGTTCTTCATCGGCACGAAGCACGCCCAAGGTGTCCATGTCTTCGTGAAAAGCTTGCATATATGTTTGCGCTACTTCTCGCCAATCTCTATTTTCTTTATGGGCGCGATTAATAATTTTATCATCCACATCGGTGAAATTGCGCACAAAGCGCACATCAAGGCCGCGGTGGCGGAAGTGACGTACCATAACATCGAAAACAAGGGCAGAGCGAGCATGACCAATATGACAATAGTCATAGGCTGTTATGCCGCAAACATACATATTAACCTTGCCGGGATGTACAGGAACAAATTCTTCTTTTTTACCACGTAATGTATTATAAATGAGCATTTTTTCTCCAAAAAACAAAGGCTATAAAGATAATTGCAAGGCTTGCAATTTATTTGTCAAAAAAATCAATACGGCGCTGATGCCTGCCACCTTCAAAGGGGGTGGTCAAAAAGAGGCGCACTATATCTAAAGCTAGGCCGGGGCCTGTGACGCGCTCGCCAAGGCAAAGAACATTGGCATCGTTATGCTCGCGTGTGGCGCGGGCTTGAAATTCGTTGGCGCACAGGGCAGCGCGTATGCCTTTAAATCTATTGGCCATAATGGACATACCTATGCCGGTACCGCAAATAAGAATACCCTTGGCCTCTGGAGTATCTTGCAACAGCCCTTCACAGAGATTTTGGGCAAAAACAGGGTAGTCACAGCTATCCGTGGTATGGGTGCCATGGTCTTGCACTGTGTGACCATGAGCTTGCAATTGTTGAATAATAAGATCTTTTAAGGCTAGGCCGGCATGGTCAGATGCTATATGTACGGATAAAGGCATAAAACTCTCCTAATAAACTAGAGATGGTTGGGGTTTAAATCTTCCAGAGGGTATTGTACCGTCTCTTGGGGCAAGATAAGTCGCATTTGCTTTGGCGTAAAGAGGTCAAGATCCACAGCGCGTTCTTTTACAATGATGATGGCTTTACGCTCCGAAGCTAAGTGTCTGATATATAATTTATAGGGCTGTTCTTCATGTTCTTTGTAAGAAAATTCCATGGTCCAGCCTGTGCTGCTGTCTTCTTGCCAAAAAACAGGCTGCCCCAAAGTATTCAGCACGAGTTTTCCGCGAAAATCCCCTTCCTCCAAGGCGTAGGCCACGGCATCTTCCGGTACCTCGGGGTTACCCAATAAAAGCACGTCTGCCTCGCGTAAAGGCATGGGCATGCCGTCAAATTGTAATCCAAAAACAGTGCCATAATGACCTTGCAAGAGTAGGCTTACATGTTCCAGGCTAAGGGGTAAGGGAATGCCTATATTAAAGGATTCTTTGCTTTGCCCTTCATGCACATAGGCCACTTCTTCTTGAGGGATATACAGCGTAAAATTATCGGGGCTTTCCAATATTTTAGCTACGGTAATGCCCACAGAAGCGCTTATATCGAGGCGTAAGGTTTGCGAGGAGTTGCCCCAAAGCAAGGCCGATACGCGGTCGGTTTGACCTTCCACGCCGTAGCGCAAGCTCAGTTGATTGCGAAAAGGCTTATTGAGGGTATGCGCGCTTTGGGCATAGCTTTTCCACACAGCATCAGCATTGCTGTCGATGGGGGGCATGGAAGGCTTGGCGCAGGCGCATAGGGAGAGGGTCATCAGGCCAAGTGCAAGGCGAGAGAGAGTTTGTTTCATAAAAATTCTTTAGAGTTGATCTTGCTTATATTTAATGGTTTCCCCGTTTTTGGGAGAAAATTCCAAAGCTCTATTATAGCCCTTATGGGCTTCGTCTTTTTTGCCAAGGCTACGGGCTATATCGCCATAATGTTCCCAAATGGTGGCTTCCGGCATGCCTTCAGCCTCCACAGCCTGTTTAATAATAGACCAGGCTTCTTGCCTTTCTCCGGCTTTAAATAAAGCCCAAGCCAAGGAGTCCAAAATATAATTATTATTAGGCGCAAGTCTATCGGCTTTGCGCAAAAGATGAATGGCTCTTTGTAATTCGCGGCTTTCTTCTGCCAAGCTATAGCCTACATAGTTAAGGGCTTGCACATGATCCGGTTCTGTTTGTAAAAGAGCTTCCATGGTTTTAAAGGCATTTTTCTTATCGCCGCTTTGATCCAAAATGGCAGCGCGTAAATAGGTCACTTCAGCATTATGCGGCCAATTTTCTTCTAAGTCTGTAAGCTTTTGAAGGGCATTGTCAAAATCTCCTTGACTGGCCAATATTTGAGCTTCGATGGTCCAAAATTGGAGGTTTTTGGGGTCGATTTGTGTGCCAAGGCGTGCTTCTTTTAAAGCCGTGTCATATTGCCCTTCATCCACAAGCAATTTAACGCGCAAAAAGAGCGCCCTGGAAAATTCCTTATGTGTATTGTCAATATGGGTGAGCCAGTCATAGGCTTGCTGGGCGTCATGATCACGCTCATAGGCAATGGCCGCCAGATAAAAATACAAATCTTGCGGTGCGTCTTCAATATCGGCTAAGCCTAACAAAATGGGCTCTGCCACGTCGTATTGCTGCGCATCCACAAACATGCTGGCCACAGTGACGGTAAGTTCTGGCGTCATGGGGCTATCTTCAAAGAGCTCCAAGGCTTTTTCTGTTTCTTGTAAGTGCAAGGAAAGCAAAATGACGCGTAACACCAGCTCATAATTGGTGCCATAGGCGTCCAATATTTGTTCATAAGCATCACGGGCTTTGCGTAATTCTTTACTTTGTTCGTATAAAAAAGCCAAATCATTCAGCGCGTCAATAAATTCAGGGTCTTTTTCTACACTGCTTTCCAAATACTTTATGGCTTCATCTTTGCGTTTAAGGCCCATAAGCGCTTTGGCTTGATAATAATCCACAAGGCTGGTGCGATCTTGCTCAGCGATGGTGAGTAAGACTTCTTCTGCTTCGGCAAATTTTTTCACATGGGATAAAAGCAGAGAAAGCTCCACCTTGGCATCCACTTCATGAGGTTTTTGGGCAATAACATGCTGCATATGCTCTATGGCCGCATCTGTATTGCCGTTTTTTTGCAAAATTTCTGCGTACAGTAAATGCAAAGAGAGGGTATCTGGATGTTTTTCTAAGCCTTTTTTTACCATGGGTATAAGAGGGGGCGCGCTATTTTCCAAAGCCCAAATGCCGGCGTCCACATATACGGAAGCCGGAGGGGAAAAGGCATCGAGCTTTTCAAGGCTTTGCACCATAAGCATTACATGGCCTTGCTGCAGGGCGCGCTGAAAAAGCAAATAGGTATAGATGGCCTCGCCGGAAAGAGAGGTTGTCTTATTGAGGACGTCGCCTTGGTTATTGCTAGCTGTGGTGTCGGCTGTTTTTTGAGGGTTAGCAGTGGTATCACCGTTTTTATCGGTGCTGGCACAGCCTCCACACCCTAAAAGCAGGCAGGAGGAAAGCAGGGTGAAACAAAGGAGGCTGTGTTTAATAGTGGTGTTCATATTAGGTGTTTATCCATTCTTCAGAGAAGTCTTTTATATCATTGCTGAGATGTTGGCGCAATTTTTCTAACAACCGCGCTTCCAACTGACGCACTCTTTCTCTCGTTACATTATACCTTTCACCAATTTCACGCAAGGTAACAGGCTCGTCAGTGAGCAATCTATTTTGCAAAATATAATTTTCTTTCTCATTGAGCTTGGGGATAATGCTTTCTAAATGAGTTTGAATAAGCGCCGCAATTTCATTGCTGGCAATGCTGTCCTCAACGCCCATTTCCAATGCTGGTAAAAAATCCATGCGCGATGCCCCGCCCGAAGCGTCGCTTACCTGCATGTCCAGCGACATATCTGATGCGCCAAGGCGTTGGTCCATTTCGAGAATTTGTTCTTCACTGACGCCTAATTTCTCTGAGAGCATGGCTGCATCGGGGTCAAAACCTTGAGAAATGAGCTTTTGGCGTTCTTTGTTCAAGTTAAAAAAAAGCTTGCGCTGTACTTGCGTAGTGCCAATTTTTACCATGCGCCAATTGTTCATAATATATTTTAATATATAGGCTTTAATCCAAAATGCAGCGTAGTAGGAGAATTTGATACCCTTGTCTGGGTCAAACTTATTCACCGCACGCATAAGGCCCACATTGCCCTCTTGGATAAGGTCTAGCACATTTTGCATCCAGCGACGCTGAAAATCCATGGCTATTTTTACCACAAGACGTAAATGCGAGGAAACCAAACGAAAAGCCGCGTCGGTATCGCCGTTATCGCGCACCCTTTTGGCCAGGGCTTGTTCTTCTTCTGGCTCAAGCATGGGAAAGCGGCTCACTTCTTTTAAATAGAGGTGAAGATTATCGCGGGTAGCACTCAGGCGTGGTGCAGCTGTAGTGGTAAGAGCGGGCTCATGGTGATGCTCGTCATGGTCCGGGTCTAGATCGTGGACTAGGTCATCATCCATGTCACTATCTAGCTCCGTTGACAAATCCTCGTCCAAGGCTTCCAAGTCTTTCATTTCGTTGTCGTTGTCCGTGTCAAATTCCTCGGCCTGAGACGCACCTTTGGGCTGTACGAATGATTTAGGCTCGGGTGCAACAATTTCAACATCAACTTTTTTTTTCGTGTTAGAAGCGGAGGCAGAAGCACTCTTAGCAGGGGCTTTTATGCTTTTTTTCATACTATTCTCGATTGTTATACTGCGAAAGCAGCCAATGTCCGCGCTGCGAGAGGGGTGCGTTTTTCGTTTGTTCTTTTCGTAATTTTTAAGTAGAAATGAGCGACATTGTCGCCATAAAGGGTAAGTACAATTTATGTATAGCACAAAAGCTTACACTTGCACAGTATAAAATGTGGGCTTTTAAAGGAAAAATTTATGTACATTTATGGCGAAAATACAGCAAAAAATAGAGAATTATCTTCTTTTTTGCAAAGAAAATTCGAATTAAAGTTTTTTTTGATTTTTATAATTTTTTTCTTCCGTTTGACAGAGAAAAAATACAATATACATTATTATATTGGCATTTGAAAAAAGTACAAAGGATAATAAATATGAGTCATTTTTGTCATGCTTTAGAGCAAGGGCGTGTTTTGTTTTTGGACGGCGGCATGGGCACCATGTTGCAAGCGGCGGGCTTGCCGGCGGGTATGAGCCCAGAAGAATTTTGTTTAGAGCGTCCGGATATTTTGCGTGACATTCATAAAGCCTATGCTCATGCCGGTGCCGATGTGCTTATTACCTGCACTTTTGGTGGGAATAAGTTAAAGCTTCCTCAAGGTTTAGATGTTTTTGAATACAATTCTAAGGTGGCTAAGGCAGCCAGAGCAGCGGCAGAAAGCAGCGGTCGACGTGTTTTTGTGGCCGGGGATATGGGGCCCACAGGGTATTTTGCAAAACCCCTCGGTGAGCTTGAGCCGCGCGACCTTATAGCGGCCTATAGTGAGCAGGTACGCGGTCTGTTGCACGGCGGGGTGGATGTGTTTTTTGTGGAAACACAGTTTGACCTAGCCGAAGCGCGCGCTGCCGTGGTGGCCATTCGCCAGCAGACGGATTTGCCCATCATGGTGTCCATGACTTTTGAAAATGGTGTTAGCCTCACAGGTTCCACTCCTGAGATTTTTGTAGAGACCATGCAAAACCTTGGCGTGGTGGCTCTTGGTACCAATTGCAGTGCTGGGCCCGAACAAATGGTGCCTGTGGTGGAAGAGATGCTGGCCTATGCTAAGGTGCCTGTTCTGGTGGAGCCCAATGCTGGCTTGCCGGAGCTCATTAATGGTGAAACCGTATTCCGTTTAGATCCTGAAACCTTTGCAGAGAAAACAGCCAAATTTGCCGCTGCCGGTGTGCAATTGTTGGGTGGTTGTTGTGGCACTACGCCTGACCATATTGCCGCCTTAAAGCGTGCTGTGGGGGATATGACCTTACGCCGTCCCTCGGTGCGTGTCAGCGCAGGCAGTATTGCCCTAACCACACGTTCGCACATTGTGCGCGTTGGTGAGGATTATCCTTTTACCATCATTGGTGAGCGCATCAATCCCACGGGCAAGAAGCAATTAACAGCAGAATTTCAAGCTTATGAGCACGGCCTTGCTCTGCGCTATGCGCAAGAACAAATCACCGCCGGCGCGCCTGTGCTGGATGTTAATGTGGGCGCGCCCCTGGTAGATGAGACCAGACTTTTGCCTGAGCTCATTTTACGCCTTACCGGAAGTTGTGATACGCCTCTTTCTTTAGACTCTTCCAATACGGATGCCATTGCCAGAGCTTTGCCTTATTGTCCTGGCTCAGCCTTGG
>CAYJAL010000100.1:0-7388 GCA_964367875.1 uncultured Desulfovibrionaceae bacterium | reverse complement strand
ACAACAAAAATATGTGCCGTGGTGGGAGAGCTTGGTGATGATGGCATCATAGAAATTGTTGGCATTGGCACATGCCCCTCTACCGGTTTGCGTAAAGGCGTTGTGGTTAATATTGAGCAAACGGTACAGTCCGTTCGCAAGGCCTTGGATGAAGCAGAGCTTATGGCAGGGTGCGAAATTGGCACCGTGTATGTGGGCATTGCAGGCAGTCATATTAATAGCATTAATAGCCATGGGGTTATAGCCGTTAAAGGCGGCGAAGTTACCCCGCGCGATATTGAGCGTGCCTTAGACGCTGCCAGAGCAGTGGCTATACCTGCAGACCGTGAAGTTATCCATATTTTGCCTCAAGAATACATTATTGACGATCAGCGTGGCATTGCAGACCCCTTGGGCATGGCTGGAGTGCGCCTTGAAGTGAAGGTGCATATTGTGACCGGTGCTGTGTCTTCTGCGCAAAATATAGTGCGCTCATGCCATAGATCTAACTTGGAAGTGGCGGATATTGCCTTAGAATCTTTAGCCTCGGCTCAAGCTGTGCTCACCGAAGAAGAGCGTGAAATCGGCGTGGCCTTAGTTGACCTTGGTGGCGGTACCACTGATATTGCCATTTTTGCCAATGATGCCATAAAGCATACGGCAGTCTTAGCCCTTGGTGGACAAAACCTCACCAATGACATTGCCTTTGGACTGCGTACCCCCATGGCATCGGCAGAGAAGATTAAGATTAAATATGGTTGTGCGTTAACGGATATGGTTCGTCACACCGAGGAAATTGAAGTGCCAAGTGTAGGCGGCAGACAAGCGCGTAGATTATCACGTCAAGTGCTGTCAGAAATATGCGAGCCGCGCATGGAAGAAATTTTATATCTTGTGGATCAGACCCTTATACGTTCGGGCTACAAAGATATGATAGGCGCCGGAGTGGTACTCACCGGCGGTACAGCCCTCATTGAAGGCTGTCAGGAATTGGGCGAACAGATTTTTGGAATGCCCACACGAATTGGCTATCCTCGCCATGTGGGTGGGTTGAAAGAAGTGGTAAACAGTCCGAAATTTGCCACGGCCGTGGGACTTTTGCGCTACGGAGCAGAAAAAGAAAATCAAGGACAAAAAATATTCACTAACCACCATGAAACAACCATGTTTGAAGGCATTTTTGCCGGCATGAAAAAGTGGTTTAAAGATATTTCTTAATTAGGAACTTGTTAGGAAGGAGAGGCGTATATGGATCTTTTTGACTTTGACGCAACTATGGTAGGTAACGCCAAGATTAAGGTTATCGGAGTTGGCGGCGGCGGCGGTAATGCTGTGCAAAACATGATTACTTCCGGCCTGCGAGGTGTCACCTTTGTGTGTGCCAATACCGATGTGCAAGCTTTAAATAAAAGCGCTGCACCGCATAAGGTGCAACTAGGGGAAACCCTTACCCGCGGCCTTGGCGCCGGGGCAAACCCAGCCAAGGGCAAAGAAGCTGCCATTGAAAGTGTTACTGCCATTAAAGAAGCCTTAGATGGCGCGGATATGGTTTTTGTAACAGCCGGCATGGGCGGCGGTACCGGTACCGGTGCGGCCCCAATTATTGCTCAAGCAGCTCGCGAAATGGGCGCTTTAACTGTGGGCGTTGTGACGAAGCCTTTTAGCTTTGAAGGTGCCAAGCGTCGCTCTGCCGCTGAAGCTGGCCTGCAAGAATTGCGTCAGCATGTGGATTGTCTTATCACTATCCCCAATGATCGCTTGCTTGTTTTTGCTCCTAAAAAAGCACCATTTACAGAAATGCTTAAAAAAGCCAATGATGTTTTATTCCATGCTGTGAAGGGTATTTCCGACGTAATTATGGAAGAAGGCATGATCAACCTTGACTTTGCCGACGTAAATACCGTTATGCAAGAGTCTGGCTTAGCCCTTATGGGTACCGGCGTAGCTTCCGGTGAAAACCGCGCTCGCGAGGCTGCTCAACGCGCCATCATGAGCCCGCTTTTGGAAGATGTTTCCTTGGAAGGCGCCAAAGCTGTGCTGTATAATATCACCGCATCCATGGATATTTCCGGTGAAGAAATCAACGAAATTGGTGAAATCATTGGCGATGCAGCGCATCCCGATGCCAATATCATTTTCGGTGTGGTCTTTGATGAAGACATGGGCGACGAATTGCGCATCACCGTGGTTGCCACAGGTATTGAATCTGTAGAGCATGTGGTGGAAGAAACAGAAAAAGTGTCCAATGTGACTTCTTTCACACAGCCTGGGCCTGCTGCTGCTGTGCCAGCTCAAGGTTTGAGCCGTCAGCCCATGCAGCAACCTGCCGTGGTTAAAGAAGAAGAGCCTCAAGGTAGACGCCGTGTGTCTGTAGAGAATTGGTATGATGGTAAGAGCGAAGTGCCACCTTTTGTACGCAAAAATCAGGCCTTAAGCACGCAGCAAAGCCGCGGCTATGTGCCTGGCGGTGAAGAATTCGTTTTTGACGAAACAGATTTTGACATGCCAGCTTTTATTCGTAGACAAGCTGACTAAAAAAACATCGTGAATTAACTCCTGTGTTGAAAAACCCACACGGGGAAAGTGTGTGCTCCATGGTGGATAGCACATGCGACAATTGAAGGAAGGGCGTTATAAGGTTGGTGGATAGCTTGTTGTTGGCTATTCACCACTTATATCTCGGAACAAAGCCTCTCAGTTTCCGATGAAAAGAAAAGGCCGCGCAAGCGGCCTTTTTGTTTTGGTAAAGAGAGTTTGTGTGCAAGTAGAAGTTAAACATAAAAAAAATATATTATGTTGTTTTTTATATTTCTGGGATAGTTTACTGAGGGAATTAAATTTGGATTTTTATGATATAAACTTTAATTTTTAAAAATTTACGCGGCGGCAAAATTCTATTTCAAAGATAAGGCAACGCCGCAATTAAAGTTTTTTGGAAGGGCCGACCCGACGGGCGCCGAAGGCGTTTGCGTTTGCGAGGTACGAGCAATTACGCAAATCGAGAGATGAGCGGGTCTGGGGGGAGAACCTTTTTTTCAAAAAAGGTTTCCCACCAGTTGATTTTTATGATTTTCACAGAAAAATTAATTAAGGCTTTCTTTTAACTGCTTGCTGGGGCGAAATTTAACAGCCTTAGAAGCAGCAATGGTCATGGCTTCGCCGGTGCGTGGGTTACGCCCTTGGCGCTCTTTACGATGTTCTACCACAAAGGAGCCAAAGCCTACCAAGGTGAGTTTTTCCTCTTGCTTCAAGCCCTCAGAAATAGTTTCCAGCACAGTACTTAAAGCGCGCTCAGCGTCAGCTTTGCTCAATTTGGCATTGGTGGCTATCTTTTCAATCAATTCAGCTTTTGTCATGTTTTTCTCCTCAAAAACAAAGCAAATGGGGATTAGCGAGGCAAAAAAAACTTCTACATAATACAAGGCAGAAGTATCTAAATAAGAAAACATGCGTGCCCTATAAAGTCAAGCACCTCTGGGTAGTTTCTTGTAAAATAGCAGCAAAATCTTGCGGCGAGAGGGTTTCCGGCCTTCTTTGCTCATCAATACCCAGATGCTCAAGGCAGGGCAAAATATGCAGGGCATTATTTTGGCGCAAAATAGACTTTAATTGCTTACGCCTATTTTGGAAACACATTTTCACAAGCTTTGCTAAAAGCTCAGGATGGGGCGGTCTTTGCTCAGCAGGTAGCGGCACAAAGGCCAATACGGCAGAGTCCACCTTGGGCGGCGGAGCAAAAGATTTTGGCCCCACCACAAAACCCCATTCAGGGCGCACAAAGCTTTGTGTCCATACGGTGAGGGCGCCGTATTCCTTGCTATTGGGCTTAGCTATAAGGCGCAAGCCCACTTCTTTTTGCATCATAAAGACGGCGCGTATAAGGCCTGTGCTTTGCGAAAATATATCCCACATAAGCGGAGAAGCCACATTGTAGGGCAGATTGCTAATGATCTTACGCGGATTTTCCGGCGTAATGTTTTGCCAGGGCATTTCCAAAGCGTCCATAAGCAAAGCCTTGGTATGGGGGCCGCCAAGGCGTTGACGCTCCGCCGCCCAGTGATCGTCCTTCTCCACCAAGGTAAGGCTACCTAGGGGCTTTTCTTCTAAAATGGTGGTCAAGGCACCGGGGCCTGGGCCAATTTCAATAACGTCATCGCCTTCTTTGATATGAAGAAGGTTCACAATTTTTTCTGAGATATTTCTGTCGCGCAGAAAGTGCTGCCCCAGACTTTTTTTCGCTTTAGGTTGTTGCATTAGAGAGTATCGAAGGTTGCAAATTGAAGAATAAGCCCGGCTCTGCCTTGTGTGGCAGAACGCAGGGACGTTGAAAAACCAAAAAGTTTAGATAGCGGCGCAAGGCCTTGAATGATTTTTTGGCCGCTGCTATCCATGGGGCCGCGATGGGTGAGATTTTCCACGCGTCCGCCACAGGTATTGAATAGACTCATGGCTGGCCCTAAATGCGCCTCTGGTACGTTGATTTCCACCTGCATAATGGGCTCCAGTAAAAGGGGACTAGCCTTGGCCACGGCCTCACGCAAGGCCATACCGGCGGCCATATGATAGCCCGGCACCGAGGAAACGCCATCCTTGCGCCCCATAGATGTAATCACTACGCCCACATCTTGCAAGGCATATCCTTGCACAGGGCCGCTTTGCAGGGCATCTTCCACCCCTTGCTTAGCCGCTTGTAACCAAGGCAAAGAAAGATTCAGCGGCGCCAGCAATTTACTGGCCTCTGCGGCTTTATGCGGCTCTAAAATATCTTGGGGGAAATGGCTATCAAAGGTAATGCTATTACCACTGCCGCGGGGCATGGGCTCAAGGCGTAAGGCCACCTTGCCATAATGAAACTCTTTGCCAAGCTCGCGATCAAATTCGGCTTCTGCTTCGGCCGTGGCGGCAATGCTTTCACGGCACACCACTTGCGGATGCCCCACACGCGGCGCAATGCTATATTCACGCTGCATGCGCTCTAGTATAACATCTAAATGCAGCTCGCCCATGCCCGAGAGCATACGGTGCCCTGAGCCTTCGTCCACATGGCTGTGCAAAGTGGGGTCTTCTTGGGTGTAGCGTTCTAAAGCTTCGTCTAAGGTGGCGCCTTCATCGGCATTACGCGGTTCAATGGCTAGCGTAATCACAGGCTCATAACTTTGTATGCTTTCTAGCTCATAGGGTGCTTCTTTGGTGGCATAGGTAGTACCTGTTTGGGCATGACGCAGACCAATGACGGCTACGATATCTCCGGCGCTGGCGCTGTCCATTTGCTCGCGATAATCGGCATGCAGGCGATAAATACGTTGTATGCGGTCTGCCTGCGCGGTTTTGCCTTCTTGCACGGCATAATATTGATTGCCCTCGCGCAAGGTTCCGGCATAAATACGCATAAAGGCCATTTTACGCCCGCCGTCCATGAGTATTTTAAAGACCAGTGCAGAAAGGGGCGCGCTAGCGTCAGCGGTAATAGTATGCTCTTGGCCTTCACTGTCTGTGGCTAGGGGAGATGGCACATGGGTAGGCGCAGGGAGTAGGCTATTTATGCCATCCAGCACCGATTGAATGCCGGCATTACGGAGGGCAGAGCCACAAAAGGTAGGAGTCAGGGCACGCGCCAGGGTGGCTCTGCGTATACCTGCATAAATCTCTTGGGGGCTGAATTCTTTTTCTGCCAAATAGCCTTCTAAAATTTCATCGTCCACTTCCCCAAGGCTTTCCAGTAAAAGCTCGCGCCATGGAGCCACAAGGGTTTTTTCTGCTTCGCTGAGGGCAGAGCGCTGCACCGTGGCACCTTGATCTTCATCATCATAGTCAAGGCGTTCTAATTGCACTATATCCAGCAAGGCTTCAAAATCATCCCCTTGCCCCAAGGGCATGGTGAGTAAGAGGGGCTTGGTGTGCAATTGTTCCTGCATGGCCGTGAGCACCTGTTCAAAGTCGGCGCCCAGACGATCCACTTTATTGATAAAAGCAATCTTGGGCACGGCGAAATTTTCTGATTGTTGCCACACCGTTTCCGATTGCGGTTCCACGCCGCCCACAGCGCAAAAAACCCCCACGGCGCCGTCCAGCACACGTAAGGAACGCTGCACTTCAATGGTAAAATCCACGTGCCCGGGGGTATCAATAATATTGATGGTATGGCCTTGCCACTCACAAGAGGTACAGGCCGAGGCAATGGTGATGCCGCGCTCTTGCTCTTCGGGCAGATAATCCATGGTGGCGGTGCCTTCGTGCACTTCGCCCATGCGGTGAATTTTTTCTGTATAATACAATATGCGTTCGGTGAGGGTGGTTTTGCCCGCGTCAATATGAGCAATGATGCCAATATTGCGTAATTTCTCCATGTTGATTTTAGCGCTCATCTTGTTCCTCACTATCAAAGGTTATGCCGCACATCATACAATGGTTAAGAAAGAAATCTTTTTGCAAGCCCAGCATATGCCAGCAGCCTTCCATATGGGGGCCCAAGTGCTGGTCATACAAAGCCGTACCTTGGCACACCGCTTGGGCTAAAATATTTTGCGAAGGGCGATCTATGCCATAATAGGCATGGGCAAAATCAAAGGGATTGGGTGTAATAAGAGCATCAGGCTGGGCAAAGGCAATACGCTTTTTCATGCTTTCATCAAGGGTAGGTGCCATAAATATACGCGGAGGGCGCGCCTCTTCGTAATAGGGCATGTGTACATCTTCGATGATAGGACGTAGGGCATGTAAACTTTGCCCGGGATGCAAAAGCAAAAGGCGCTGATTGTGGGTGCAATATTCACCATTGCCCAAATGGCGGAAAAGCTGCATGGCCGTGTGTATATCTGGCAAGGTGTAGGCTTCTTCTATGCCAAGGAGTTCCAAGGCCACCAAAAGCGCCGGCGGCGTTGCGCCTATTTGCATAAATACTATTTGGGCAACCCCTGCCAAGAGAGCAGGCATACTAGCGCCCACCAAACGCGCAGGGGAGGTATATTCTTCGCCGCACAGTATAAAGAGCGTGGGGGCCGGGGCGCTGTGCTTTCTTTGCCAAAAGCCTTGCTTGTGGTGCTCTAGCACAGAGCTTTGTACGCTGGGGCTTTCGCCGTCAAGAGCATGATAGGCCATGGCGGTTTTAAGCATTTGGCGCTCTTGACTGCCGGCGTGTTCATAGGCTTCGGCGCGGATATGGTCTTCTATGCTGTAGGCTTTGAGGATGTCGGTCCAATTGGTAGTCATGGTAGTCCCCTTTGCTGAGGCAAAATTGTAGATAGTATATGTGCATAATAGACTGTATGCGCTGGGAGTGCAAATGCTTTTCTGGTGGCTGCTTTTTGGGCAATACTTTTTTGCCAATACTTTTTTTGACGAAACAATCATGCAATGAAGAGGGTGAACGCTTTGTGTCTTCCCCTTTTTCTTGCCTTTCACAGGGAAAA
>CAYJAL010000099.1:0-7486 GCA_964367875.1 uncultured Desulfovibrionaceae bacterium | reverse complement strand
GGAAGGAGACCCCTTTTGGGCGTTAGCAAAAGGGGTCTCCTTCCCCCCACAAGAAAACAAAAAATAAAGGACAACTATACCATGGCAATTTATATTTCTGGCTCCTTGGCATTTGACCGCATTATGACATTTCAGGGTAAATTTAAAGATAGCATCATTGCAGACAAGGTACATATGATGAGTATTTCTTTCATGGTAGATCGCATGGAAGAAAAATTTGGTGGCTGCTCCGGTAATATAGCGTATAGCATGGCCTTGCTTGGTGAAGCTCCGCTTATTTTAGCTTGTGCAGGGCGCGATTTTACTCCTTATGCTGCACACTTGGAGGCCATGGGCTTACCGCTAGACGGCATTAAGCGTGATGATGAGCTCTTTACTGCGCTGTGCTATATAACCTCTGACCTTGATAATAATCAGATTACAGGTTTTTATCCCGGCGCCATGACTTTGCCTTGCAGTTATGGCTTTAATAAACTTAATGCTGAAAAAGATATTGCCATTATTTCTCCCGGCAATTTAAATGATATGCGCGCCTTACCTGAATATTTTAAAGATAAGGGCGTAAAATATATTTATGATCCAGGCCAGCAATTACCTGTGCTTTCGGCAGAAGATTTATTACAAGGCATTAGCGGATCTTTTGCCCTCACCACCAATGATTATGAGCTAGAAATGATTTGCCAAAAAACCGGCAAGAGCGTGGAAGAAATTCAAGCTTTAACCACATGGTGCATCACCACCTTGGGCGAAAATGGCGCCTCCATTACAGGACAAGGGGAAAAGCATAGCATTAAAGCTGTGGAAATTGACGGCGTAGTGGATCCCACCGGCGCCGGCGATGCCTATAGAAGCGGCCTACTCAAAGGCTTGTACAATGGTTATAGCATGATAGAATCTGCACAAATTGCCTGCACCTGTGCCAGCTATGCTGTACAGCATTTTGGCACGCAGCTGCATAGCTTTACAGAGAAAGACTTTATGCAACGCTATGAAAGCACCTATGGCGAAATTAGCAAGCCATTGTGGGTGAAGTAATTTGAAATAATAGATTCACTCTAAGACATTCCCTAAAAGTGCAATCAGCATGGGCGCAGCTCATGCGTGCGTTTTTTAGGTAATGTCTTAGGGCTGTTTTTTTATTGAGGGGTAAACTTTTCTGAAGAAAAGTTTCCCCCTCAAACTCCCCCTTCAAAAAACTTTCATGGCGGATGGAGTTTCATCTCTTAATGAACATCTCTTCCGCTCACCATTTTTTCTTTTTTCATTTCTTTACTGCCATTTGCAAGTAAGTTGCATAAAAAAAATGCCATCCAATACCTAAAATGTGCAATCTGCATGGGCGTAGCTCATGCACGCACATTTAGGTATTGGATGGCATTTTTTTACAAGAACATTAAACTCGCTATCTAAAATATCTATTATAACTGGCGTATAACTTACAGACAGCTTTCAAATAACACCAAGAAATGTTCATAATTGCACAGAACAGGAGCATGCACACAAAGCAAATAATCTGTATGAGCGCCAGCGTACCTTTTCCCCCTTTCTCCGCCCCTACGCCAAATATATATAATGCAAGAAAGCCTAAGGCCTAACCTAAAAGTGCAATCAGCATGGGCGTAGCTCATGCGCGCACATTTAGGTTAGGCCTTAGGCTTTCGCTATTTTATTATATTTTTTAAATTATACTATTTAAACAGCTAAAGATTGCCCTTTTTTGAAAACATATTTGACATTTCTGTCTTTCACGCGGCTATCACATGCACAAGACTTACAAGCGCCAGCGCATTTACAAGGGCTATCTTTCATAAAAAGTACGCGATTACCGTGATGCCCAAGTTGTACCCCTTGTTCGCCCTTAAAAATCACTTGTTTAGCCGGAATATGAGCAAAGCAGGCCTTAAAAGCATTGCGTAAAGACTCTCCAGCCACAGAAAGGCTACGCACATCTAAAAATAAACGCTGCCCTTGCGCATGGGTATTTTGAATAAAGTCCGCAAACTCTGCCACATGACAGTGTTCTAACATGCCGGAAAGCTTAACATGTAAACCTGTAATACTTTTACGTGCGGCGCAGTGGAAATTTTGTTCTGTGTTTTGCATATATCACCTCTCATTTGTGTTGGTGAAATTAAATTATAGTTTTTGAAACTAGATGTCAACTTCATTTTCAACTTTTTTCTTATTTCTTGCTTTTTACTTCAAGGGCACATATAGTACGAAGAAAGATTTCACCTTTAATATATGAATAATACAGCACATTTTATATCATGAAAAACACCGTAGCCCAAAGAATACAAGAGCTTGTACAAGAGCTAGAAGAGCATAACTATAAGTACCATAGCCTTGATGCACCCAGCATAAGCGATGATGCCTACGATGCATTATATAAAGAACTCGTACAATTAGAAGAAGATTTTCCTGATTTGCGCCATGCTCATTCTCCTACCCAGCGTCTTGGCGGCGCCGTTTTGCCTTGGCTAGAAAAAGGCACCCACAGCCTTACCATGTACGGGCTGGACAATGTTTTTAATGAAGAAGAATGGTCGCAGTGGACAAGCCGCATGCACAATGCCCTGCCCGAAGCAAGCACCACCAAGCTTGATGTATTTTGGTGTGACCCTAAGCTAGATGGGCTGGCCATGGAGCTTATTTATGAAGATGGCGTGCTCACATCGGCTCTTACGCGCGGTGATGGTAGCATAGGGGAAGTGGTCACAGAACAAGTGCGTACCATTAAAAATGTGCCCTTACGCTTGAAAATCGCTTCACCCCCTGCACGGCTGGAAGTGCGCGGCGAAGTGGTCATGTATAAAAAAGATTTTGCCAAGCTCAATGCAGCGCAAGAAGAAAAGGGCGGTAAAATTTTTGCCAACCCGCGCAATGCAGCGGCAGGCTCGGTGCGTCAATTGGATACGCGCATCACTGCCCAGCGGCCTTTGCGCTTTTTTGCCTATGGCGTGGGACTAGTGGAATTTGGCGCCGTCCCCCCTTGGCAAAGCCACAGTGAGCTTATGCACGCTTTGCAGCAATGGGGATTTTCTACCCCGCCGGAAGGCAAGGTCTGCCACAATAGCCAGGAAGTGCTGGCCATGACCGAATCCATACGCGAGCACAGAGCCACGTATGCCATGGATATTGACGGCGCCGTGGTAAAGGTAAATAAGCTAGAAGCGCAGGAAGCGCTGGGCTTTACGGCGCGTGCGCCGCGCTTTGCCGTGGCCTTTAAATTTCCTGCAGAAAAAGTGCAAACCCTCCTACGCAGTATAGAAATTCAAGTGGGGCGTACCGGCGTGCTTACTCCTGTGGCGGTGCTGGAGCCGGCTTCCGTGGGCGGCGTTATGGTAAGCCGCGCCACCTTGCATAATGAAGATGAAATAGCCGCCAAGGATGTGCGCGTAGGCGATACGGTGATTATTCAGCGCGCCGGCGACGTTATACCTGAAGTTTTGGCGCCTGTGCTGGATTTGCGTCCTAAAGATGCCGCGCCTTATGCTTTTCCCCATGTGTGCCCCATGTGTGCACAAGAGGCCGTGCGCGAAGAAGGCCAAGCTGCTTGGCGCTGCCTTAATGCCTCCTGCCCTGCGGTTCTTTTGCAAAGTATTAAACACTTTGTGAGCAAGGGCGGCCTTGATGTGCAAGGCATAGGGCAAAAGTGGATTGAGCAATTGGTACAAAAGGGCTTGGTGAAAAATCCTGCCGATTTGTTTACCTTGCAAGAAGATATTTTGCTGAAGTTTGATCGCATGGGCGAAGTGCTGGCGGAAAAATTTGTGGCGGCCTTTGCTGAAGCTAAGGAAAAAGCCACCTTGGCTAAATTTATCAATGCCCTTGGCATTAGGCATATTGGCGCACAAACAGCTAAACTATTGGCAAAGCATTATGCCAATATGGACGCCTTGGCCAAAGCTAGCGCTGAAGAACTGGTGCAATTACCGGATGTTGGCCCAGAAATGGCGGCATCACTGGTGCAGTATTTTGAAAATACAAGCAATCAAGAAGTGCTCAGCAAGCTGAAAGCACTGGGCCTTGATCCACAAAGAGTGCAAAATAAAGTTACCAGCATATCAACAGATGCAACTCTCCCCCCTCCCCTACACGGTAAGAAAATACTTTTTACCGGTACGCTTAGCATGGCGCGCCATGAAGCGGCGGATAAAGCTGAGGCCGCCGGGGCTGATGTGGTGGGCAGTATTTCGAAGAAATTAGATTTCCTTGTTGCGGGGGAAAATGCCGGCTCTAAACTTGAAAAAGCCCAAAAATTAGGTATTACCATACTCAGCGAAGAAGAATTTTTAGAAAAATGTCACAGTCAAAACGGAGAAAGCCCTCCCCTACATATAGAAGAAAAAAAGGCTTCACAGGCCCCCCCCCTAAAGCCACCGCAAAAAACTAGCAATGAGCAAGGAAGACTTTTCTAACTATTCTCCATTGCCTCGAGAATAACATACAGCGATAGGATGTCGCGGCCATAAAAAGTTTTTGGAAGGCCGACCCAACGGGCGCCGAAGGCGTTTACGTTTGTGAGGAACGAACAATTACGTAAATCGAGAGCAAAGCGGGGCTGGGGGAGAACCTTTTTCCAAAAAGGTTTCCCCCAGAAAATATAATACTATAAAATAATAATATAAATCCCAAAGGATACAAAAAATGACAACACCTATTATTATTACAGGCGCATGCGGGCGCATGGGCAAGACCCTTGTGGAATTGGTACTTAACGACCCTCAATGCCAACTGGTAGGCCTTTTGGAACATAAAGATTATGCACATTTGGCCACCAATCCTCCTTGCCCTGTGAGCAGCAATGCTGAAGAACTTTTGGCTCAAAACCCCACGGCGGCCATCATTGACTTTACGGCTCCCGAGGCCACATTGGAGCTGGCACAAGTGGCGTCAAAATATGATAATGCGCATATTATTGGCACTACAGGCCTTAACGAAGCGCAGAAAAATAGCATCGCCACATTGGCACAAAAAACGCGTATTTTTTGGGCGCCCAATATGAGCATTGGTGTGAATGTGCTGTTAAAGGTGCTGCCCCAATTAGTGCAAATGCTGGGTGAAGATTATGATATGGAAATGGTGGAATTACACCATAACAAGAAAAAGGATTCGCCCAGCGGCACAGCTTTAAAATTGGCTGAATGCTTGGCAGAGGCTCGCGCTTGGGCGCTGGACGAGGTGGCTTGCTATCACCGTGAAGGTATTATTGGCGAGCGCCCCAAGAAGGAAATGGGCATACAAACCATACGCGGCGGCGATGTGGTGGGCGTACATACCATGTATTTTATGGGGCCTGGCGAACGCATAGAAGTGACGCATCAGGCGCACTCGCGTGAGACTTTTGCCCAAGGCGCCGTGCGCGCGGCCAAGTGGCTGAGTCAGCAGCCGGCGGGTAAGCTGTACACCATGCAAGATATTTTCTAGATTTTTTCTTGAAAAAGTTTTTTCCTTTGTATAAGATACACGAAGAATAATGTTTTTTGGCCATGGCATTTTGTAAATGGCTTATTTTTCCGCTTTTTTGCGGATACTATATTTTGTGAACCCATGTCGCAAGGCATGCTTTTTTTAGATGAGGTAGATTATGCCGCAAGTTGCAGCTCGCATCAGTAACGATCAAGAGCGTTGGCTTAAAGATTACTTTCGTACCAAAAGCGCAGGTGCAGAATTTATTTTGCCCTGGGCGGTGGATACTTTCTTTAGAGCTATTGCCAGCATAAAAAACACCTTTACGCCCGCAGAGCTTAAAACCATCATTGAATCCCATAAGGATTTAAAGCTGTTACCTGACCATACACGTCTTTCGTATTTGCATTTGCGTGTTATGGATGCTTGTGATGTGGGCAGCGCTCACTTAAAGCATGGCGCGGCAAAGGCGCCTCTTGAGGCTAAAATCAAACGCCTTGACGATACGCAAGCCACAGCGCTTATGGTATGGGCTTCGGCTTTTTGGGTAAGTAAAAATTGCTCCGTTGAATGCCTAGATGAATACATAAAAGTATATTAATATACTTACATAAAATCATAAAAAAACGGGGTGACGCGTCATCCCGTTTTTTTATTTGCAAAGGTTTTTATGAGCTCTGCCCACGCCAGTACAGATATGTTGCATGCCCCTGTGGTACGCATGTTTTTTCGCTACAGCCTCCCATGGACACTGTCTTTTTTACTTATTTCCTCCGCCGGTGTGGTAGACGGAATTTTTGTGGGGCAATATGTGGGCGAATTGGCGCTGGCCTCGCTCAATATTATTTGGCCGGTTTTTTCTGTCATCGTAGGTATCACCATTGCGCTGGCTTCCGGCGGCGGCGTGCGCTGCGCAGCCTATTTAGGGAAGGGGCAATTACAGCTAGCCCAAGGGGTATATACCAAATGTATGGCGGCAGGGCTATTTTTTGCCCTAGCCATTTCTTTGGCATGCTATATTTTTGCCACAGATATCTCACGCCTTTTGGGCGCCGACGAAACCCTACTGCCCAATGCCGTGCTCTACCTGCAAACCCTATCTTTCTTTTTTCCTGCCATGATTATGGCCTATGTAAGTTCGTATTTCTTACGTGTGGATGAACGCCCAAACCTCGCTTCTGGCGGCTTTGTGCTGGGCGCCGTGCTCAATATTATCTTAGATTATCTTTTAGTGGCGCATTTTTCCTGGGGCATTCAAGGCGCTGCCTTGGCCACAGGCATAAGCAATACTGCCGTCATTGCGCTCTATATCTTCGGCTATGGCCTTTCATGCCAAAAGCGCCGCTTAGCTTTAGTGCGTAATGCCGGTTCTTGGAAGGAAGTGTTCTTAAGCGTATGGAATGGCATTTCGGAAATGATCAACGAAATGTCCACGGGCCTAGTAATTATTATCATAAATGTTACCGTCATGCGTCTTATGGGACCTTTAGGCGTGGCAGCCTTTACCATTATTTCTTATGTAAATTGGTTTTGCCTCATGCTGGCCTATGGTTTTAGCGATTCCCTAAGCCCCTTAGTCAGCGCCAATCATGCCTGCAAATTACACAGGCGCACCCGCTCCCTGCTCTATGCCGGCGGCGTTTCGGTATTTGCCATATGCCTTATATGCTTTTTAGGCATGAGCTTATATCCGCATGTGCTTATTGCTGCCTTTGTGCAAAGCCAAAGTGAAGCCGTAATTTTTGCACAAGATTTTATGTATATTTCGCGCTTTATGTTCTTCTTTTGTGGGCTAAATATTATTATTACGGCCTTTTTCACAGGGCTTTTAGCTGCCGGCGCCTCGGCCTTGGTGGCGCTTTTACGCACCTTAGTTTTGCCCGTGCTCTTTTTATGGATTTTACCCCCCTACTTAGGCGCCAGCGGCGTGGCCTTAGCACTGCCCTTGAGTGAAGGTATTACCTTTATTGTGGCGCTGTATATTTTATATAAAAAAATTCCACGCTCTACGAGGGGTATGTGAATACTGAGATAGATTTTTTTGTGGGGGGAGAGGGAAAAACCTTTTACAAAA
>CAYJAL010000098.1:0-7519 GCA_964367875.1 uncultured Desulfovibrionaceae bacterium | reverse complement strand
TTAATAAAATCAAGGTATAAGGTAAGAGCGCCCAAAATAACACCGCGGCGTACGGCAGTGCTATCACTTAAAGGAGCATTGGCGCCAAATTCCTTAATCTTTTGTGTGTCATAGGCGGTTAAACCTGTGAAAATAAGTACGCCCACAGCGCTGATAACATAATCCATCATGGGGCTTTGTAAAAAGATATTTACAATCATGGCAATGATAATGCCAAAAAGACCCATCATAAGGAAAGAGCCCATGGCGGTGAGGTCTCGCTTGGTTACCCAGCCGTATACGCTCATAGCCAAGAAGGTTCCGGCCGTTACCACAAAAGCATTCACAATGGAGCCCATGGGGTACACTATGAAAATGCTGGAAAGGGTCAAGCCTGTAAGGGCAGAATACAGCAAGAAAAGACCGGTAGCCATGGTGGCAGACATGCGCTGAATGGCAGATGAAATGGCCACCACAAGACCTAATTGTGCAATAACAAGAGCAATAAGGGCAAAGCTATTGCCAAAAATCATGGCCTGCATGGACTGGGAACCGGCCACAAACCACGCTGTCACAGCGGTTAAGGTAAGACCAACAGTCATCCACTGATATACTTGACGCATAAAAAGCGAAGCAACACTGGTACTGGATTGACTCAAAGTTTGCGTAGAGTGCATATTTTCCTCCGAAAAAATTGTAAGCCCAAGATGGGCTAATAATTAAATTTGACAACATAAGATAAGTCAGGCGCCTACAAAAGGCAAGGGCTAGAAAGCGCTATATTTTATGCACAACCATGCTGAACAGATTCTAAGGTAAAAAACCTTCCTCGCTAAAAAGGAATTTGTCCCACAATGAATATTGATTTTTTTTCTTAAATTGGTGATACTTGGGTGATTCAGAAAATGATATTTTTATAAAAGGTGTTTTGTAGGCAGTCATGGCAGCGCGCATTGTGAAAAAAAAATCCCCTCCCAAGCCGGAGCCTGTGGAGGTAGAGGAAAAAGAACCTATTAAATCGCCCCCTTCCTTAGGGCGTAGGCTTTTTCCTGCCATATTTTTCATGGCCGTCTTGGCCGCCATGGTCTTTGCTTTTTCTGGCTCTGAGCAGTCGGAAAAGACTCGTCCTGCGCCCAAATCCTCACAGCAAAGCCCACAAAAATCGGCACCCGCCAAGAATAAAGCGCAAAAATCCGCCGCCCAAATTCAAGCCGAACGCTATAAAGAGCGCTACGAGCACAGCAAAGAAGCCTTCACGCAATTGGACGCAGATGACCATGACAGGGATGATGTGCTGGCCATTTCGCAAGATTTTTACGCCCTGTATATGGAAGCTAAAGATTGGCCCAATCGCCCTGCTGCCCTGTACCGCGCTGCAGAAGTGATGGAATTTTCCGGCAAGCATATGGATGAAGAGGATGACTTTACCATTGCCGTAAATATTTATGAAAAGCTTGCCAAGGAATTTCCGCACAGTATTTTAGCCGATGATGCCCTCTATGCCGCGGCGCGTCTCTGGGCTTTCCACTTGGATGACAAGCAAAAAGCCTTGCAAACCATCGCCCTTTTGCGCAGTAAATATCCCAAGGGTGACACCTTACCCTTGGCCGAGGCCTTGGAGAAAAAACTTTTACCCCCCCCTGCCCCCAAAAAAACGGAAAAGCCAAAACCAGTACCTAAAAGCATAGAAAAGCCTGTGGTTTTGGCAAAACAAGAGCCTAAAGTTCAAGAAAAAAAAGCGAAAAGCAAAAAGCCTGCCCCAGTGGCAAGCAAAAAAACAGCTCCGCCTAAACCAGCTGAGCCCAAAGGCCCAAAAGAACGCGCCGTGCCAGAAATTGTGTATAAGCCTGTGCTTATGCCGGCCTCTTTGTTCATGTCACAAGCTGTGCATGTACTGGCAAGATTAGAGCAAGCTCCCCAAGTGGAAGCGGCAAAAGCGCCCCCCATTCCATCTGCGCCCATTCCTTCTGTGTCAGTACTGGAAAAAGCCAAGCCCACGCCTTCTCCTCTTGCTTCAAATCCGGCGACAAAGCAGGCAACAAAGCAAGACGTTCTGAAAGAGAAAGTCATGGCAAAAATAAGTGACAAGCCTAGCATCAGCTCTGGCTCTAGCTCAAATCAAGACAAGAAGAAAGATATAGATGCAGAGCTTAAAAGCGTGGCGACCGCAGTAGAAAAAAATGTGCCCCAAAAAAGTGTTGCTGACAAAAGCCTTGCAGATAAAAAAGCGACTAATTCAAAACAGGCCGCTTCTACTGCGTCCCCTGCCACTCCTGTTATCCCTGCCAATCCTGTAGCTGATGTTTCAAAAACTGCAGAAGAACCTTCCTTCTGGCAACGAGCCACGCAAAGTATTATGGCTTTTTGGCAAGATGAGGAATCAGACACTGCTGCCCCTACCCCCCCTAGCGCTTCCCTTGCTGCGGAGAAAACCACAGAAAAAAAATCCTCTCAAGAGGCCACCAAAGAGACTACACAGCAAAAGGCTCCAAAGCCCGCACCTGCGACCACAGCAAAAGTTGAAACAAAGCCCCAAACGCCTGTGACAGCCTCAAAAACAGCCCAGGCAGCAGCAAAAACAGGGCAATCAGCAGGACAAAAGGGCACAACAAAAACCGCAACAAAGCTACCTATCACTGCTGAGACAGAAAAAAAAGCCGTGAGCTTAAATGCCATTCCCAAACCGGCGCCCTTGGTTATACCTAAGCCCATACCCAAACCCGGGCCCATGCCTACTACCATAGCAAAAACAGAGCCTAAGCCTAGCAACCCCAAGGAAAGCTCCCCCATTATTCAAAAAGAAAGCAAGAGCACAAGTAAGAGTGATAATAAAAGCCTTGCTATGGCCAAGACAGAAGTAAAGCCAACACCAAAGCCTGATTCGAAACCTGCTTCGAAACCAAGCCCCAAACCTGCGCCCAAAACGGAGCCAAAAACCACCGCCAAGCCAAAGCCTAAAGCAGAGCCTAAAACAGAATCTAAAATAGCGCCCAAGACAGAATCTAAGGCACTCCCCAAGCCAACACAGCCCCTTGTGGTAAAAAAGCTTGAGCCCAAAAAAACGCCACCCAAAGAGATTTCTCCTCTGGTGCTAGATGACAATTTAAGCGAAGCAGAGCTCAATGAACGCATGCGCAATGCCCCCAAGGGTGGCCTGGCCTCACAATTGGGTCTTTCCGTGCGAACTGTATATATAGATATAGGCCATGGCGGCAAAGACCAAGGCACAGCCCATAATGGACTTGTGGAGAGCGCCGTAGTGCTCGATATAGGTAAAAAAATTGGGGAACTCCTTAAGGCCAGAGGCTTTAATGTGGTGTATAGCCGCACCTCCAATATATTTATTCCTTTAAGCGCGCGCTCCATCAATGCCAATGAAGCCGGCGCCGATCTTTTTGTATCTATTCATATGAATGCCTTTGTGGGGCCGCCTTCGGTGCAAGGCTTTGAAACGTATTATCTTGACTTTACACGCAATGCAGAGGCCTCACGCGTTGCCACCTTGGAAAACTCCGTCAGCGATCGCTCCCTAGGGGATTTGCAAAATGTTCTTGCCAAAATGCTGCTCAATGTGCGCACTAAAGAATCACAAGGCCTAGCCAAAGCCATACAAAAAAACACCATAGACACCCTACGCGCCAAGGGATTTGCCACCAGAAATGGCGGCACTCGGGCAGCTCCCTTTCACGTACTTATAGGCACATCCATGCCGGCGGTTTTGGTGGAAGTGGGCTATTGCACGCATAAGGTGGAAGCAAGCTGGCTTAAGCGTAATGACTATCGCCAACTTCTAGCCAGAGGCATTACCCAAGGTATCATAGCCTATAAAGAGCAATTAGAAAGGCAGTAGCTTGCATTTTACCTTGACGAAGAAAGTGGCCTCTGGTATGTGATTTCCATGTAAGAGAGGTTGTAAGTCCTAGATTTTGTAAACTATACCTCTTTTACTTGAAAGCAATGCAAAAGGCAGAGAAATCTTCCTTCTCTTTATTTTTTAAAAGAGAGGAAAAGCTCTCTAAGTGTCGTTTGCAGCTTGCTTTTTTGTTTTATTTAACCTACACTTGAAAAGCTTGTTTGGTTTTCCATATTTTACCATGGAAAATCCTTTATTTTCAAGATGATAACAATAATTTTTAACAGATTTTCGGGAAGGAGATTTCCATGCGTAAAGTGTTATTAATGGCTCTTATGCTGACTATGATGACAGCTAGTGTAGCTCTTGCAGAAGTAAAAATTGGTGTTGTGGATATGCAAGTTATTGCTACCGAAAGCGAGCCAGCAAAAGACGCTAAGAAAAAAATGGACGCTAAATTTGGTACTGAAAAAGCCGAACTTGAAAAGCAAGCCAAAGAATTACAAAGCAAGGGCGAAGCCTTACAAAAAAAACCCACCGAAGCCAAGCAAGTGGAATTTGTTAAGCTCAAGCGTGCTTTTGACGAAAAGCAATATAAGTTTGCTCGCAATGTAGAGCAAGACGAAGTAAAAATCCGTCAAGAAATGGTTACTCTTGTTTTCCGCGCTTCTTACGAAGTAGCTAAGGCCAAAGGCTTAAATTATATTGTAGATATCACTGCCGGCGGCGTATTGTATGCTGATCAAAGCATGGATATGACTGGCGCCGTTCTTGAAGAAGTGAACAAGCTTTGGAAAGCTGGCGACAAGAAAGACAGCAAATAATACAGCTTTTTTATACAAATATTTGTGCCCCCAGCCTTTGCAGCTTTGCTGCCCCCTGTGAAGGGATAAGGCTTGGGGGCATAGTAAGTTTGGAGTTATCATGAGTCAATCAGCCCCCATGGATTTGCAACACATCCTTTCTATATTGCCCCATCGCTATCCCTTTATGTTGGTAGATAGAGTGGTAGAATGTGTGCCCGGCTCTCATATTAAAGCCTATAAAAACGTCACCTACAATGAGCCCTTTTTCCAAGGCCACTTCCCCGATTTACCCATCATGCCCGGCGTACTTATTTTGGAAGCTTTGGCGCAAGTGGGTGGATTACTCGGCGTTGCTGAAATGGAAGATACAAGCAATAAATTGTTTCTTTTTACCGGCTTAGAAAAGGTAAAATTTCGCAAGCAAGTTATCCCCGGCGATAGATTAGACCTTGAATGCTCTAACCCTAAGTGGAAATTGCAATTGTGTAAAATGGATGCCAAAGCCTTTGTGGACGGAAAACTCGTAGCGCAAGCAACCTTGACCGCTGCCATTACCGACAGACCCTAAAAGGCCATCTTGCGCATAGCATCTATATGCCCAACACTTAGACTTTGTGTGAAGTGTAGCTTTATGCGCAAAAAAAAGCACCTATCCTTTGAGACATCACGCTGAATGTCTATTTACAAGGATCAGGCAAACACCCCACCCCGAATCTCAGCAATGGTGGTGCCCGTAGTACCCCATTGTACCATGGGGTACCACCTAATTGCCATCTACATATATAGACGCAGAACATATAATCGTAGCTAGTTTGGTCACAGACCAAGTACGCACAGCCCTAAGCCACGCAATCAAGCCCTTTCTGCATACGCGGGCAAAGCCAGCGCGCCTACCTCACCCCCCATCTCTCTATTAATGATTACGCTGCGAGTTTAAACGCGGCGCCATAAAACGTATGGAGCTGGGGTCAATACAACACAGAATTTCTGGGCATACATCCTTAGGATCGGTGACAAATTGCCCTAATTTGAGACTGTAAATAGCACTTTCTTCTAGACTGCAATCAAAAAACTGCAAGCCTTTATCATTTATATAATGCGCCGTGGTCCAATGTTTATTCATAGGTTCAGCATCGGCACGCATATAGCGTAAAAAACGAAAAATAACACAGCGACCCAGCATATTGTTTTGCTGTATCTTGCGCATGCCGGTAATGCTGTGGCTTTCCCCTTCATACACATTGGGGCCCAGCCATTCTTCCAAGGCGCGCCAGACTTTTTCCGGCGAGGGAGGGGTATCGTAGGATTCGAAGGGACGACTCACTTCCAAAGGCAATTTCTTGCTTTGTATGGTAAGCATGGCATCCACCAAGGCTATGTAATCGGTCTTTTGATCCAGCACCGCGCGAAAAACCTTGGGATTTTGCGAGATGCCCAGCAAAGCTTCATGAAAAATATCTCTGGCATGCAAAGTGCGAATTTGATGGGTAATTTTTAGTCCGTTAAGCACTGCATATAATGCACAAAAAACGTCTATTTTCCCTTGAAAGAAAGGTTTCATACAGCCTCCGACCCAGAACTATATATCAGCACCCCATAACTGTCAAAGAAGTCCTAGGCAAAGCCCCTCCTCTAACACTAGACAAAAAGCTTTTAGCGGTGTATAAGCAAAGTCTCAACAACTATATTACTATAACTTGATATGCAGATACTAAAACAAACACATGACATTACAGCGCTTTGCCGCTCTTGGCAGAAGCAAGGTCAGCAAATATTCCTTGTACCTACCATGGGCTATTACCATGCAGGGCATGAGGCGCTTATGCGTCATGCTCGCGCCTTGGCCGACGCGTGTCCACAAGGCGGCAAGGTGGTGCTTACCCTTTTTGTAAATCCTACCCAATTTGCCCCGGGAGAAGACTTAGCTTCTTATCCGCGTGATTTTGAGCGTGATTCTTCCATAGCCAAGGATCTTGGCGTGGACGCGCTTTTTGCCCCCAGTGTAGAAGACATGTATGGGCAAGGCAGCGCCACCACGGTGGCAGTGCCGGAGCTTTCGCGCGGTCTGTGCGGCATAAGCCGTCCTACGCATTTTCATGGCGTATGCCTTGTGGTGCTGAAGCTTTTCATGCTTACGCAAGCAAACGTGGCTATTTTTGGTCAAAAAGATTGGCAGCAACTGGCCATTATTCGGCGCATGGTGCAAGACCTTAATGTACCTATAGTCATTGAAGGGCACGAAATTATACGCGAAGCAGATGGCCTGGCCATGAGCTCGCGTAATGTATACTTAACGCCAGAAGAGCGCCTTGAAGCGCCAGAAATACAAAAAGGCTTACGCTTTATTAAGGAAATGGTGCAAAAGGGCGAAAGAAATGTGGCTCTCTTGCAACAAGTTCTTCTTTCGCGCTGGGCAGAAAAATTGCCCCTTGGGCGTTTAGATTATTTGGCCGTGGTGGATGCCAACACCTTAGAGCCACAAGAAACCGTTGGTGAAGCCTCGCTTATGGCTTGTGCAGTGCGCATGGGCAAAGCAAGGCTTATTGATAATATTCTTCTTTCTTCATAGGAGCTTCCATGAAATTCCCTAAGGGTAAATACCTCTTTACTTCCGAGTCCGTCACCGAAGGCCATCCCGATAAAGTGGCTGACCAAATTTCTGACGCCATCTTAGACACCTTACTTGAGCAAGATCCAGATTCTCGCGTAGCGTGTGAAACCCTCGTAACCACCGGTATGGCCGTGGTTGCCGGTGAAATTACCACCAAGGGCTTTGCAGACTTTGCCCAAGTGGTACGCGAAACCATCAAAGAAATCGGTTACAATAGCTCTGAAATGGGCTTTGACTGGCAAACTTGCGCCGTGCTTTCTTCCATCGATA
>CAYJAL010000097.1:0-7625 GCA_964367875.1 uncultured Desulfovibrionaceae bacterium | reverse complement strand
ACAACATTTGCATGGTGACAAATTCCGTTCTCCCAATGTTCCGTGCTGAAACTTTAAAGTTTCTTACACGGAAACTCCTTACATTCATAACAACGAACAACTTTGTGTTCTTTTGCGCAATCACGAAAATTGCAATCTACACAATGCTCAGCAACTTTATCCGAAAACAACCGTGGCATTCATTTTGATATAAGCCACAATCTCCAAAAAAAACCACAAATTGTAGCGCTGTTTTTATCCACTTGATATTCTGTTATTTTATACTCATACCATATCCAGTCATCATATAATTTTCATGATATACAACGATGGGTCCACTAATTATTTTTTAGTATAGCTTCTTATATAATATCATAAATATATCATTATTGAAGAAGAATATTGGGAAGTTATCAAAAATTGACATGGTAGACCATCTAAACAATAGAGTATTTTTGGGCATGAGTAATACATTTTGGTACATTTTACTTCTAGGCACATTTTTTAGAGTAATTCACCGTATAATAAAAGCTCCTATATACGAAAAAAATTAAGCTCTATCATTGCCTGCCATCATTTTAATATACACCATCATTTCTTTGTAGGAAGAAACATACAATTTACTATAAATATTTCTATTATGCGTACGTATTGTATTTATAGACACATTCAATTCATCGGCTATACCTTGTGCAGTGAATCCTTGTGTGTATAATTCAAAAACAACGCGTTCTGATTTGGTTAATGTTTCTAATTGCGATATAAAAATATTATAAGCAGAAATATCTACATGTAAAAGATCTTTTTTATCCTTAGGTAAAGTATTTTCTTCTGCTTCAAGCTTCAAGCGCAGCTTTTTCTCTTTTTGCTTAAAATACTCCATGAAATCAGTAAATTCAACAATATCTGTTTTCATGTTATTACCGCTTTGAATATCAGATAAAATGGCTACTATGGGAGAAGAATAGCGTTTTGCAAAATAATAGGCCAATATAAAAGCAAAACCTATACAAAGTACAATAAAGAAGAGTATTTTAGCATAATAAGCCCATATAAGTTCATCAGCGCGATCCTTGGGCATCATAGCGACAACTTTCCAAACTACGTTCTCATTTAAAAAATCATTTGGAAAAATACGTATATCAATACTTTTGCCAATAAATTCTTCAGTATCATTAAAGTATACATCATAAAACTCATCTGATTTTATAGAGAAATTTTTTATATCATTAACAAAAGCATAGGGATTACCGTTAGAAAAATGCGTATATACCGTTAACTCTTCCTTTCCGTGCTCATCTAAACCTTGCGTAGCAACGACGCCTGTAACGTATTGTAGCGAAGGCTTAATGTGCATATACAACAGGTTATATAACAATTCATTCATTTCGAAGCCGCATGCCCCGTAAAACTCACCCTTCTCTCCTAAAATAGGCGCTCCAAAAAGAATAACCTTTTCCCAGCCATTTTCCAATTGATGTGGCACTGTAAGTGAGTAAGCATTTGGTGAAATTTTAACGGTAGAAGCGCGTAATGCGGCAAAGGCTGATACATAAGGGCTCACATCTATTTCTAAATCCCAACTACTATGTAGCTCAAAAGCATTTTCAATAGCTAGCTGAGGTATACCTCTAAATAAATATACCGTGGGGTTAGCATCATTGGGGGAAGCGATATTCATTATTTTAAAGTAAATACCACTTCGGGAGTTTTGAGAATGAAGTAAATTATTATTAATAGTAGTATCTAGTACAATATAGGCACCACTAGCTTTAGAAATATACAAAGATGTTTTTAATATATCATTAACATTTCTAAGCACTATCCCTAATGCTTTTTCATTATTTTCTAAATCACTAAAAGATAAACCATTCTCTTTAAATGTTTTTTCAATGTTTTTTTCAACATTTTTTTTCATTTGTAAGCTATAAGCTGCTAAATTACTAAATTGTTGAGAAACGCTTTTTTCATATGTTGCCAAATAATCATCTAAAGACTTAGAAATATTTTTTTGTGTGATGTGAGCCATATCAAAAGCAAAGAAAACACCTACTGCACAAACAAAAACAAGGAAAATTACTATAGAAAAATACAGTAAAAGGCGTCCTTGCAAAGAATATTGCTGTGAAAAAGGAAAAAGGGAAGAAAGAAAGTGTTTTCGCATATACATCCACCCTACTCAAGACTAACTTTTGCTTGAATTTCGTGTAAAGATTTTTCCACAAGATTCTCCAAACTATCCTCATTATTCTGCCAAGCCTTTCTATTCTCGTTTAATACTTGGCGCACAGCCAGAGAAAAACGTTGTTCTAGCTGACCATAGGCATCAAAAGAAGGCGCCGGCTGAAAGGTCGAATTTTGCTTCAGCTTTACAATTGCTTCGTATAAAAATCTATAGCGTTCATGGGGAAATTCCCTTTGTACTACCTCAGATTCTAACCTCACAAAATCTGACTTGCGCACGGGCATATACCCCCCTTGAATAACAAAAGGTAAATTTTGTTCTTTTGAAACAAGCCATTTACAAAATACAACTACAGCCTTTTCTTTTTCTGGTGTAGATTTTATGGCCCCTAGCCCTCCGCCTCTTTGAATGTCAACACGTTTTGTGCCTGCAAGGCGAGGTTCAAGAACCGTTTTTATATGTAGTGGAACCTTTTTATTATTGCTATAGGTCATTTCATCTCTAAAATATAACACAGAAGCGGAGGACTCAACCCCGACAACAGCTTCACCAATCATAATGGGAGCAGTGGCAAAACCAGACATTAAACACACCTCACCACGAATGGCAGCACGAGCCAAAAGACGCATCACCTTTTTATATGTAGGTGTATCCCAATTAATGGTAGTTCCATCAAAAAACTTTTCACCTTGAGAAAGTACATTTAAAAAAGGATATTGTAACCATTCATCATACATGAAAAAAGACTTACCACCAGACCATGTGTAGTAGTTTTTTGATACAGTAAAAAAAGACTCTAAAGTGGACAAATCTTCATAAGTATAACCTGTATCACGAGAAAATTCTTCAAAAATTCCAGCATTAATAAATAATAAATTTGACGACTTTGCCAAAGGAAAAATTTTTAATTCACCATCCAAAGTACCTTCGTCCAAAAATTGTGGAACAAAAGCAGATAATTCTTCTTTGCTAAAATATTTTTTCCAATCAAGAGTTTGTTCCGGCCCCATGGCTTGTAAGGTCTTTGGGTAACAGGTAAAAATATCAGGTAAAAGGGCAGCACCTGGATCTCTTTTGGCAGCTGCTACCAGCGATTTATGAATGGAAGAAGAATCAGAAACTGAGGTTACATTAATAATAATACCCTGTTTTTTCCCTTCTGTTCTATTAAACTCTCTCACAAGCTCATTCATGGGCGAATGTGTTTGCGATCCATACACATGCCAAAAAGTGAGAGATACAGGCGCATCCTCATCCATAGGTAAATTATCACACCCCAGCAAGGTCAGCGTAAAGATACTGAGTAAAATACAAGAGCACAAAAAGCCTGTAAGGTGAGCTCTTCTTTCTTTATTTCTAATATTCAAATATATCAACATATTAATCTCACGACATTTTAAGTTCATCATAGTAACATCATCTTTATGATGACATTTTTATGCAGTAAATACAACTGCTGGTTTTAAAGTATTACACTCTTTTTACACCCTTCCCCATGCAAAGGAAAGCTTTTTCTGCTTTGCCAGCGGCAACTGAAACAAAGTCCATATCATTACAAAGTATTATAAATTAGCCCTCTCAGACATACGTAAAGGCACACCCTTTTTTTTCACAGTAATGTCTAAAAAATTCTACATTCTTGTAACTCAGCACACCTAAAACAAGCCCTTCGAGTCACTGCACGCTATAAATTTCCTTGCATGAAGTCTTTTTTCACATAAAACACTTCGTCAATAACTAGTTGAATATACATATTAAAAAAAACATCAATGACAAAAATTCATCACAATGATGAGGTTTTTCTTATCATCTTCACGAGTATTCTCGTGCTATTTCATTGTCACAATGATTCCTTTGTTGAAAAAAATGCTAGTTTTTAAATAAGAGATGATCAATGTTCACATTTTGTTTACATGCTCACTCTTTTCGGTCTTAGCACTGACAAGAGCATTTTGTAGATTGATTGTGTAAGCCCAGCTCTGCTCAGTTGCCTCCTTCTGGTGGCAAAAGTAGGAGCGCAGCCTCATAGATTCTGTTTTTCACGCCCATGCAAAATGAGTGAGCAAGGCAGATGTTCTTTTTTCAATGGTTATTTATGTTTAGACTGCTTCGGCTTGCGAATAATGTATCTTTTTATTTAATCGCATAAAAGTATAAGGAAGTATCATGAAAAATATTTGCTATCTAACATGTGTTATATTTTTTTGGTTATGTGGTGTAGCATTTGCTTCAGGACAAGAAAGCGATTGGTTTGAAGCAAGTCTTGGCTTCTTGATGCTGTTTGGTATGGCTTGGCTGTGCAAAATGCTTATTTTTGGCCCTACATCAAGAAGCCTTCACACAAAAAAGCTCCCTAAAAGAGGGCGTGCGCCAAAAGAAATTCAAGCTACGCGCCAAGCATATCGTGTTGGTAATGCTGAAGAAAAAGAATACAGACATAGGGAACATGCCAGCTGCCATGGAGAAAGCCTGTTACAATAGGGCTATATCATACTCCATGCGCTTAGCTGTGGCTGTGGCTACTTCAAGGCCAGCAATTTTTTTCACCATATGAAAAGACATATCAATACCACAAGACATACCGGCGGAGGTCAAAACGCTCTCTTCATCGACAAATTTCACATGGCGTTGCACGTGACAAGAAGGGAATTCCCTTTCAAAGCGATCAAGAGCGGCCCAGTGGGTGGTCACATGTTTTCCGTGTAAAAGCCCTGCCTTCGCCAATAAAAAAGCCCCTGTACAAACAGAAGCCACCACGCGCACTTTGCGAGAAGTTTTTTGTATCCAACCAGTAACTTCCGTATTATACATTTCCACTTCTCTAGCGCCATATCCACCGGGCACCAGCAATACATCAACTGAAGGCACAGTGGCAAAAGAGTAATCTGGCATCACTTTAAGCCCTTGGCGTGCGGTTATCATAGTTCCTTTTTGCGAAACGGTATTTACCTGAAATATTTTATTTTCAGACCTCACGTGAGCAGCCAAAGAAAAAACCTCGAAAGGTCCTGCAAAGTCAAGCACTTCTACATCATCGAACAGCAAAATTCCCACAGTAATTTTTTTCATCCCGTCCATCATGCTTCCTCTCTATATATCAAGATAAAGCTACCCCAAAGGCTTTGTATTAGGCAAGGAAAATTATACCGAAATGCCCCAATTCTCTTACCGTAATGAGAATCATAAGAAAAAGGAAAAATTTTATACTAAATTGTATTGGCATGCCTCTAAGGCATTGCGTCCTTTGGCTTCTGCGTTTATAGTGATACTCAGATACACTCTGAGGAGAACACATGACCCCTGCCTTGCTTTGCTTGCCGCTCATGCATAAAAATATGGGCTGCCCTATACCTAGCTCTCTTATTGATAGCATACACTATTTTTGGCCGGGCTTACCTGAGCCTTCAAAGCAGCATTTTACCCCACATGAGCTGCCCTTTGCTCCCAAAGAAGCCGCAGCTTGTCTTAAGGATATTCAAGGTATGGGTGACGCTGCTCTTTCCGGTGTGCCTCTCCAGGCCTTCATAACGCCGCAACAAAGCCGCGCGCAACTGCAAGACATACAAGAGCAAGAAGCCTTGGAAAATTTTATGCAAACAGGGCAAGGGCCCGCAGTGCAGAAAGAAGCTTCCTTGCATGAGCTTCGCCAGGGGCAAAAGCTTTTATTATGGGCTTGGCTCATGGAAGAACATCTCCTAGAAGTCCAGCGCCTTACTGAAGACTATTCCTTAACTGCCGCCCATCTTACCTCTGTACTGGAAGCTGAAAAGGATGACGCTTTAGCCGGCCTTGAGCTTATACAAAATATCTTGTCCACAGACACCTTTGCCCTTCCCCCATGGCGTTTATGCCTTGAAAATATGGCCTTGTTCCTGCCCAAAGAAAGTGCGGCTATCATAAATCACCCGCAATTGGTTGAGCATATTCAAGAAAATGCCACGGATTTCAATCTAAGCCCTTTAAGTGATAGTACAAAATCTCAGTACAATCTCAATGAGTATGAAGGCCAAGAATGCACCATAAGCCTTGCCTTGCTTTTACAAAAAGACAAGGGTAAAATTAGTGCACCTTGGTTTGAAAAAAGATTACATTGCATTATTATAAAGGAAAAAGCATGTCTGCTCCAATAGCTTTGCCCGCTAAGATTAAAGGGGCTATTTTTGACTGTGACGGCGTTATCATTGACTCCAAACTGGCAAATAGATTATATTTTAATAAATTTTTAGCGCATTTCAATTTGCCGCCTTTAACAGAAAAGCAAGAGTCTTTTACCTTTATGGGTACAGTGGAAGATTCGCTTAATTTTATTATTCCAGAGCAATTTCACGAAGAAATGCGTCGTGAACGCACAAATATTGTGAGTTATCAGCGCGATATTATGCCCATGGTGGAAATGAACGCGCATTTTGAAGATTTCGCCCGTTGGCTACTTGGCAATAACATTCCTTGTGCGGTGCATACCAATCGCTCCACAGGCATGAAATATGTAACGGATAAATTTTCTGTTTTGCAAAGTTTTTCTCCTATCATGACGGCGTCCATGGTTAAAGCCAAGCCCCATCCGGAAGGCGTATTTAAAATACTGGAGCAGTGGCAGCTTCAGCCGCAAGATATTATTTTTGTGGGGGACAGCCTTACAGATCAACAAGCGGCGGCCTCAGCCGGAGTGCCTTTTGTGCTTTATGGGCATGAAAAGCTTGACGCAACCCTACACAGTGATAATTTTGCTCTATTACAACAAAGATTAGCTGCGCATATATAAAGCTTATCTGTATACATAAAAAAGAGGAATACAATGATAGTATTATCAAACACTTTAAGTGGCATAGCCCTTGTTTTGGGCGGTTTATTAAAAGTCTATTTTTGGGTGGTAGTTATCTCTGCCCTACTCACTTGGGTACGCCCTGACCCTTACAATCCCATTGTGCGCACCTTGCGCACGCTTACCGAGCCTGTCTACTACCGTATACGAAAGTGGTTGCCTTTTACCTACACAAGTGGCATAGACTTCTCTCCCATTATTGTGTTGCTTTGTATTGAATTGGTAGATAGAATTGTGATACGTTCCTTAATACAGTATGCAAATACTTTGGTATAAGGAAGCTTCAGACCAGATAAAATGCCATAAGGCTTTTATATGTAATTATTTTTCTAAACTTTTAACCGAGGAGAGTTCAGTATGGAAGCACGTGAGAAAGAGTTACTAGAAAAGTATGCAGAAACTGATCCTGAGCTCAAGGATGCCTGGGATGATCACCTTTTATATTCTAAGCAAGTAAGCAAACTGGAAGGAAAGCACTATCGCACCCCTACAGAAGAGCAAACTTTAAAGCAATTGAAAAAACAAAAATTAGAAGAAAAAACTCGCCTTATTAATTTGCTTGAAAAATATACGGAGAACTAACAGATGAAAATGACTGGTGCACAGATTCTGCTCGAGACATTTAAACGAGAAGGCGTA
>CAYJAL010000096.1:0-7626 GCA_964367875.1 uncultured Desulfovibrionaceae bacterium | reverse complement strand
TAACATTGTTGTTGGCATCCACAGAAAGTGTGCCAAGCGTAATACCATTATGTTTTAATGTGCCGTCAGATTCCAAAGTATAAGGAGCAGGCACAGAAAGAGTAATGCTGTTGTCTGCTGCAGCGCCGTCAGCACCAAAGTGTACCGTACCGCCATCCTTCAAGTCTAAGTCAAACTCAAGCTCTGTGTTATTGGTAGTAATTTCACCAATGTGGATACCTTCAATTTCTACTGTTGCTGTGTTTGGATCTTTGATTGTTGGTTTATCATCAATGATATCAACATATACGGTGCCATCCTTGGTGGAGCCATCGCGATCTTCGAAAGAGAGGGTAAAACTATCTTCAAAGTTATACGCAGATTCTTTTTCTGGATGATTTTCTGGAGTGGTCAATGTATATTGGTATTCCACTTTATAGGTGCCATCATCATTTTTGGTAATGTTTGTAATGGCTACGGTACCATTTCCTGTATTGGCAGCGTCCTCATAAGTCCATGTGCCTGTTGCCTCATCATACGTGGCAAGTACTTCACCGCCAAGAGTTACAGAAACTAAACCGTCAGGAGCTGTTACAGTAAGGCTACCCTTACCTTGTTCAGCAAGGGCGTTAGCATTGGGCGCTGTACCACCAGCTAGGTTTGCTTCACCCACGATAATGTTTTCTGTGGTAGTGTTGGCAGTGCCGGGCTTTACAGTTATACTATTATTAATATCAACAGTTACTGTAGCACTGGCAGGGTCGCCATCTTTATCGGTATATTGAACAGTGAAAGAACCAGTATCAGCCTTGCCGTCTGTGGCGGTAATTGTGTATGCGCCTGTTGTGGGGTCAATGCTCACTGTACCCCAATCAAAAGTTAGCTCATGTACAGGCTTATTGTCCGCATCAAGGAGTGTATAAGAACCAAGTTCATCACCGTCAGAATTGGTACCGTCAGCGCCTCTGTCAAAGAAGTCAGAAGCTTGCCCGTTGGTGGTAAATTCCACGGTATTTGTGGTGGCGTCATCAAGGTTGATAGAGGTGTCTTTGCCTGCAGGGGCATCATCTTCAATAACAATATCAATGCTTGTTTCTGCGCCATTTACGCTTACGCCAAAGCTAAGGCTATCACTATCAGTATTTGGATCGTGTTGATAACCTTCATCTAAGCTTATGGAATACTCAAGTTTTCCTGTGGTGGGGTTGTAATTGCCTACAGTGATAGTTACACCATTTTGGCTAACAGTATTACCGCTGGTAAGATTGCCATGGGCATCAAATTCAAATTTCTGTCCGCCAATAAATACTTCTGTCACCGCATCCAGAGAGTCAATATCGAGCTGACCGTAGGCAGAATCAGAACTGGCACCAAGGGTATCCTTATCTTGTAAGACATGCTCTACACCGGCAAGGGCTTGGTCTTCATTGGGCTTAGAGTTGTCATCCTTATCATCAGGGGTGGTGCTTGGATCTGTGGGGTCAACCACCACGATGGTTTTACCTGTTAAATCAAGATTGGCATCATTTTGTACAACGTCATTATCACCATCGGTGACGGTGTAGCTAAATTCCACATTAGGCACAACGCCATTGGGAACAAAGGCATCATTATAAGTGAAGGTAATTTCACCATTTTCTGCTTTCAATGTACCAATAACTTGATCGCCATATTTAACTTGATTACCATCCACAGTGAAGTTAGAGCCTTCTTTTGTTTCAAAGCTTACAGTAGCGCCGTCAGCCCCTTCTTTATAGGTGGCGATAACTTCGGTGCTGTCTGCGATATCAAGCTTACCATCCGTAATGACTGTCACTTCTGGCATGTCATCCACAATGGTAATGCCAACGCTGGCAGTGCTTTGTGTGCCGTCTACATCCTTAAAGCCAAGCTCAAAGCCTGTTGCGGAGCTATCTTCCCCTTGTTTTGCATGGGTATCAGGCGCTGTAAAGGTATAGGTATATTCCACTGTATAGCCACTTTCAATGCCACCTGTTACCGTTAAAGAAAGGGTGCCATGGGCAGTGCTTACAGGCTGGTTTACCATATCCCAAGAATCCGTGGCTTCATTCCACGTGGCTACAACGGTGCCGTCAACGGTGATTTCTGTTAAACCGTCTTGCGCTGTAATGGTCAAAGATTTCGTGACTGTGAGGTTTTCTTGAGTTGCGTCAGTACCATTTGTTAATTCATCTTCATCAAAAATATGCTCAAAAGCATGGGGGCTTGTAGGGTCAGTGGGGATACTGGGGTCCGTAGGGTCAGTGGGTACAATAATGACACCATTATCAGAACCTTGCACATTAAAGGTGAGATTTTCAAGGGTATCATTGGCATCATGTCTATCCGTTACTGTGATATCAAAAGATTCTGTGACGCGCTCATCACCAAGTTTTGCCACAGCATCATATTTATCGCCATCAGCAGGAGTGTAGAGCGTATACGTGTATTCACCAGTTTGGCCATCAATGCTAAGCTTACCATACAAGCCGTCAATGGTGACATGGCCGCCGAATTCGTCTGCGGATGCACTGTTGCCATTGCTTTCGATGCTAAATTTTTGATCCGCAAGGCTTACACCATCATCGTCATGATCAACAACATCAAGAGTACCCTTGGCGACAAAATCGTCAACATTGCTAGCATCATCATCTCTTTCAGCTACCCATACGTCATTATTAGCATCGCTTGCATCAAAGGAAATTTCGGGTTTGTCGTTGGTGCCTTGTACGTTTACAATAACAGTTGTAGAGGTCACACCTCCATTGCCATCGCTTACAAACACTGTAAAGCTTTCTTGTACATTTTCGCCAGCGTTTAAGCTGTCAAGTTTGTCTGCAATGCTGTTATCTGCATTGTCAGAGGCAAAGATACTATAGCTAAAAGTACCATCGGCATTGAGGGTAAATTCACCGTATTGCCCTTGAATGGTGCCTGTGCTGCCGTCAGCATAGCTAAAAGTAAGGGTGTCGTCGTCCTCATCACTGGCGATAATCTGCCCCTGTGCCACTAAGTCTCCGGCATAGGCATCATTGGGGCCGCCACCAAAGCCCACGCCGGATTCTTTTACACCCACATGGGCGCCTACAGCTTGAGCTGCGGTGTTACCATCATTATTGTCATCTGCAGTGGCAATAATATCTGTCACAGTGGGAGCAGAGTTCGCCGCCGCACCAGCTCCTTCTGGAAGGTTTCTGAAAGTAACAGGAGTATTGACGCCTTCTTGATCCAGACCACCCAAGCGATCTATGCCGCCAAGAAGGGTGCCGGCAATGGTATCCACACTGCTACCGCTGCCTTGTGGCGCGCCAGTGCCGGCGCCAGCTGCAGGCATGAGCTCTTCATCAAGGGCAGCAAAAAATTCTTCGCCATCAATTTCTGCGCCGTTGATGAGGAAGGTAGGCATATTTTCTGAAGTATATGCCACATAAAAATCAGTTAAAGATAAGCTTGCGCCATCTTCAAAACTCATGACAAGGTTATTGCCATCACGATCAAGCGTGGCATCAGTGGAGTTAAATTCAAAAACTAAACGATCTTCAGCTTGAGGCTTAAGGGTAGTGATTTGTCCTGCAGCGGGTTTTTGTAACAAAATGTCAGCCATAATATCCTCTCAAAAAGTAAATGCTAAAAAATAGACCTAAAAAAAGGTCGCAAAAAAGCAGCAAAAAATATTGCTTCGTAGAGTTAGGGTAAGGGGAGGCGTCTGTGGAAGGAAAATAGAGTTCATTGCAACTCTATACATCTCAAGACGACGAGGTATATATAACCTCAGGCGTAAGCCCTAAATATGCTTAGCTGCATATTTGAATAAAGAGGGGGTACTTTATGCACCCACACGCATATAGTGCGTAGCCATGAACAGCGTCACGACCTGAGGGAATTACTACTGATTTACTATGTTTTTGTAAAGTGTTTTTTTTAAAAAAATATTTCTTTGTAATATTAAAATGTTATGTCTATTTTTTAGTGGTAGCGTTACTTGCTTTTGTACATAAATGAAGAAAATTTCTATGTTACTGTCATGTATTCACCCAAGCTCGTACATAATTTCCTTGGCTGTTTTAGTTATTGTAGCAAGCAAAACATACTTTTGTTGTTGCGTCACCTGTCTTGACTTTTAATACATAGCAAATTACATTGAAAAGATGTATTGTTCTTATTTTATAAAATAATTAAGAAATGTTAAGGGGTGAACATGAGTAAGAAAGAAATGTCCATTGAAGATATGTCCATGTGGGAAGATGCGCAAAAAATGCTTATAAAGGCTAAGGCAGATGGTGTGGAAACTGCTTGGGACAGATTAGCCCAGCAAACGCCGCATTGTACTTTCTGTGAACTTGGAACCACCTGCAAAAACTGTATTATGGGGCCATGTCGTATTAGTGCTAAGGCCGCACCGGGCGGCAAGCTTTCGCGCGGTGTTTGCGGTGCCGATGCCGATGTTATTGTAGCACGTAACTTTGGGCGCTTTGTAGCCGGCGGCTCTGCAGGGCACTCCGACCATGGCCGTGACGTTCTTGAGGCCTTTGAAGCCATTGTAGAAGGGCACACCAAGCACTATGCCATAAAAGAAGAGAAAAAACTTCTGCAAATTGCCAGTGAAGTGGGCATTACTATAGAAAACCGTGACTTGAACGCCATCGCTAAAGATTTGGTGGATGTCTTTTATTCTGACTTTGGCAGTAGAAGAAAAGCTATCAGTTTTATTAACCGTGTGCCGGAAAAGCGCCGTGCCATTTGGGAAAAATTGGGTATTACCCCCAGAGGCATCGACAGGGAAATAGCTGAAATGATGCACAGAACCCATATGGGCTGTGATAATGATGCGCCCAATACTTTACTACATGCAGCACGATGTTCTCTGGCCGATGGCTGGGCTGGTTCCATGATTGCCACAGAGCTGTGCGACATTATGTTTGGCGTGCCAAAGCCGCGCATGTCCACGGTAAACCTTGGCGTTATCAAGGAAGAAACAGTTAATATATTAGTGCATGGGCATAATCCTGTGGTCTCAGAAATGATTCTTGCGGCTGCGCGCGATCCTAAGATGATTGAAAAAGCTCAAGCTAACGGCGCGCAAGGTATTACTGTGGCTGGGCTCTGCTGTACGGGCAACGAAGTGCTTATGCGCCAAGGTATTCCCCTTGCCGGCAATCACCTTATGACAGAACTTGCCATTGTTACCGGTGCTGTGGAAGCCATCGTTGTAGATTATCAATGTATTATGCCAAGTCTTGTGCAAGTGGCCGGTTGCTACCACACTCGCTTTATTGACACAGCAGAAAAAGCCCGCTTTACAGGGGCAACACATTTTTCTGTTCACCCGCATAATGGGCGCGAAGAGGCGGAAAAAATAGTACAAATGGCCATTGATGCCTATGTGGAACGCGATAAAAATCGTGTAGAAATTCCTGTGGCACCGGTGGAGCTCATGACAGGTTTTTCCAACGAAGCCATTATCGAAGCTCTAGGAGGTACGGCTGCGCCGCTTATTGACGCCATTAAAACGGGTAGTGTGAGAGGCGCTGTGGCTGTTGTGGGCTGTAATAACCCCAAAGTAAAGCAAGATTCTGCCAATGTGGCTCTTATTAGAGAGTTGATTAAAAAGGATATCCTTGTGCTTGTGACAGGCTGTGTCACAGGTGCTGTGGGCAAAGCCGGTTTACTTTTACCGCAAAGTGCCGAACACGCAGGCCCCGGCCTCAAGGCAGTATGTACTGCTCTTGGCATTCCGCCAGTATTACACATGGGAAGCTGTGTGGATAATGCGAGAATTATCCACCTTTGCGCTTTACTTGCCAATGCCTTGGGTGTGGATATTGCAGATTTACCGGTGGCTGCATCAGCGCCTGAATGGTATTCAGAAAAAGCCGCTGCCATTGGTTTATATGCCGTATCTAGCGGTATTTACACACATCTTGGTTTGCCACCCAATATTCTTGGCTCGGCAAAAGTTACAGATCTTGCTGTAAATGGCCTAGAAGACTTGGTGGGCGCCACCTTTGCTGTGGAGCCAGATCCCATTAAGGCTGCGGAACTTATCGATAAGCGTATTATTCAAAAACGCATGGCTCTAGGATTGCAAGCATAATTACATATAAAGGGCTTAGAGGGCATCCACCTCTAAGCTCTTTATTTTTAACAGATACACAGGGAAAATATGAAAATTGCAGTGGCCGGAAAAGGCGGCGTAGGTAAGACAACCATAGTGGCATTATTAGCAGACTATCTTGCCGCGAAGGGGGAGTCTGTATGGTTGGTTGACGCAGATACAGCACAGTGTTTAGGGCAAGCATCGGGCCTTGCTTGCGAAGAAGTACCAGAGTCACTTATGGCACGCGAAGCCTTACTTGCAGAGCGCGTGTATCCGGCTCAATCGGGCATGATGGATTTAAACCCTCGTGTGAGCGATTTACCGCAAAGTTTATCTGTCCCTTTGCCTACAGATCATCTCAAAGATGCTGGGGAAAAACGCCTTTTAGTTATGGGCGGTGTACAAGCTGGGGCTGGCTGTGCCTGTGCTGGCAATGCCTTGCTGAAGGCTCTTTTGGCGCATTTGGTGCTTGAACGTACAGAATGGGTCTTGGTTGATATGGAAGCCGGGGTAGAGCACTTGGGACGCGGTACTGTAGCTCATGTCGATTGCTTGCTTGTTATTTCAGAGCCTAGCAGGCGTGCCCTAGAAACAGCAGCGCAAGTGGGTAACATGGCTAAGGAACTTGGCTTGCATAAGCAAATTCTTATTATAAACCAAGCTGAAAACAAAGTATGCGAAAGCTTACCGCAACTTGAGGGTTTACCTAAAATATGCCTTACCATGCCAAGCTTACAAGCTCTTAAAGAAAGACAAATACATTCACCAAGTGTTATGAATTTGGTCGAAGATGAAGCACGTATCCATGCTTTTTTTCATGAACTCTGTGAACATATATGTGCTGTATAAATAAGATTCATTGAACTGTGAAGGCACATTATTTTTCTACGAGCCTCTCTTTTTTTTCTGTAAAGAGATACACTTTTTAGTGTGTATCTCTTTTGCATTTTTCTCTGCTAATTATTAGGCCAAGGGTACAAGATGTTCTTTACGTTTTTGAAATGTCACAGCATGCGTAAAACCGATGTTTTTCAAAATAGCTGTGGCCTGTTCAAAGCCGCCCATGAAAGCTTTGGTTGTATGGGCATCACTGCCTAAGCACACTTTGCGCCCGCCGCAGGCATAATATTTTTCAAAAATATACCTTATGTAGGTATTATTGTCATGCTGATACAAAAAACGTGTATTGCATTCTAATACTTTGTCATGCTCTATGATTAACTGAAAGATACGGCCTAGTTTTTCTTCATGTTTTTCTATGTGCACAGGATCTATATATCTGAGTAAATAGTCTACATGGGCTACAATATCATAGCATTGGCAAGTGCTGAGCATTTCGATGGTTAAGTCTAAATAGGCAGCATAGGCTTCGTCCGGTGTCATGTTTTTTAAAAAACCGGCGGTGGTACAATCGGCGTATTCGTCTTCATGTACCCCCATAACAATGATATCAAAATTTTCCCTTTGAATAATGTCTAAGCAATCTTGCAGGCGGGATTTTTTATAACTTATTTCTACCCCTTTAAGGAATGTGAGGGGGTATTTTTTTT
>CAYJAL010000095.1:0-7643 GCA_964367875.1 uncultured Desulfovibrionaceae bacterium | reverse complement strand
CAGAAGGGTACAAGCCACAAAATACCATGGGCTGTACTTCTTTAAAGCCTTCCACAGGTTCGCTGGCAGGATTATTCACAAGGGTAATGGTGTCACCCACCTTGGCATCGCCCAGCTCCTTAATACTGCCGCATAAAAAGCCCACTTCGCCGGCGCTGAGCACGGGCATATCTGTAGGCTCGGGAGAAAATACACCAAGGCGCAAGACTTCGTATTCCTTGCCTGTAGCCATAAGGCGAATGCGCTCATTCTTTTTAATGGTGCCGTCCATAATACGGAAAAGCACCACAACGCCTTGATAGCTGTCGTACCAAGAGTCAAAAATAAGGGCTTTTAAAGGGGCATCGGGGTCGCCCTGGGGGGCGGGCAGGCGCTGCACCAAGGCTTCTAATACTTCGGCCACACCTTCACCGGTTTTGGCAGATACCGGCAAGGCGTCGGTGCAATCAAGGCCTATGGCTTCTTCAATTTCTTCGCGCACTCTGTCTACGTCAGAGCTTGGCAAATCAATTTTATTGAGCACAGGAATGACTTCATGGTCATGGTCAAGGGCTAAATATACGTTAGCTAGGGTTTGCGCTTCCACACCTTGGGTGGCATCCACCACCAAGAGGGCGCCGTCGCAGGCTGCCAAGGAGCGCGACACTTCGTAGTTAAAGTCCACGTGCCCGGGGGTGTCGATAAGGTTGAGGATATATTGTTCACCGTTTTTAGAGGTGAAGGGAATGCGCACGGTTTGGGCCTTAATGGTGATGCCGCGTTCGCGTTCCAGGTCCATCTTGTCGAGATATTGGTCTTTTTTTTCACGGTCTGACACAAGCTCGGTGATTTCTAAAATGCGGTCAGCCAAGGTGGACTTGCCGTGGTCAATATGTGCGATGATGGAAAAGTTTCTGATGTGTTGTAATTTGGGCATGGTGTACCTATGTTAATTAAGAATATATGGGCTACATACCGCAAAGTGCTGTAAATGTCCAAGGCTCATTTAGGGGTAGGGAACAAGAGTTTATAAGCTAGGGAGTAACCAAGGTTTTACATTTACAAAGAAAAATTTGTTTGGTACTGCTAGCCATTCGACTCTGGTTTAAGGAGAAAATTATGTCAAAAAGCAAAGTTACTAAAACTATTGCACAGATAAATGAACGCATTAAGGCCGGCAAGGCTGTGGTGGTCAATGCCGCTGAAATGTGTGATATTGTACGTAAATTGGGTAAGGAAGAAGCCGCTAAAGAAGTGGATGTAGTTACCACAGGCACCTTTTCCCCCATGTGTTCTTCGGGTTTGCTCTTTAATATGGGACAACCTGAGGCGCCCACCATGCGCTCTTCGAAAATTTGGATAAATGGCGTTCCCTGCTATGGCGGCATTGCCGCTGCTGACGGTTATTTAGGCGCCACCGAAATGAAAGAAGGCGACCCCCTCAATGAGCCCTATCCCGGGCAATTTGCCTATGGCGGCGCCCATGTTATCGAAGATCTTGTGGCCGGCAAAAGCGTGCATTTGCAATCCCAATCCTATGGTACAGATTGCTATCCGCGTCGCACCCAAGATAGACATATTACCTTGCAGGATTTGCCCTATGCTGAGCTGTTAAATCCTCGTAACTGTTATCAAAACTATAATGCCGCCGTAAACCTTACAGGCCGCATTATTTATACTTATATGGGGCCTTTGCGTCCCAATATGCAGAATTTAAATTATGCCACAGCAGGGCATTTGTCACCGCTGTTCAATGACCCTTATTTCCGCACCATAGGCATGGGCACGCGCATCTTCTTAGGTGGTGGCGTGGGCTATGTTATTGGCGCTGGTACGCAGCATGTGGCCAGCCCCCAGCGTACTGAGCGCGGCTTGCCGTTGACAGCCTCGGGCACTCTTATGCTTAAAGGTGATTTAAAGGCCATGAAGCAGAAATATATTCGCGGTCTTTCGCTTATGGGCTATGGGTGCACCTTAAATGTGGGTGTGGGCATTCCTATTCCCATATTGAATGAAGAAATGGCTTGGTTTACCGCTGTGGATAATAGCGATATTTTGATGCCTATTAAAGATTATGGGCATGATTATCCCAACTGCATTCCCCGTATCTTAGCTCACGCGCCTTTTGACGAGCTTATGAGCGGCGAAATTGAGCTGATGGATAAAAAGGTAAAAACAGTGCCCCTTACTTCCTATTCCTTGTCCTTAGATGTGGCCAATGAATTGAAAGAGTGGATTCAAAAGGGTGAGTTTTTATTAACGGAGCCTGTGGAAGGTATTCAAGCGTCGTAAGGATGACGCTTGGTCGTACGTCCTGTACGACACAAGCTATCGCAAGCGTCGTCGGTGGCGGAAGTGAATTCCGCCTTGCCTTTGGCTTGCTCCGCTGCGCGGCTCGCCACATCTTGAGTATGACGCTTGGTTGTACGTCCTGTACGACACAAGCTATCGCAAGCGTCGTCGGCGGCGGAAGTGAATTCCGCCTTGCCTTTGGCTTGCTCCGCTGCGCGGCTCGCCACATCCTGTGGCATATTGTCTGAATTTTGCTTTTACGACGAGTTGCTAAGTAGAGAGTGAACCACATAAAAAAGGAACGTAGGGATTGCCCCTTACGTTCCTTTTTCTATGTGTAAACGACTATTTAGTGAATAAAATCATGGCCATGAATTCTAAATTCTCTGTGCCGGTGTTTTTAATGCCGTGAATTTCGCCTTCCTTACAGATGGTCACATCTCCGGCGCTTACGGGCATATCTGTGCCATTATCATTATAGGTGCCGTTACCGGAAAGGATATAGTACACTTCAAAGTCGCCTTCATGTTTGTGCACGCCCACAGAGGCGCCGGGCACTAAAACTACTTTATTAAACATGCGCCCTTTGCCGTAGAATTCGTCTTCTTTTAAGAGACAGTGGGCTTCGGTGACGCCTTCGCCGCCGCGATTTTTTTCTATATGGGCTACAGCCACGTCTTGAACTTGTCTGATCATACTTTTTCTCCCAGATAAAAATTTTATAAAACAGATGAATTATAGGTTAAAAAGGCTCTTTTTACAAGAAAAAGCCTGTATCAAAATTGTCATTGTACATTTGTCATGTTTTTTTATAGTATTTTTTTTTATAGAAAAAAATGTCCCTATAGGGAGGGTTGATGTATGATACTTATTACAGGTGGCGCAGGTTATATTGGTAGCCATACCATTGTGTCTTTGTTGGCAAAAGCTAATCCTCTTTTGCATGATATTGTTATAGTAGATAATTTTTGCAACTCTCGCCCAGAAAGGATTCAAACCTTAGAGCAGATGACGGGCAAAAAATTACAGCATTATGCGGTGGATTGCTGCGACATAGACGCCTTGGAAGAAGTGTTTAAGGCGCATGAGATTACAGCCTGTATTCACTTTGCCGGTTTAAAAGCTGTGGGCGAATCTAAGGTCATGCCCTTGGAATATTATAGCAATAATATGACAAGCACCTTGAATGTGCTGACCTTGCTTAAAAAATATAATGCCAAAAGGATGATATTTTCCTCCTCGGCCACGGTGTACGGTACGCCTAAATCTAATCCCATTGACGAAAGCTTTCCTTTATCTGTGACCAATCCTTATGGCCAGACCAAGCTTATGACTGAAGATATGTTGCGTGATATTTTTGCGGCGGATTCCAGTTGGAGCATTGGCCTTTTACGCTATTTTAATCCCATTGGTGCGCACCCTTCAGGTATTATAGGTGATTATCCTGTGGGTATACCCAATAATATTATGCCTTATATCAGCCAAGTGGCCTGCGGTAAGCATGCTGTGTTGCCTGTTTTTGGCAATGATTATGATACCCATGATGGCACCGGCGTGCGCGATTATATTCACGTCATGGATTTGGCCGAGGGGCATGTGGCCATGCTGGAAAAATTATTGCAAGGGCAAGGTTTGCATACCTATAATCTAGGTACAGGCGTAGGCTATAGCGTTTTGGATTTGGTGCAAAATTTTGAGAAAATCAATGGGGTAAAAGTGCCTTATGAGATTCGTCCTCGCCGTGAGGGTGATATTGCCACATGCTATGCCAATCCGGGCAAGGCCTTGGCGGAGCTTGGTTGGAAAACGCAGCGTAATTTAGAAGAGATGCTCCGCGATACTTGGAATTTTGAGCAGAAAAATTCAGTGAATGGATAAACAAAAAGCCCCTTATGCAGTCGCAGTAAGGGGCTTTCTCTTTATCCTTGTTAAAAAAGGACGTTTCTCTGCTGTGTGCTTTTTATAAAAAAAGTAAGGCGCTAGCGATAAAAAATGTATAAACTCATTGTGATAAAAAAATGTTTCTTCGCTGTGTGTTGACTTCACAAAGACAAATGACGTACATTTCCACAAATATGTATATCTTAGCTGCATTACAATATATGGAATTTTTTTACACAAGGAAACGGACATGATTACGGGAAAATTTGCCTTGGTGGGATTTGGTACAGCATTGGAAGATAAAATTCCTGAAGCGCATGCTAGTTTAGTAAATTTTTTTCATGGTAATAGCAAGGTGCGAGGCTGTGAGCTCAGCACATTGCAAGTAAGCACGAAGAAGAAAAATGTCTTTCTTAATTATGAAATTTGGGAAAGTGAAAAAATTTGGAAGGCTCATTTTAATTCAGACCATGTACAAGAATTTTATAGGGTAACCCCCAAATGTTTTGCAGATTTTCATGTTAACAAGTATACGCAATTCAGGGGTTCGCACGGCATATATCACTACGGAAGTCAAGCTTCGCTAGAAAAACAAGTGTCTGTTTTAGGATCTCTCACAGCCCAAGAGGGCAAGGTGATGGAGCTTAAAAAGCTTATGCAAGATTTTTTTGCAAAGAACAAAGATGTACCCGGCTGTTTGTTTAATTCTGTGCATGTAAATAAGAAAAATCCCAATACAATTATGGCTTTTGAGGTGTGGAAAGATAATGCTGCATGGCTACAGCATTTACAGCAAGCCCGTGCCATAGAATTTTCTGAGCAGTCGCAAAGCCTTATTACAGGCCTTGAGTTTGATACTTTTAAGTGCTTATCTATCGAAATGTAGCACTTGTTCCTTTTAATTATAAAAGGAATCATGAGCCCAGCTGAAGGAAATATTGTAAACAAAATCCGTCTTTTTTTACAAAAAGGCGGACTTTATTTACAATGCTAAAAGCTGCAAAGCGGCTAAATGATCCAGCTCTTCAGCCAAGGCCAAAGCTTCAATGCCTGTTTTGCCCACGCATGTAAGGCCGTGGCAAGACATCCAAATGGCGTCATGGCGCACACTGCACATGCCCACAGCCTCAGCCAAAGCCTGCGTACCCGGCGAAAAATCCGCCACAAAACCCAAACGCGAGCGCAATAAATCTGCCTCAAATACAGGCATATGTAAAAAAGCAGTACGCTCGGCGCCGCCAAGTTTCATTTCCAGCGCCAATAAATGCCGCGGATGACAATGCACTACGGCCTGCACATCGGGACGTTGAGCATATATTTGTACGTGCATAAAACCTTCAGAAGAAGCGCACACATCCTCATCGGCCATTTCTACCACTTGCCCAATGGCATCGAGTAGGCACACATCTCTTTCTTGTAAATAGCCCTTGGCAGCGCCACTGCGCGTTATGGCAATATGTTCTCCCACACGCAGGGATACATTGCCATTAAAACCCGACAATAAATTTCTTTGCCAAGCATTATGGCAAAGCTCACGCATCTCACTATAACACTCATATGTTAAAAGCATTTTGCCGCCTCCTTAACATTTTCTGCTAGTTTACTATTAGTGAAATACATTGCGGTGTCAATGGGCAAATTCCGCGCTTGCCTATATTTGAAAAAACAGATATACATATCAAGCTTTCTTGATAACCCCATGAGGAAACCATGTCCCAAGCCTTACATTACTTTAAAGCCCTAGCCGATGAGACACGTTTACGCCTGTTACACGTGCTGGCGCATTATGAATTATCCGTCAATGAATTGGTAAGCATTTTACAAATGGGGCAGTCGCGTATTTCTCGCCATTTAAAGATTCTTACCGAAGCCAATTTATTGCAATGGCGCCGCGACGGCCTTTGGGTATTTTATACTGTTAGCAAGGAAGGGGCGGCGCAAGATTTTATCTCTTGCATTTTACCCTTTGTGGACGCCAATGCCGCCATGCAAAATGATGTGCATTTAGGGGCGCGTTGCATAGAAGAAAGAGCCTTACGCACAAGGCAGTTTTTCAATGCCATTGCCGAAGATTGGGATACCCTCAATGAAGAAATTTTGGGCTCTTTTGACCTTGCCGGCGCCGTATGTGACGCCATGCCAAACCCATGCACTTTGGCTGTGGATCTTGGTTGCGGTACAGGCTCGGTGCTGGAAAAGCTTTTACCCCATGCCCAAAGCGTGGTAGGGGTGGACGGTAGTCCGCGTATGATAGAGCTGGCCAGACGCCGCTTTGCGCCGGAAAACAGCAGCGCCGCTTCACCGCAAGAAGAGCGCGTTTCCTTACGTATTGGCGAGCTTGACCATTTGCCCTTACGCGATGGCGAGGCAGATTTTGCCTGTATCAATCTAGTATTACACCACCTTTCCAGCCCCTTGCACACCTTAAAAGAAGTGCAGCGCATTTTGCGCCCCGGTGGATTGGTGTTCATTGCCGATTTTGATAAACATACCAATGAAAAAATGCGCGAAAATTTTGGTGATCGCTGGCTTGGTTTTGACCAAGACACTTTGCAAAGTTTCGTGCACGATGCTGGCCTTACGCTGGCGCATATACAACGTAATTCTTTACAAAAAAACCTCGATCTTTTCTTGGTCGTGGCAAAAAAAGAACTTTAAAGGAGTTCCTCATGTCTCAAGCACAAGCCCTTGATTTAAGCCTTGATTATAAGGTAGCCGACATTAGCCTTGCCGATTTTGGTAAAAAAGAAATGCAGCTTTCTGAGCGCGAAATGCCAGGCCTTATGCAGTGCATTGCCAAGTACGGCGCCTCTAAGCCCCTGAAGGGTTTAAAAGTTACCGGCTCTTTGCATATGACCATTCAAACAGCCCTGCTTATCCAAACTCTCTATGAACTTGGCGCCGATATTCGCTGGGCATCTTGCAATATTTTCTCCACTCAAGATCATGCCGCCGCTGCCATTGCTGAGCTTGGCTATGCAAAGGTATTTGCTTGGAAGGGCGAAACCTTAGAAGAGTACTGGTGGTGCACAGAGATGGCCATGACCTGGCCTGATGGCTCTGGCCCAGACCTTATTGTGGACGATGGCGGCGACGTCACCCTTATGCTGCATAAAGGCGTGGAAGTGGAAAACAATCCTGCCCTTTTAGAGCAAAAGTACGATAATAAAGAATTCCAAATTATTATGAACCGTTTGGCACTTTCTTATGCCAATGATAAAGAGCGTTTCCACCGCCTTACCGCCAACATTAAGGGCGTTTCTGAAGAAACCACCACCGGCGTGCATCGCCTTTATCAATTAGCTGAAGAAGGCAAATTGCTCTTCCCAGCCTTTAACGTTAACGACTCTGTGACCAAATCTAAATTCGACAACCTCTATGGCTGCCGTGAATCCTTAGCCGACGGTATCAAGCGCGCCACCGATATCATGATTGCCGGTAAAGTGGTTGTAGTTATCGGTTATGGTGATGTGGGCAAGGGCTGCGCTCAG
>CAYJAL010000094.1:0-7921 GCA_964367875.1 uncultured Desulfovibrionaceae bacterium | reverse complement strand
CGGCTTCAATGGCCATATTAGCCATGGTGAGGCGACCTTCGATATCAAGGGCGTCGATGACAGCACCGTCGAATTCTAAAGCGCGGTACAAAGCACCGTCTACGCCAATTTGACCTATGAGCATAAGGATAAGATCTTTAGCGCGCATATATTTGGGCATGGTGCCGGAATAGGAAACGCGAATGGAAGGCGGCACTTTAAACCAAGTTTCACCAAGGGCCATACCGCCGGCAATGTCGGTGGAACCAAGACCGGTGGCGAAAGCGCCTACGCCGCCATAGGTGCAGGTGTGACTATCGGCGCCAATGACGATATCGCCAGCGCCCACAAGTCCAAGCTCTGGGAGAAGGGCATGCTCAATACCGGCGTCGCCACCTTCATAATAATGGGTTAAACCTTGCTCAGCGGCAAATTTACGCGAAACAAGCACTTGGTTGGCAGATTCAATGTCTTTGGGCGGAGTGAAGTGATCCATAACAAAAACCACTTTTTCCTTATCAAAAACTTTTTTCGCGCCCATGCCTTCAAAGGATTTGATGGCTAAGGGAGCGGTGATGTCATTGGCCAGCACCAAGGAGAGTTTGCAACGGACAATTTGTCCCACAGAGGTAATTTCTTGTTCTGTGTGCTTTTGTAAGATTTTTTGAGCTAAAGTATGTGCCATAATTACAATTCCTTTACTTGCATTCGCTGTCTTTTTTGGTCAATCGGTTCAAAGCATTCACATAGGCTCTGGCAGAGGCCACGGTAATATCGGGGTGCGCGCCGCGTCCCACGGCTGCAGCGCCGGATTCGTTATCACAAACGCGTACAGTTACTTCGCCTTGAGCATCGGTGCCACCGGTGATGCCGTTTACAATATATTGCTGTAATTCCGGCTTAATACCGGCAATATCACTAATGGTATTGAGCAATGCGTCCACAGGGCCTACGCCAAAACCGGCGCCGCGCTTTTCTACACCATCCACTTCTAATACCACCGCCGCCGTGGGGGGAATATCTTGGGTAGAAGAAGAGTTAATGCTGGCATGTACCAAACGATAACGGTCTGGTATGCGGTAAATTTCTTCCAATACCAAGGCTACAAGGTCTTCGTCATGCACAGTTTTCTTCATATCGGCCAAATTCTTCACCGCGGTGAAAACTTGATCCACTTGCTCTTCATTAAGGCTATAGCCAAGGCTTTCCAGCTTGCTCTTCACGGCATTGCGACCGGAGTGCTTACCCAACACCAAATCACTGGTGGCACGGCCAACAGATTCCGGTGTCATAATTTCATAAGTTTCACGATTTTTCAGCATGCCATCTTGGTGAATGCCGGACTCGTGAGCAAAAGCATTGCCGCCGGTAATGGCCTTATTGGGCGGAATGGGTGTACCAATGGTCATGGCAAGCATACGACAAGAGGGGTATAATTGCTCGGTTTTAATATTGCATTCCAGGCCGTAATAATCTTTACGCACGCGTAAGGCCATGGCGATTTCTTCTAAAGCTGCATTGCCTGCACGCTCACCAATACCGCCAAGGGTCACTTCCACCTGACGCGCACCGGCACGTAAGGCCGCTAAAGAACTGGCCACACCTACGCCAAGGTCATTATGGGCATGGGTGCTAAAGATGGCCTTATCGCTATTGGGGGTATTTTCAATAACATAGCGGAAAAGCTCAGCGTATTCTTCGGGCATGGCATAACCCACGGTATCTGGCAAGTTAATGGTGCGTGCACCGGCATTAATAACAGCTTCGGTAACGCGGCACAAAAAATCCCAATTGGAACGCGAAGCATCTTCGCAAGAAAATTCTACATTGGAAGTATAAGAAGCGGCGCGCTTCACCCCTTCCACAGCCATGGCTAGCACGGTGTCGGGATCTTTGCGCAATTTATACTTCATATGCAAATCAGAAGTGGATAAAAAGGTATGAATGCGTGGAGCTTCAGCCTCTTTAATGGCCTCCCAGCAGCTATCAATATCTTTAGGTAAGGCGCGGCAAAGGCCTGCCACTTGCACATTGCGCGTTTGCGAGGCAATGGCCTGCACGGCTTCAAAATCGCCGGGACTGGAGGCAGGAAAGCCTGCTTCCATAATATCCACACCTAAAATTTCCAATTGTCTAGCCAAGCGTAATTTTTCGGCTAAATTCATAGTGGCGCCTGGCGATTGTTCACCATCACGCAAGGTTGTATCAAAAAAGTAAACACGGTTTGACATTATATTTCCTCTATCTCGTTAAATCAGTAAAAAACTCCACACAATTATTCCAAAAATTTTGCCCCTACAAAGGAACAAAGGCTCTTATGAGCCCTTATTTCTGGTTATATTGTGTTGCATATTTTTTGCCATAACAGAGCTCATGACCTCATTTAGTCATCTTGTAGAACAGAGCTACGAAGTAGCTCGCGGTTACGGCGCGGAAGAACAATATAGGTGTAGATAAGACCTGCCACTATATATACTAAGGCCACGGCAAAAGCTAAAAGCTTGGGCTGCGAGGCCAAAAGAGCAAAAAGTAAGATTACCGTTACCATGGAGCTAAAGGGATGCGCGCGCACAAAGGCGTATTCTTTAAAAGAATAATAACGCACGCGGCTTACCATAAGCATGCCTAAAAGTAAGGTAAAACCAAGGCAAAATGCCGGTATGGCACCTTGCATAAATTCTGGAAAAAATTTGGCAAAGAGCACTAAGCTTGCCGCAGTACATCCCGCTGCCGGAGAAGGTAGGCCAATAAAGAATTTTTTATTGGTAATGGCGGTGGAAACATTAAAACGCGCCAAACGCAAGGCGGCGCAAGCGGTGAAGATAAAGCATATGGCAATGCCAAAGCGCCCAAAGGCGTGCAAATGCCAATGCCACATGAGTAAGGAAGGCGACACGCCAAAGGCCACTAAATCTGCCAAAGAGTCGTATTGTATACCAAATTCACTGGCAGTATTGGTAAGTCTGGCCACTTTTCCATCAAGTCCATCCATAAGGGCGGAGAAAAAAATGGCCATGGCAGCCTCTTGATATCTGCCGGAAGAAGCCCAAATAATAGCTAAAAAGCCAGAGAAAAGACTGGCTGTGGTAATCATATTAGGCAATAAATAAATGGCCTTACGTCTTGGCTTTTTTGCATCCATGGCCTTATCCACTATCCCCTATACCTTGCGAGCCACAATGCTTTGACCGGCAAAAACTTGCTCGCCAATGTGCACCGCAGGGGTATAATTTTCTGGAATATATATATCCACGCGAGAGCCAAAACGAATCATGCCAAAGCGCTCACCTTTTTGCAAAGCATCGCCCATATCGATGCGGCACACTATGCGTCTGGCAATAAGCCCGGCAATTTGCACAAAGGACCAATCTTTGCCCTCAGTATCGCGCATGGCATAGGCGCAGCGCTCATTGTCGGTGGCGGCTTTATCCCAAGCGGCATTGAAAAACTTTCCGGCATGGTAGCGAATATTTTTTATTTCTCCACTCACAGGGGCGCGGTTCACATGCACGCTAAATACATTCATAAAAATACATATGCACATGGCGTCTTCACCGGTGAAAGGATCGGGACGTCTGTCAATGCGGATGACTTTACCATCGGCAGGGCTTACGGCAATACCCTCTTCTTGGGGCACCACACGCTCTGGATCGCGGAAAAAATGTGCAGAAAACCATGTTAAAATAACGAAAACTAAGGCCATAGGCCAACAGAAAAAGGCGAAAACTAGCGCCGTGAAAGCGCAGAGAAAAATACAAGGCCAGCCTTCGGGTGTAATACCCATGGATGCTTTACGCATAAAATACCTCAAGTATGTAATTTATTTATTACGTGAATGGAATCTTATACTAGAGAGCTTGGTTAAAGGTCAAGGGATAGAAGGGGGAATTTTGTTTTTTCGAAAACAATAGTATAAAATAGCAAAAGATTCACAGGGAACTTATTATAAAACACATGCCAAGACATCACCTTAGCTTTAGTCTACAAAAAAAGGGAGATCCTTTTCAAGACCTCCCCTTTTGGCATATATCTTACAATCCTAACGGTAGGATTTATAACTAATACCATACTTACGCATGCGCTGCCCCATAATTCTTTCCGTAATGCCCAAGGTGCCTGCCGCTTGGCCCATATGCCCCTTGGATTCTGTCAGCGCTTCCATAATGGAAACCCTTTCCAGCTCTTCTATGCGTTCCGGCAGCGTGCCCACATGCTCTCGCAAAGAAGACCTTGGTTGTTGCAAGGTGCTGCAAGCATGACTATGCAGCTCTAAAGGCAAGTGCTGGGGCAAAATATATTTCCCTTGCCCAAGCAAGAGCATGGCTCTTTCAATAATATTTTCCAGCTCACGAATATTGCCCGGCCAAGAATAACGCTCCAGCATATCACTGGCAGCCAAGGCAATTTTGGGTTTTTCCTTATGATGCACGGCGGCAAAAATATCTAAAAAGTGATCGGCCAGCAAGGCTATATCGCTTTTGCGCTCTTTCAAGGAAGGTAAGGTGATGGAAAAAACATTGAGACGATAATACAAATCTTTTCTAAAAGTGCCTTCTTCCACCATGAGTTCCAAATCGCGATTGGTGGCGGCAATAATGCGCACATCAACAGTGCGACTTTCGGTGGAGCCAATGCGGTCAAAGCATTTTTCTTGCAAAACGCGCAAAAGCTTGGCTTGGGTGGGCAGGGGCAATTCCCCCACTTCATCCAAGAAGAGCGTACCGCCATCGGCCAGCTCAAAGCGCCCCTTACGGGCTTGGGTTGCGCCGGTAAAGGCGCCCTTTTCATGACCAAAGAGTTCACTTTCCACAAGGCTTTCCGGCAAAGCGGCGCAGTTAAGGGAAATAAAGCTTTCCCCTTGGCGCATACTATTTTCATGTATGGAGCGCGCTACCAATTCTTTACCGGTACCGCTTTCACCGCGAATCATAACCGTGGTGGAGCTTGGCCCCACTTGCTCAATGCGCTCATGAATGATTTCTATACCTTCAGAATTCCCGATAATGCCTCGATAACCGGCCTTGACTCTTGAAGGTAGACGTAAATTTTCCACCGCCACATCTACCCTTTGCATGGCATCTTGATGCAGGTGAATATAAGGAATAAAGGCATTGGCTATAATTCTGAGCAAGCGTTCTTCATGTTCAGGATTTATAACCTCAGCGCTGGGTCTATCAATACCAAGGGCGCCAATGACTTTATCTTGCAATTTAATGGGCACGCATAAAAAGGAAACGCTTTCCATGGAAGTTCTGGCATGAGTTCTGTTCAAAAACAAAGGGTTATGCACAGCATCTTCAATAAAAAGAGCTTCTCCACTTTGAATAACCTTGCCCACAACGCCCTCACCTACCACATAATGCCCTTGCTTTTTTTGCTCACTGGAAAGGCCGGAGGCAGCTTCTATATACAAGTCTCCGTCCACAGGGGAAAGCAAAACGAGCAAGGCGCGTTTAGCGTAGGTAACTTCTTGAATAAAGCCTAAAGCGTCATCTAAAGTTATATTTTTCTTATGTAAAGCATCTAAAATATCTACCAATCTTTCAAGGTCTGAAGATGCTTTGGGAAAGGAATTTATGTTTTCCATACGAGCTTCTTTTGTCTGAACTGTGTAATTCATATGCGCACCTTTTGCGTCAAAGGTCAAGCAGGCTTATGCCACCATGCCATAAAAGGAACAGCCAAAGAAGGGGATTTGGCTGTTCCTTAGTATGTTTATACCAAAGATAATCGTTTAAATAGCAACGGAACCACGTTCACCTGTACGTATGCGAACCACTTCGCACACATCGGTAACAAAGATTTTACCGTCACCCACATGGCCTGTTTTGGCAGCCTTTTCCACGGTGGTGATAATGGTTTCCAACATATCATCATTAACCACCACTTCTAAACGCACTTTATGCACGTATTCTACAAAGATGGTTTGTCCGCGATAGGTTTCAGCATGGCCTCTTTGCTGCCCATAGCCTTTGACTTCGCTATAGTTAAGACCGGTAACACCTACGCCTTCCAAGGCAGCGCGTACATGATCAAGCATTTGAGGACGGATAATAATTTCAATTTTTTTCATGATACTTTCCTTTTAACAAACTCTTATAAAGAATAGCCGCGTTCATTATGTTCAGAGAGGTCAAGGCCTGTCACTTCAGCATCGTCGCTTACACGCAAACCTACGGTGGACTTAACAATGGCCAGTACAATTCTGCTCACGATATATACAAAGCCCCAAGTGGCGATGATGGATATAACTTGCGATACCAGTAAGGAAGCATTGCCGTAGAAAAGACCATCAATACCGTTTACAGAGGCGCTGGCGAAAAGACCTGTGGCAAAAGCGCCCCATGTGCCGCCAAGACCGTGAATACCAACCACGTCAAGGGCATCATCATACTTAAACTTTTCTTTTAAAAGCACGCCGCCGTAACAAAGCATACCGCCAAGGAAACCAATGATAAGGGAAGGCCCTAAGGGAACAAAACCGGCGCCGGGGGTAATGGCCACAAGACCGGCAATGGCACCAGATACAGCGCCCAAGGTGGTGGGCTTGCCAGTACGCTTCCACTCAACCACAAGCCAGCCTAATACGCCGGCAGCGGTGGCAAGGTGTGTACTTAATAAAGCATGGCCTGCAAGAGCACCGGAGGCTAAAGCACTACCAGCATTAAAGCCGAACCAGCCAAACCATAACAAGCCGCCGCCAAGAATAGTGAGAGTTAAGTTATGAGGACGCATGGGCACAGAGCCAAGGCCTTTTCTGGCACCTAAAGCATGGGCACAAGCCAGAGCACCGGCAGCAGAAGCCATATGCACTACAGCGCCGCCGGCAAAGTCAATGGCGCCAATTTGTGCCATCCAGCCGCCGCCCCATACCCAGTGCGCCATGGGCACATAGGCCACAAAGAACCACAGGGCAGAGAAAAGCAAGTAGGCAGAAAATTTAATACGCTCGGCATAGGCGCCGGACACTAAGGCCACCGTAAGCACAGCAAACATGCATTGGAAAGCCATGAAAACTGTATGCGGCAATTGAGGTGCCATGGGGGCGGATTCGCCATTAACGCCATTTAAAAATATATAGGAGAAATCGCCAATAAGGCCGCCTTGGTCGGGGCCAAAGGCTAAAGAGTACCCTAATAAAGCCCAAAGAACAGTAATAAGACCTAAGGAAGCATAGCTGTGCATATGGGTGGATAAAACGTTTTTGGAGCGTACCAAACCGCCATAGAATAAGGCCAAAGCCGGTGTCATAAGCATAACCATGGTGGCACAAATGATGATAAAACCAGTATCACTTGCATTCATTGTATTTACCTTCTTTCTCTTGTTTAGACTGTTAATAAAAACATTCCACGTGAATGATATTTGGTCTAAAGCATTAAGTGTGCCAAAAGTGTTTACTGAGATTTAATCATTTAAAATATAAGATAAAATACAATTTTATTTTTTACAAAAACGCTTTTATTTGCATATAAATTCTACATTTTAGTATTTTTACAAAAAGAGACATAAAGAAAAAAATTAAAATTGTTTGAGCGCTCAACTCTACCGCGCGGTATAAAATCTTTTCTGCTAATGATTTTAGGGGGCATGGGGGTTTATTACTTTTTTGTAGAAAATAGGAGTGGCGAAAACTTTTCTACGTAAATGTAATTTTTATCCCTTACCTTTCCCCCTTGTCCGCAGGACTGTAAGGGGGATGTCGTGACGCGAAACGCAGTGAAACGGAAAGACAGGGGGTTCCCTTCGAGGCGTCGCGTTTTTGTCTCCGCTTACAAGATACAAAGATAGAGCCACCACAGTATTTAGCAACAAAAACGCGACTGGTTGCTTTTTGTGGAGTGTATTTAAATTTTCAGATTTTACGGGCGCTCAAGGAAGGGATTTTTTTCCTGCGTAAGCGACCTTAAGGTCGTGCGTATAAGGAAAAAAATTTCTGACG
>CAYJAL010000093.1:0-7988 GCA_964367875.1 uncultured Desulfovibrionaceae bacterium | reverse complement strand
GCGCTAGCAAAAGTTTTTCCCTCCCCCACATAGTTCTCTCCACAAAAAGCCGTATTTTTTTATTACTATAGCGCCTTGCCTAAGCCTCCCCTTATGGTGTATAAATACCAAAGTGTTACTGTATTTTTATTTATAAGGAGGATATATGCGTAGATTTTATCAGGAAAGTTGGCAAGGTATACCCTTTTCAGCCTTTACGCATGTGTCTTTTTTTCACCTAGCTAGCTCTAAATTCTATGCTACTTTTTACGAAGAGCTTTTTCGTCGCTGTCAAAGCTGGGAATGTTTGCCGCCTGCGTGGCGCATGGGTAAGGATAAAGGCGCCCAGTGGTTAGCTGTGCAAATTGAAGAGCAATGTAAAAGCATGGCTTTAGATACAGCGCCGCGTGTGCTCTCAATTGGGCGCGGTGTGGGCTATTTAGAAAAATCCTTACTGGATGCTCTGCCGCAAATGGAACTGCATGTAAATGAACCTACCACGGCCGGTTTGCGCCTTTTGCGCGAATGTGTGCCCTCAGAGCGTATTTATATTGGCTTGCCGTCCAATTGCCTGCCACCCAATGTGAAGTATGATGTCATTTATTTGTCAGCGGTAGATTATAGCATGGAACAAAGCGAACTGGCCTTCACTATGCGTGAACTCTGCGGCCAATTAGCCCCCGGCGGTAAGCTCATTTGTATTTCTGCTTCGTTGCTAGAAGAAGATTCTGCCATTGGCGCTGTGGTCAATGCGTTTAAAATTGGTGTGCGCGCAGTGTTGCACTTTTTTGATATGCGAAGGCAGCAATTTTGGGGTTGGCGTCGTACGCGTTCTGAATATCATAAACTTTTTGAGGATGCTGGCCTTAGAAATATCCAAGATGGCTGGCTTAGTGATGGCTTTAATTCTTATTGGATTGCCGGCGACCACAAAGATGGATAGAAAGTAATTTAGAGATTGCCCTTATATTTTAGCCCTCATGCTTTGCCAGAGGGCTTTTTTTTGCGGCTATTTTTCTGTGGCTTGGGCTAAGATAAGTTCCACTTCATCCACAGTGAGGCCGGCGTTTTTGGCAATTTGTTTGGAGCTTAGGCCACGACCATTTTGATTTAAAATGAGTTCGCGTAAAAATTGTGGTGAGCGGGTAATGCCTTCGGCTTGAGAGATAAGGCGGCGCAAATCGTCGGCCCTTTCTTCCATGCGCTGGTCAAGGGTGCGCAACTCTGCTTGGCGCTGGGCAAAGGTGGCTACCAGCTCGCGTTCCAATTCGGCATTATGCTGTAGGCGTGCCAAGAGAATCTCTTGATTGGCTTGTAATTGTTGCACAAGGTCTTCAGAACGTCGCAGGCGCAAAAAGAAAAACAAAATGGCCACAAGCAAGACAACTTCGATACCCGTAAAGAGCAAAATGGCCCAGAGTGAGAGCATGGCATTTCCTAACTATACTTTAATATTAAGAAGATTTCCCACCAAGGGGTCGTCAGGCTTACTTGCTTGCTCCGGCTCGTTTTCTTGCTTGTTCTGATCATTCATGGAAAAAGAACCGCGAGATCCGCCTTCATGTTCGCCATTATCTGTGATGCGCGCTTCCACGCTGGGGTCAGGCGCTTGAACTTGATTTTGCTCAAGCTTGGCCATCTCACTGGCTATGGTACGAGACATGGCAAGAGCTACTTCCGGCGCCGTTGTTGCATCGCTGGCGGCTCTGGAAGCAAAGCCTGTTTGGGCATACATAATTCCAACAGTGGGGTTAATTTGCATGGCGCGCCTCCATGGTAAAAGATTGCACGTCATCGCCACTATGGCATAATTTGTATTATTTTTCTATGTACCCTTCAAAAAGCATATCTTCAATTTTACCACTTATAAGGTAGCCACTAAAAACAGAAGAAAGGTCTTTTTTAATGGTGGGAACATTGGCATGGTCTATAAGGAAGTGGTAGGGCTTATTGACCAAATAATAATACACTGCGTCCCGTAATAAAATCATTTTGTTTTGAGCTTCTAATTGTAATTTTTCATCATCGGTAACGATGGCAAATTTGCACACAAGGAACACTTCGCCGCCTTTACCGTCAGGCAGAGGTATCCAAAAAGGCTCAAAAGACACAATATGATCTGTGGGCGGCGGCGGAACCATGGAAGTGCTCGGCACCACAATAATTTCCGGTTCCACGGGGGGCGGCGGTGGTGTGCGTAATACAAACCACCACAATGCCGCACCGCCAAGAGCCAAAACAAGCACCAAGGCTATAATAATAAGCTTTAGCTTACTCTTGGGCTTTTCTTCAGCTTCATCAGATTTTTCTTCTTCAGATTCGCTAACAGCAAGGCTTGTGTCAGGCTTTTCATCTTCTAAATCGTCTTCAAGAAAATCAGCCCCTTCTAAATCGAGCGCAACCTTATCTTCCGCGGCAGGAGCCACTTCTAGTTCAAGGTCATCAAGAGCTGTTTTTTCATCTACTGTAGACACGAATCACCATCTATGCTTAAGTATAAGACGTTATTTAGCGTTAAGCTAGCACAACATTGCCACATATTCCCTAGGGGAATATTTTGTCAATTTTTTGTTTTAAGGTGTCAGCTGTGAAGGGTTTTACAATATAGTTAGACACCTTAGCTTGCACAGCTTCCAAAATATTTTCTTGTTGTGCTTCTGCCGTTACCATAAGGAAGGGCGTATCGCACAATTTTTCATCAGCGCGTACCTTGCGAAGTAATTCAATGCCTGTCATTTGGGGCATATTCCAATCAGATACGATGAATTCAATTTTTTCACGTTGTAAAATTTCCCAAGCGGTGGTGCCGTCGTCGGCTTCTACCACATTGTTAAAACCAAGCTGGCGTAATACGTTGCGTACAATACGGCGCATGGTAGAAAAATCGTCCACGATTAAAACGCGAATCTCTGGATCATAGGGCATATGCTTTACCTCATTTACTGTAATGCTAATGGTTAACTGGGCTTATAGGTATTGAAAAATTCTTGACGCAAACGCTTTAAGGCTTGTGAATGCAGTTGAGATACTCTGCCTTCGGTAATATCCATAACCTCTGCCACTTCGCGCATATTTAATTCATCACTATAATAGAGAGATAATACCAGTTTCTCTCTTGGTGTCAATGTGCTAATAAGGGGCACTAAGCGCTCAAGGGTTTCTTTTTCTGCCGTAACGCTATAAGGCTCGTCTTGGTCGTGATAATCTTCAAACATACTGTCTTGTACAGCGTCCAAAGATACCATGAGTTGATTTTGTAAAGCTTCTAAGCCTTCTCTTACTTCGCCAAGCTCAAGACCCGTTATGGTCATGAGTTCTTCTTCGGTGGCAGGGCGTCCATGATTGCGTTCAACCACACGCATGGCGCTGTCAATTTGGCGTATTTTTTGGCGTAAAGGTCTTGGAAACCAGTCTAATTTTCTAAGGTCATCCAGCATGGCACCGCGAATGCGATTGCCGGCATAAGTGTCAAAACGCACCCCCAATTGCGGTTGAAACTTTCCAAGGGCTTCCATAAGACCTAAAGTTCCGGCGCTAATCATCTCATTGAGGGAAATACTTTTGGGTAATTTGCTTTTAAGGCGCAAGGCAAGAAAGCGAATCTTGGGCGCATAATGGCGCACAATACTCTCTTGTTCTAGGGGCGAAAAATCGCTCCAAGATAAATGTCCTAGCTCCATGGCCTCCCAAGGGGGCAGGGGGGCTTTATGGGCATGTGCTTCGTGCATAGACATTCCTCAAACCTTTTACATATTCTAGTTACACAAGTGATGTGTCAAAAAAATTACTATTGATGAAAGAGCAATTTTTTCCAGAAGAATTTAATATTTCCATCCAGCCCCTTGGGGGTTTCCCATTCCAAAATTTCCTTTGCAAGGGTGGCAATGGCCTCAGCAGCTGGAGATTGGGGGGCGCTGATGGTTAAAGGGAGTTGTTGCACTACCGATTGACGCACTGTGGTGTCGCGGGGGATAATACCCACAAGATCTAAAGAAACACCGCTTAAAAAATGCTCGCAAGCTTGATAGAGGCGGCTAAAGGCTACCTTTCCGGCGCGTTTATCATGCGCCATATTAATAATAACCTTAAAATGCTCCACGCCATGAGTACTTTTCAGCACTTTAATAAGGGCATAGGCATCGGTAAGCGATGTGGGCTCTGGAGTTAAAATAACCAGACGCTCTTGCGCTGCAAGGTTAAAATACAGCACATTGTCATTGATACCTGCGCCGGTATCCACCAAAAGAAAATCCACTTCTTCTTCTAAGACGTCTAAGGCTTCCAAAAGCTCCAATTTTTGGCCTGTGTCGAGGGAGAGCATTTCACTCAGGCCGGAAGAGGCAGGAAGAATGGAAAAACCATAAGGGGTTTTAAAAAGAATATCCTGAATGGTGGTATTCTCATGAAAGAGGTGAAAAATATTCTTGGGCGGTGTGAGCCCCAGCAATACGTCCACATTGGCCAGACCTAAGTCTGCATCCAATAAGACCACGCGCTTACCATGCTTGGCGAGTTCCGCCGCAAGGTTCACGGAAAGATTGGTTTTCCCTACGCCTCCCTTACCGGAGGTGACGGATATTACCAATGGAAATGTATCTTGCATATAATCTCCCTCTAATCCTCTACAATATGTACACTATATCTGTGAAGCGTGGCAAGCTTAGTTTTGGGCTTGCGCGGCGCTGGGTAACTGTCTTTTAAAGATGAGTCGCCACAGTAAGGGCTCACTGGCGCTGACCAAGGTATCTCTTAATTCCGGCCCACAAGACAATGCCGAGATGGGCAAATGGCAGTGGGCTGCGGCATTTATCATGGCGCCATAACTTAAGGTTTCATCCAGCTTAGCCCAAATTAAAGAGCCGGGGCCATGGGGGGCGTAGCGCTGTAAAAAGTGCATAAGCTGGGCTTCTTCAAAGGAAGGGGCCAGTACAATATGGGTAGCCTTGGTGCCCACATCATGATCTTCTAAGCCCAAATGTTCATATTGTTGTACCAAGTTTTCGCCAATGCTTAGGCTTGGTAAATCAACAAATATTTTATCCATATGCGCATGCGCTACCAAGGCAGATTCCATGCTGGAGGCATCGGAAGCTTCGGTATAGGCAAAGTCTGAAAGCTCTGCCCAGTGGCGTAAAATAAGTCTGCCATTACCACGCTGACAATCGGCATTAACAAAGGCTATTTTGCATAGGGGATTGGCGGCGCGTAATTGCAAGGCCATACGCAAGGCTGTGGTGGTTTTTCCCACACCAAAGGGGCCTGTAAAACAATGAATACGCTGGCGCCATGTTTCGCTATGCCAAGGCAATACAGGCACAATTTCACTTAAACATTGCAATACAGAATCACTGGGTGCCACCAAAAGCCTACGGTAAAGCTTTAAAATAATGGCATCGCCTACGCCTTCTCTTTGCAAATATTCCAGCGCCACCCTATGCCTTGGGGTAAGTTTTTCCATTTGAATGGAAGGCTTCATTAGGGCAAAGAGATGGTCTTTAATTTGTTGCCATTCTTTATGCCATTCACCCCAACCTGCAGGGTGCGCGCCAAAACCATCGTATAAAGAACCGTATTCTCTATATTCACTTTGCTGCGCCATATGCTGACGACTACGCTGGCGTGTATCCCTGCCTTGTCTGGAGTCTCTGCTACCATCTTTATCGGTACGAACGTGACTGCTGCTGCGGGGAGGGCTTTGTCCGGCTCTCATGCTACCTGATCCCATGGAGGCATGTGGGGAAGTATTTTTTCTGCCATGCCCCATATCTCCAAGGCCATCTTCTTCCATCCATTGCGAAGCCATTTGCTTCACTTTTTGGCTGGGGCTAATAAGATGCGCGCCAAAATCGTCACTATGATGGCTGTCATCGGTCGTCGTATGCGCATAGGCTGCTTGCACCGTGGCCTTGGAGGCTCCGACTCTACCGGCCATTTCATGGGGCAGAGCTGTACGATCCACCCCGGCTGTCACCTCATACACACGCTCGCCGTCACGGCGTAAGGTGCGGTTGCTGAGGATGATGGCTTCAGGGCCTAGCTCTTCTTTAATTTGTGCCAATAAGGCTTGGGTACTTTTACCCAAAAAGGTTTTTACTTGCATTATTCAATCCCCACTATGCCCACAGATTGGAGTTGAATGTCAGGGGGTATTTCTGCTTGAGAAATAACCGGAACCGAAGGTAAAAAGCGCGTAATAAGCTGCGCTAAATGAGGACGCAAAATGGGGGATGCCAAGACCACAGGCTGCCCTTCGGCCATGACAGCATTTTCCACAGCTGCATTTACATTTTGGATAAGGCGCTGGGCTGTGGCAGGGTTAAGGGATAAGAAAGTGCCACCATCGGTTTGACGAAGGCCTTCTTGCACGGCACGCTCTGCCCCTGCATCTAATGTGAGCACCGAAAGGCAACCATTGCTGTCAATATAGGGGCGCACAATAGAGCGCGATAAACGCTCGCGCACATATTCTGTAAGTAAATCAGATTGCTTAATATTTCCGCCAAAATCACCCAGAGTTTCCACAATGGTAAGCATGTCACGTATGGAAACATTTTCGCGCACCAAGGTTTGCAATACCTTTTGCACAGCGCCAAGAGGCAATGTGCCGGGTACCAAGTCTTCCACTGCTTTGGGCGAATTTTTACCCAAGGTATCCAAGAGGGCTTGCACCGCTTGACGGTCAAGGAAGTCACTTAAGTGCTTACGGAATATTTCTGTTAAGTGCGTGGCAATAACAGTGGCAGGGTCCACCACGGTATAGCCGGCCAGCATGGCTTCTTCGCGTTGGCTTTCCGGCACCCAGAGCGCCGGCAAGTTAAAGGCCGGTTCGCGCGTTTCAATGCCCTTAATTTGTGTGGTGGCATTGCCCGGGTCCATGGCCAGGAAATGGTCTACCAAAATTTCTGCCGAAGCCACTTGGTTCCCCTTAATGAGGAGGGCGTATTGACCCGGCTTAAGCTGCAAGTTATCGCGTAAGTGCAAAGCAGGAATAATAACACCCATATCCAAGGCAAATTGTCTACGGATGGAGCGTATGCGAGAGAGTAAGTTGCCGCTTTGCGCTTCATCCACCAAGGGGATAAGACCATAACCCACTTCCAATTCCAAGGCGTCCAAGGGGAGCAAGGCTTGCACTTCTTCCGGTGTATCTGCCGTACCGGAGCCTTGGGCTTTCTTGGCATTTTGCTTTTCTTCTTCGGCTTCTTCTTCGCTTTTTTCTGTGAATTTTGCTGTTAAGAAACACAGCACAGCTAAAATTAAGAAGGGTAAGGTGGGCAGGCCAGGAACCATGGCAAAAACCAAGAGTACAGCCGCAACCATTTGTAAAGCGCGGGTGTTAAAGGTAAGCTGTGCCATAAATTCTTCGCCCATTTTGGCTTCGGCGGCAGCGCGCGATACCAAAAGGCCTGTACCTGTGGACACCAAAATAGAAGGAATGGTGGACACCAAACCGTCACCGATGGTGAGCAAAGAATAGGTGGTTAAAGCCGCACCCCACGGCATATCTTTTTGCACCACCCCAATGATAATACCCCCAATAAGGTTGATCATGGTGATGAGCATGCCGGCATTTACGTCACCGGTAACGAACTTACAAGCACCGTCCATGGCGCCGTAAAAGTCTGCTTCTTTACGCAGGGCATGGCGGCGATCTGTGGCTTCTGTTTCGTCAATAAGTCCGGCGTTTAAGTCGGCTTCAATGGCCATTTGCTTACCCGGCATGGCGTCCAGGGTAAAGCGGGCGGCTACTTCTGCAATACGCGAAGTACCGGCGGTGATAACTGTTTTGTTTAAGATGAACAAAATCATAAAGATAACGCCACCCACCACATAGCTACCGCCCACCACAAATTCACCAAAGGCGCGAATAACCGAGCCTGCAGCGTCTACGCCTTTCTCTCCATTGAGCAAAATAAGACGGGTGGAAGATACGTTTAGTGCTAAGCGTAAGAGGGTTGTTACCAATAAGAGTGAGGGAAATATGGAAAATTCCAAGGGAGAGGTCATAA
>CAYJAL010000092.1:0-8200 GCA_964367875.1 uncultured Desulfovibrionaceae bacterium | reverse complement strand
GGTTGGTAATAACCACGTCGGCTTTGGGCACATCGGCCATCATGCGCTGCTGCATTACTTGCATCATTTTTTGGCGCTGCTTGGCCTTAATTTCCGGGTCGCCATCCATTTGTTTGCGTTCATCTTTTACTTCGCTCTTGGTCATTTTAAGGCCTTCAAAATACTGAAAGCGGCTTTGCCAAATGTCAAAAGCGGCAATGGCGCACATGGGGATAAGGGTATAATATACCATGGTAAAACCTGTTTCTAGCATATAGGTCATCACCACGGCGGCATCTTCATGGAACATGGGTAAGAAGTTTTCAAATTCTTGCATAAGAATAATGGTGGGTATACAGGCAATGACCACAGCAAAGAGGAGGCTTTTTAGCAAACGAAATATAGTTTGTGGCGAAATAAGCATGTTTTTGAGGGAGGATATAATATTAAAGCGCTCCCATTTGGGCTCAAATACTTTGGTTGTCCATAAGGATCCCACTTGTAAGCGCAGGCATAGCCAAGCCAGAAAACCCAAAAAAAGTAAGATGGGTAAAATGATTTTGGCAATATAAAGGGAAATCCAAATAAAAAGGCTATATACCGTTTCTGTGGTGGGTTCAAATTCCATAAAACGAGTTAAAAAGTAGCGGAGTAAATCCATCACTTCCTTGCCCATGGTTTCAATCCAAAGATTCAGCGCAATAAGGCCGGCTATAAGACTCATAAGCTTGCTGGCTTCTTGAGACTTGGGCACATTCCCTTTATTGCGACTTTTATCAATCTGCTTTTGGGTGGCGTCTTCTGTTTTGCTAGGGTCTTCTTGCTTTCCAAACATGCAAACCTCTATTTGCCAATGGGGCTGGCTATTTCTAATATATTTACTAGCATATCATCCATTTGTGCAAGATATGTGGCCATGAATTCAGCCATGATGACCAGCATCATACCCAGAAAGAAAAAGCCTGCGCCGATTTTAATGGGAAATCCCACATCCATAATATTGATTTGCGGGGATGCACGGCTTACCAAGGCCAAGGCTAGTTCGATGAGAAAAAGCGATACCATGATGGGGGAGGCAATTTTGATGGCAATGATAAAAAGCTGCGCCGAAAGGTTGAGTACCTCGGTGAGCAATAATTCGCTGATAACTAAGCCGCCGGCCGGTATAAGTTTAAAGGTGAGCGCAAAGGCTTGAATCATATATAAATGCCCGTCCAGAGCCAAAAAGGTAAGGGTGGCCACCATCCATAAAAAGAAGGCCGTAATACCTGTTTGATTGCCTGTGAGAGGGTCGGCAAAGCTGATCATGGTAAAGCCCATTTGAAAACCAAAAAGCTCGCCACCGGCTTGTATTCCCATGAATATAAAATTAATACACATGCTTAGTAGTAGGCCTAGTACTATTTCATTAAGAAAAATAAGCGCTATGTCAAGAGGATGACTGGGCAGGGCTATGCCAGGCAAAGAAAGCTGCGGCCAAATGCCCAAGGTGATAACCAAAGTGGCCATGGCTTTTACCTGCATAGGCACCCTTTCTGAGGAGAAAATAGGTAGCATAAACATAACTATACTCACGCGCATGACGGTGAGTATAAAGCTTAAAATGGCATCTACAGGCAGGTTAAAGATATTCATGGGTTAAATACATGCAAAAAATGTGCAAATTTTGTATACAACACCCTGCTTGAACTCTGTTTGAACCCCGCTTGAAGTAAGAAGTGAAGTGGCGTATATATAAAAATATAAGGGGAAATTTTATGTTACTACATGTAGATGAAAAATTATCACAAGATATAGCCGCATTAGGTAAAAAACTGATGGATAAGGGCTGGTTGTGTGCCACGGCGGAATCGTGCACAGGGGGTATGCTTGGGGCTGCCATGACATCAGTGCCTGGCGCGTCGGCATGGTTTAGTGGCGGCATTATGGCTTATGCCAATGCGGTAAAGGTGGCACAATTGGACGTTCCGGCTGTGCTTCTTATGCGTGAAGGGGCTGTGAGTGAGGCTTGTGTCAAAGCCATGGCGCAGGGCTTGTGCGAAAAATTTTGTGTGGACGTGGGCGTGAGTATTTCCGGTATTGCCGGCCCTGATGGAGGCAGTGAAGAAAAGCCTGTGGGCACGGTGTGGATTGGTTATTGTGTGGATGGAGAAGTGAGCGCAGATCATGTGCTGCTTGAAGGTGGACGCGAAGATGTGCGCAGTGCTGCGGTGCGCCAGGCCGTGCAGGGGCTTAACAGGCTGTTGAAAAAGTAGTGTCTACTGCGTCAGACTTGTTTTTTGCTTCAGTCACGTATGTTCAATACGCTCCTTGCGCAAAAAACTGCCTCTTCCTTGTACCCACTACTTTTTGAACAGCCTGTTTTGCTATAGGACGTAACAAAGCCTCGCAGGGGAGCAAGCCTACCTCCTGTGGGCTCATGGTATACCGCATAGGCACTACTCAACTTTTTTCAAACATCAGCTCAAAACAGGCTGTTCAAAAAGGGTTGGACGCGAGGCAAGCGAAGCTTTTTGCGAAGGGAGTGTATAGAGACATACTCGACTGGAGCAAAAAGCAAGCTTAACGAAGCAGACAGCCCTTTTTCAACAGCTTGTTACTGTCCTATGAGGTACTTTTGTAATTTATTGAGCAATTCATTGACATCTAAGGGTTTACCCAGATGGTCATTAAGGCCTGCGTCCATACATTTTTGAATATCTTCTTTAAATACGTTGGCTGTAAGGGCAATGATGGGCACTGTTTTAGCATAGCCAGAATTGAGGGCGCGAATATCACGCGTGGCTTCATAGCCATCTTTGCGCGGCATATGAATATCCATAAGCACCACATCATACTTGCCTGCATTGTCGCGTATTTTTTCAAAAGCAACCATGCCGTCTTCGGCAATATCTATGGTTATGCCGGTAAATTCCAAGATGGTTATGGCAATTTCTCTGTTAATTTCTACATCTTCCACAAGGAGAAGGTTAAAGCCTTTAAAGCGTCCACTGAAGTTTTCTTTGGGGGCAAAGGTGTTGGCACTGACGCTTTTGTTGGAGCTTAAGCAAGTATTGATGCAGTCCACCAAGCGCGAAGGGAATATGGGCTTGGTAATGGTTTTGGCAATATTATTTTCAGTAATTTTATCTAAGGATTTTTGATCATTGCTGTTGACAATGGCCACCACTTCTATTTCCGAATCGTATTGACGTATTTCTTTGGTGAGTGTGCAGGCGTCCATATCCGGCAAAGTATTATCTAAAAAGCACAGATGATAGGGCTTATCCAAAGAGTTGCTAATATGTTCTAAGGCTTCTTTTGCAGTGCCTACGGCATCACAGCTAATGCCATGATTTTTTATCATATGCTCAAGGGCAGTACGTGTGCCGCTAATGCCATCTACCACCAAGACGCGCATGCTGTCTGTGGCTGCTTGCAGGGCATATTTGGCCGTGGGGCTGCCTTTTTCAGCTTGAATGGAAAAGCTAAAGGTGGAACCTTGATCTTGTTGGGAGGTTAAAGTAATATCGCCGCCCAAAAGGTTTACAATACGCTTAGAAATTACAAGACCTAGGCCTGTACCGCCAAATTTGCGTGTAATGCTGCTATCGGCCTGCATGAAGGGCTGGAACATGCGCTTTTGCTGCTCTTCACTAATGCCTATACCTGTGTCGGAAACGCTTACATCAAGGCGGCAAAATTTTTCTGAGACATTATGGCAGGTTACAGAAAGGGTTAAAGAACCGTATTCCGGCGTGAATTTAACCGCATTGGAAAGGAAATTGGTAATAACTTGCGCAATGCGTTGCTCGTCGGAAATAATATTCCATGGGATAAGCCTATCGATATTTACAATAAAGTTTTGTTTTTTATTTTCTACCGTAAAATTGACCACGTTTACCACGCGCATAAGCATGTTTTCTAGGTCAAATTCCGTAAGGGAAAGGTCAAACTTATTGGCTTCAATCTTGGACATGTCCAAAATATCATTGATAACCCCAAGCAAGTGTGAGGAAGCTTCGTTTATACGATCAAAACAATAATTTTTGCGTTCAAGGGATGCGGCATCGCTGCCAATGCTGGTCATGCCAATGATGGCATTCATGGGGGTGCGTATTTCGTGGCTCATATTGGCCAAGAAGTTAGACTTAGCAAAGTTGGCGCGTTCGGCCTCTTCTTTGGCCAGTACTATGTCTGTTAAGTCGTGGAACATGGCCATAACACCCATGTACACATCATCTTCATTGCGCAAAGGAGAAAAACTTACGGCATAGTGTTTTTTCTCATGCTGCATTTCAAGGCTTTTCTTTAAATTGATGGCCACACCATTTTTAAGGCATTGCTCAAAGAGGGCATTTAACTTTACACTGCGCTTACCAAAGAGCAATTTGTCGAAAATTTCTTCAAAATAAAGGCCTTGTAAGGGGTCCACATGGCTAGCGTTGATATGATCTAAAAACTTTTGAGTACAAAAAAGTAACTTGCCTTCATTGTCAAAAATAATACCTATTTCCACCATGTGTGAAAGCAAAAGGCGCAAATATTGGTCTTGCTTTTCTTTTTCTTTAAAAAGAGCCAGGGTGACATTACGCTTGGTCTCCACCGATTTTTTGGCTCGATCAAGCAAGGCAATATAGGTCTGATTTTGTCTGTGCAGACGTCTATTTTCTTTTTGTAATAATTCAAGTTCTGTTTTCATAGGTCAACACTGTATTTGTATACTATACCTTTTCAAACATACATACGCTAAAGGTAAAGTTATGGAATCTATTTTCAATTTTTCCTGAAGGCAAAAGTACGGGGCAAATTTCACCCCGCGCATATACATGGTGATGAGGCAGTTTTGTGCCCAATGTGCTGATGGCTTGTTGCGCTTCGGCTAAAGGCTCAGCACCCAAGATAACACTACGGCCTGCGCAGCTTACAATAAGGGCGCATTCTAAAGACTGTTCATGTTCAGTAATAGTCTTTAAAATCTCTTGTGCAGTGTGTAAAACTTCTTCCGGTGTTTGTAAAGCAAGATAAATATACGCCCCTGTGGGCATAGTTCCGCCAAAAAAGAGGTGTTTTTCACTGGTAACGGCCAAAACCTCGCGGGCAACCAAGGGGCTGCCGTCATTATAATCTACCAAAAAAGGGAGCACCACACCGGAGCTTTGCAATTCTTCCGAAGAAAGCCCCAAGGAGTAAATATAATCCATCACAGGCATGTCGTTTACTGTATACACAGTGTTGCCATCGGAGGCGGTGATGGTGGCTTTATGCTTTTGTAAAGAGTCCGGTCGTAAAGAAGTAAGGGCAAAACGCGCTTTTACAGGCCCGGCTATACAAAGTAAAGCCGCTCTATGAGCATATATTTGGCCATTATAAAAAACATAGGTATGGTCTGCATCCACGGTATGGTCAGAGGCAAGACCGCCAAAAAGAGGGCAGTCACCTAAAAGTTTTGATAAGTGGTTGGTGAGCTCTTGCCCGCTTATGTGGCGTGAAAAAGGCGCACTTACTATGGCAAGGCTAGGCTTTTCACCAAGTTTTTCTTGTATACGTGCGTAGGCCTTGTCTAAGGCCTCGGTGTAATTTTCGCGCAAGGAGTCACTTAAGGTGCTGGCAAAGGTAAGCTCCTCACTGGCTAGTACCACCAAGGTGATGATGGCCAAATCGGCCTCACCTTGGGCGCTGGAGGCAAAGGACGTCATGCCCATGACATCAAAAGGCAGAGCATCGCACAAAGCTTTGACCACACCGGATTCAATGGCATCAGTATGACATGTCAAAAGTCCCACAGCATTTTTCCCTTGTATTTCTGCCAAGGGCAAAGCTTGGAGGATTTCGTGCACAGCGTCTTCGGCAATATCCAATTCATAGGTGTGTGCGACATACATTTTCATGAGAGAATCCTTATTCTGGCGAGAGAGGGTAGGGAATGTGGAAGCCAATCATACCAAGAAAATATATAAATGTATACATCTATGGTGCACGGGGTAAAAAAATGCCTAGGCAAAATAAATTTACATATGCTTTGCTCTGTGCTATGAAATTCGCTTGTAATTTTTTTATAATTGTGAGGATTTATGTCAGAAAAATTAGAAAAAATGTTTGCCATAAAAAAAGAAGGCGCCAATTGTGCGCAGGCAGTGGCTTGTGCTTTTTGTGAAGACTATGGCGTAAGCAGAGATGATATGATGCGCACCTGCGCTACCATGGGCGCCGGTCTTTGTATAGGGGAAGTGTGCGGCGCAGCTGTGGGCGGTATGGTTATCTTGGGCTTGAAATACGGCTCTACTAAGGCTGATGATAAAGAAGCCAGAAAAATATGCAAACAAAAAGGGCGCGAATATATGCAGCGTTTTCGCGATACCTTTGGCATGGTGCGCTGTCAAAACTTGCTTGGCCATGACATCAACACCCCAGAAGGTATGGAACAGGCTAAGGATATTAAAAAAGTACGCTGTAAAGAAACTTTGAGTACGGCTGTGAAATTGCTTGAGGAATTTGGCTGCTAATTGGCTTCTTTAATTTCTTGTATATGCACGCGCTTAGCTCTTTTGGCTAGGCGCGTTTTAGGTTCAATATGTTAGATTATATTTCTTTTTTTACCTATGCCACTGTGACAGCTGCCACCCCCGGCCCCAATAATATTATGTCCATGGCCAATGCTGGAAAATGGGGCTTTAGGCGTAGTTTTGGCTTTAATGTGGGAATTTTTTTGGGTATGACTTTGGTTATTTTGCTGTGCACTGTGGCCAGCAATGCCGTGTATGGTCTTATCCCAAGCATAGAAAAACCCATGCAAGTGCTTGGCGCCCTATATATGTTGTATCTTGGTTGGAAAATATTCACCGCTCCAGCCTCTTTGGAACAAGGTCATGTGCCTTGTCTTTTTACATCGGGCATGTTTTTGCAATTTATCAATGCCAAGTACTATTTATATTGTATCATGTCTTTGCAAGTGTATATTTTGCCGCACTATCAAGGAAATATGCCTATGTTGGTGTTGTTTGCTTTTTTGCTGGCTTTCATAGGTTTTGCTTTTACGGTGCTCTGGGCTTTGGGCGGCGCTTTGTTAAAAAATATCTTTACCAAACACGCTAAGTTAGTAAACACTGTTCTTGCTTTGTGTATGGTGTATTGCGCTGTATCTTTGTTTCTGTGATTTTAAGGGTGGGGAAATAGTATGTTAGTTATACTTTTAACGCTGGTTCCTGTTTTTGGTATTATGTTCTTGGGGGCTGTGGCCTATAGGCAACAAATTCTCCCTGCCAATGTGGTGTCTTGCCTCAATCAATTTATTTATTGGTATTCGCTGCCCATGTTGCTCTTTTATCTTATGGCCTCGGTGGAGCTGACGCATATCAATGTTTTTCCGGTCTTTGGGGCTGTTTTGGGTATGCTTGCGGTGCAGATACTGGGCACCGGGCTTTTGTATTGGGGAAAATGCAGTTGGAGTGAAAGCCTTGTGGGAGGCTTAACCGTAGCATTCCCCAATGTGGCCTTTATGGGGCTGCCCACTATTATGCTGCTGTATCCCGGTGATAATGAAGCCAAAGCCATGGCCGGCTTGGTGGCCTTGGCCCCCACGGCTTCCTTGGTGCTGGCCGATGTACTTCTTTCTTTGCAAGGTAAGGGGGATAAAAGATTTTTTACAACTTTACGCAATATTATTCACTCTTTATATACCAATCCTGCTTTGATAGGCACGGGTATTGGTATGCTAGTGAGCTTTGGTGAAGTGTCGGTGCCGCAAGGTATTTTGCACATGGCTGAAATGCTGGGCTCTGCATCGGCGCCTTGCGCTTTATTTTGTATGGGTATGTCTGTGGCAGGGCAAATCAGTGCTTTAAAGCAAGGGCGTTTACAAAGAGGAGTGGCAAAAGAAAATAGCGGCCATACAGAAGTAAAGGGGAAAAATGTAAAAAAAGAAATGTTTAGCCAAACTGTTATGATAGGCTTGAAACTTTTTATAACGCCGCTCTTGGTATACGCTTTTGGTAAAGCCATGGGAGCCACAGGGGTGAGCCTTGCCACCATGGTGGTGCTCTCGTCCATGCCTTCGGCCATAACCACACATATTATTGCTGTAAAATATCATGCCTTGGAAGATGGCTGCGCGCGAGCAGTGCTGATAGGTACGCTTTTTTCTGTGGGCACTATGCCCCTTGTGATACATGTTTTGCAGTAAAATATTAGAAAAAGACCGCAAAAAAAGCCTACTGGGGGAAAACCTTTTTTGAAAAAAAGG
>CAYJAL010000091.1:3697-8321 GCA_964367875.1 uncultured Desulfovibrionaceae bacterium | reverse complement strand
CGGGAGGCCTGGGGGATGACGACCCCCGGGCCGGTCTGAAAAGACCTTGGTCAGCTCAAAGTCACAGCCCGGGGCAGTCAGAAAGCTGCTAAGTGATATGCAGATAAAGGCAGTGAGCGTGCTGCAATTAGGCGCACGCTTAAGGGCTCTCAGCCTTGCTCTATAGAGTTTTATAAGAGCAAGATGCCCCAAAAGTGCCTAAAAGTGCCCAAAAATGCTTAAGGGTGTGCCCAAGAGTGCCCCAAGAGTATCTAAGGTATTTAGGATAAGAAGAAGATAGTTTCACACTTTTCCCCTTTTGGGGAAGATTATAAACTTAATAGCGCAAGGCGCGCGGCTTCTTGTTCAGCTCTTTTAAGACTTTGTCCGCAAGCTTTAAATATTTGCCCTTGGGGCAGGGTAAGACACACTTCATAAACTTTAGCGTGTTCTGGCCCGGAGCTACTTAGCAGCGCATAGACAGGACGGTCTTTGTGCTCTCGTTGTATGGCTTCTTGTAATTGCGTTTTATAATCTTTTCGTAAATTTTGATTAGTACTTTCAGGCCAATGTTTGGAGAAAACATGTAATACCACCGCGTTGGCGGCTTCGTACCCACCGTCCTCAAAAACAGCGCCAAGCACAGCTTCAAAGGCATCGCTAAGCACTGTGTCTCTTTGCCTACCACCTTGACTCTCTTCACCGCGTCCAAGGCGTAAGTGTGTATCAATGTGAAGTTCTCGCGCAAGATTAGCAAGACTTTTGGCAGACACAAGAGCAGAACGTAATTTGGTTAAATCCCCTTCGCGAGCCTCAGGAAAACGTCTAAAAAGAGCCCACGACACGCATACTTCCAGCACCGCATCCCCTAAAAATTCCTGCCTTTCATTATGCGATTCTGCATTTTTACTTTCATTGGCCGAAGAGCTATGGGTAAGCGCCGTTTGTAAATAGTTGGGATTTGTAAAAACGTAACCCAGCTTTTCTTGTAATTCTAAATAAGCAGCCATAAAAACCTCCACATAGCTTCCCTCCTAGTATACGCTCTCACCTTATAATAGCAAGTATAAAGCCTACAAAACATATTTGCTAAGTGCTTTTTGGGCTAAAGCCTACTTTTTACCTTGACAGTAGGCGCTGCTATGTCTACCTAAAAGGACATTATCTGTAAGGAGAGTATTATGGCTCACGATGTTAGAATGTTTAAACTGGTTACCGGTGAAATTATCATTGGCAAGTATAATGCAGAAAAAGATGAGGTTACCGAAGTAGCCTCCATACAAAATGTACCCTTGCAACAAGGTGGCATGCAAATGATGCTTTTACCTTATGGTATCCCCTTTGAAAATGTATTGGGCACCAGCATTGAAGGCAAGCACTTCCTCTATCGCTTTGAAACATCCCCCAAAGAAATCAAAGATAAATATTTAGAAGTTTCCAGCACCATCGCAGCTCAAGGTGGTATGGGACAATTACAATTCAACAAACCAGAAGAAAGCAAGCTTATTAAATAAAAGCCCCAAAAGTATATTTTTACCATAAGGGAAAGGACTTGGTATAAGTGCTTTCCCTTAAGCTCTTTTTAAGGATAGACCATGCGTGAACTACTCCCCCTACTCCCCAGACCCAGCCGCTATATTGGCATTGAAGAAGGTGCCGTGCATAAAGATGCCTCGCGCTGTACATTGCGTATTGCCTTGGCTTTTCCCGACACCTATGAAGTAGGTATGTCCTATCTTGGGCAAAAAGTTCTTAGCAATGTACTTAATGCCCATGAGCATTGGTGGGCAGAACGCGTCATGGCGCCTTGCCGCGAAACAGCTGAGATTTTACGCACCCATGCCACAGCGCTGAGCACTTTAGAATCTGATACGCCTTTAGCAGATATGCAGCTTATTGGTTTTTCCCTTACGCATGAATTGGCCTATACCAATGTTTTATATATGTTAGACCTTGGCCAAATTCCTTTACGCGCTCAAGATAGAGGGGATGATCTTTTTACCTACCCCATTATTTTGGCAGGGGGCGGCGCCACCTTAAGCGCAGAACCCTTGGCTCCCTTTATGGATCTTATGGTTCTTGGCGAGGGCGAAGAAGTGCTGGTGGACATTTGCCATCTTTTAAGCACAGCCAGAGAAGAAAAATGGAGCCGTAGTAAGTTTTTAGCAGAGGCGCGCCATATTCACGGTGTCTATGTACCTTCCCTTTTTACAGAAAATGCCGACGGTACCCTCAGCCCCACATTACCGGATTATACCAAAATATATCGACGTCTTGTGGCAGACATGGATAAAGCTGCCTACCCTGTGCGTCAAGCTGTGCCTATTGGCGCGGTGCATAATAGACTTTCCTTAGAAATTGCTCGTGGCTGTACACGCGGTTGCCGTTTTTGCCATGCCGGTATGGTGTACAGGCCGGTACGTGAGCGCTCCTTACCCAATATAAAAAATATTCTTGAAGATTGCCTTAAAGGTACAGGCTTTGACGAAATTTCCTACCTGTCTTTAAGTACAGGAGATTTCTCTGCCCTCAAAGGCCTCTTTATGGATACAGTAGATCGCTGTGCCCAGGAACAAATTTCCGTCTCTCTGCCCTCCTTACGTGTGGGCTCCATTGATGACAGTATTATGCAGCGTATGGCCGATATTCGTCGCACCGGTGCCACCTTGGCTCCGGAAGCCGGCAGTCAACGCCTACGCGATGTTATCAATAAAGGCATTAGCGAAGAAGAATTACTGTTGCATGTTCAAAAACTTATGGAGCATGGTTGGCAGCAGGTAAAACTATACTTCATGATTGGTTTACCCACCGAAACCTATGAAGATTTGGACGCCATTGTGGAGCTGTGCCGCAAAGTGCGCGATGTGGCAGGCCGCGGCGGCCCTCGCTTACAAGTGACCGCAGCCATATCTCCCTTTGTGCCCAAGCCTTTTACCCCTTTCCAATGGGTAGAGCAAATTTCCATGGAAGAAATTCAGAATCGTATTTACTACTTACGCGATCAATTCAAATTGCATAAGGCCGTGAAAATGCGCTGGCATGAGCCCAGCATGAGCCATTTGGAAGGCATACTTTCACGCGGCGACAGAAAATTGGCCGACGTGGTGGAAAAAGTTTATCATAAAGGCGGCATTTTCTCTGCTTGGGTAGAAGGTTTTAGCCTTGTACCTTGGCAAGAAGCTTTAGAAGAATGCGGCCTCAAGGCTGCAGACTATATTGCCGCTCGTCCCATGGATGGCCCCCTTGTATGGGATCATTTAGATTGCGGTGTAAGCCCTGAATATTTGCGTAAAGAATGGGAACGCGCTCTGGCAGAAAAAGTTACTGATGATTGCCGCTATCATGCCTGTCGTCAATGTGGCGTGTGTGATACTAAGGCCGGCCCTTCGCGTTTGCCCAAACAAAATACAGAAACAATTGGCAATATATTGAATTTACCCCAACGCGATCAAGAAGCGCATAAGCCACGCCTTGACAGTGAAGGTAAGCTTATTTGCCCTCCGCGTACCAAGGCAGCGCCGCCGGCCATTGCAAAAGAATTGGCTGTAAAAGCCGTGGAGTATCGTATTTGGCACAGCCGTAAAGATCGCTCTGCTTTCTTAAGCCAACTAGAATTGCAAGCCATCTTAGAACGCTGTCTACGCCGCGCTGGCCTACCCATGACCTTTTCACAAGGCTTTCACCCCTTGCCGCTCATTTCCTTTGGCAGAGCTTTACCCGTGGGCGTGGGAAGTCAGGTAGAATGGTTTGCCATAACCTTACGCCAAGCCTTAAGCGCTGATGAAGTTATGCAGCGCCTACAAGCCCATTTACCCCAAGGAATGGACATGGTTTGTGTGCTGCCCACCAACAAGGCTGGACGCACAGAGCAAGCCATACAGGAAAAATTTTGCCTTACTTTCAAAAAACTCGAAATAAACATGGACATCTTTATACAAAAATGGCAGAATTTTCTTGAATTGGACGAGTTCCTGTGGACGCGTGATACGAAGAAGGGCTCACGCACCACCGATATTCGTGCCCTCATTTCTGAGGCACATATTGATGCGCAGCAAGGCACCATTCACTTCACCACCCAGTGGCAACAAGGGTACCTATCCCCCTTGTCACTTGTGCTTGCCCTGCAAGGACAAGACTCATTAACACATTTTTATTTGGAAAAAACGGAGCAAGTATTTGCTGATGGGAGCAAATATCCTCCGCAGCCTTGAGGTGTTTATGGCGACGAAAAGCGTGTTTACTGAGGACATCCCTTTTGCCCTTCGGTTAAAGTCACTGACCAACGACGAATTGCTAGATATTTGGGCTGAAACCCAAGAACTGGAACGTGTGTTGCGTGAGGAATGGGGAGCAGATGTTGAGTTAGCCTATGAATATGAAAAATTTATCATTTTAGAGTTGCAAGCCAGACATTGCAAAAAACGCTTTGCGCCTAAACAATGCGTTAGTATCTAATATTTCTACACATATAAAAAAAGCACGAACTCAACTTCGTGCTTTTTTTATGCTTTTTCATCACATATATTTGCCACAATCCTTATCAGCACCTCTGTAAGCAGCACTGAAAAAGTATTGACGCAACGCTTCTTTATTGTTATTTTCCACTACTTTGTGTTCATACTTGTGAACACCATCTCAATTAAGG
>CAYJAL010000091.1:0-3687 GCA_964367875.1 uncultured Desulfovibrionaceae bacterium | reverse complement strand
AGTCTTTATGATTCGTGTACTTTCTACGGCCCTCATGCTTGTTATGCTCACTGCCTCTTTGGCATGCGCAGAAGTTGTTCTTAAATTAGGACATATTGCTGAACCTGAAAACCCCTATGGCCAAGGTGCTGACCATTTTGCCAAATTGGTAAAAGAACGCACCAAGGGTGAAGTTGTTATTCAAGTGTACCCTTCCAGCCAACTTGGCAACCAACGTGACCTTGTAGAAGGCCTCACCTTTGGTACTGTGGATATGACTCTTACAGGTACAGCTGTGCTTGGTAACTTTATTCCTGAAGTGGCTGTATTTGACTTGCCCTTTATTTTCCGTGACATTCCTCACGCCTACAAAGCCCTTGATACTGTAGGTATGGAACTTGCCAAAAAAGGTGAAGCACGCGGCATGATCACTCTTGCCATTTGGGAAAATGGCGTTCGTCACATGACCAACAACAAAAAGCCCATTAAGACTCCTGCTGATATGGACGGCTTAAAAATGCGCGTTATGGAACAGCCTGTATATATTGAAATGATGAAGTCTTTAGACGCCAGCCCCACCCCCATGGCCATGAGCGAATTATACACAGCTTTGCAAAAGGGTGTTATTGACGGTCAAGAAAATCCCTTGGCGCACATTGCCACCAAGCGTTTTTATGAAGTACAAAAATTCATTTCCCTTTCCGGTCACACCTACGCTTCTGAGCCTTTACTTGTGAGCACCATTGCTTGGAACAAGCTAAATGATGAGCAAAAAGCCATTGTAAAGCAAGCAGCTTTAGACACTCGTGATTGGCAGCGTGACCTTTGCCGTAAGCTTGAAGGTGAATTTATGAAGACCATCGTAGACAGTGGCAAAGCTGCAGTAAATGATGATGTAGATAAAAAAGCCTTTGCTGAAGCTACCAAATCTGTTTGGAAGTTGTACACCGATAAATTTGGCAACGAAACCATCGAAGCCATTCAAAAAGTACAATAAGCTTTAGTTTACTTTGTTTTTGTTATGGCGGCGCAGCAATGATGCCGCCATACTTTTATCCATTTAAGGAGTTTTTATGAAAAAACTTTTGGAATACCTTGAAAATACACTTAAGTTTCTGGTGGTAACAGCCATCGGCCTTATGCTTTGCATTGTATTTTTACAAGTTATTACACGTTATGCCTTTAATTTTACGCCCTCCTTTGCTGAAGAGCTTTCCAGATACCTTTTTGTATGGGTAGTGTTTCTCTCCTTGCCTTTGGTGGCCAAAACAGGCGGCCATATGGCTATTGAAACATTAACATCTCGTATTTCCGGTAAAAAATTAAAAACTTGCCGCGTATTAGCAGATATTTTCACCATTATTTTCTTACTCATTATGACATGGCATGGCACAAAAATGGTGCAACTAGCGCACTTCCAAACTTCCCCTGCCATGGTTATTCCCATGTCTTATGTGTATAGCGTTATTCCTTTTGGTTGTGCTGTCATGTGCATATACGTTATTAATCATTTCATTTCTCTGCTGCGCACAGCGCCAGAAGATGTAAAATAGGAGTATAGCCATGACACTTTGGGTTATTTTAACATCATTTTTCATTATTTTGGCCAGCGGTGCCTCCATTGGTGTGGGCCTTGCCCTCTCTTCGGCCATTGTATTGTACGCCGTCATGGACATGCCGCTCATCGTTGTGGTGCAGCGCATGTTCACCTCAGTGGATTCTTTCTCCTTCATGGCCGTACCTTTCTTTATGCTGGCCGGAGCTTTCATGTCAGCCGGCGGCGTTACCAAGCGCATTGTGGATTTTGCCATGGCCCTTGTGGGCGCGTTGGCAGGTGGTTTAGCCCTTGTGGTGGCCGTTGCAGGTATGTTCTTTGCGGCTTTGTCCGGCTCTTCCGCTGCCACCACCGCCGCCATTGGCGCAGCCATGATTGACGAAATGGAAAAACGCGGCTATCCGCGCTCTTTTGCCGCCGCCGTAGTGGCCAGTGGCGGTACTGTGGGTATTGTTATTCCGCCCTCCATCACCATGGTTGTGTACGGCTCCATTGCCAATACTTCCATTGCGGACTTATTCTTGGCCGGCTTTGCCCCCGGTGTGCTTATGGGCGCCACCATGTGCTTAGTAAGCTGGGTTATTTCTAAAAAGAAAGGCTATAAAGGCGAAGGTACCTTCTCTGTAGCACGTGTTATCAGCGCTTTCCGCGAATGCTTCTGGGCGCTTATGATGCCTGTTATCATTTTAGGCGGCATTTATGGAGGTATCTTTACCCCCACCGAAGCCGCTGCTGTGGCCGCTGTTTATGGCGCCTTGGTGGGCTTTTTCATCTACAAAGAGCTTACCCTTAAAGACCTTCCCAAAACCTTACTCAGCGCCGCCTTTAGCACAACTATGATTATGTTTGTGGTGGGCGCTGCCAACGTTTTTGGCTGGATTTTAACCAATGCGCAAGTACCACATATGCTGGCAAGAAGCTTTAGCACCATCACTGACAATCCTGTGGTCTTCCTCATGCTTGTTAACGTGCTCTTGCTCTTTATCGGTACCCTTATCAATGCCTCGGCAGCGGTGGTTATCTTAACCCCCATTCTCTTGCCGGTGGCCTTAAGCATGGGCATTGACCCCATGTTCTTTGGTGTACTTATGGTAGTAAACCTTGCCATTGGCTGCATTACCCCGCCAGTGGGCTTAGACCTGTTCATTGTATCTTCCATTACAGGAATATCCATAGACAAGGTTACAGCCAAGGTTATGCCTTACCTTATTATGCTCTTGGTGGACTTAGTATTACTTACCTACTTCCCAAGTATTATTACCTTCTTACCAGAGCTGATGCGATCGTAAGTTAGCTCAAATCATTAAAAAAGGGATGTAGTGTATGCTACATCCCTTTTTTATGATAAACAATCTTGAGGGGAAACCTTTTCTGAAGAAAAGGTTTCCCCCCATACCCCCTTCCAAAAAACTTTCATGGCGACAATATTTTAGCTTTGAAAAAAGCTATTAGCGCAATGAAAATCTACAAAAAAATCTCTATATTATGAAACTAAAAAACTTATTCCCACACAAGGGCAGCCCAGTCCCCTTCGGTCACTCTGCGCGCCGGAGGTAAGCCTTGCGCCGTATAGGCCGCTTCCACATCATCCGCTTGCACCACCAAGAGGCCGGAAAGCACCAAGCATCCGCCATCTTTGCGTAATTTTACCAATTCCGGTGCAAGGTCAATGAGAGGACGCGCTAAAATATTGGCTAATACCACATCAAAAGAGCGACCAACCACAGCTTCCACAGAGCCAAATTGCACATCAAAGCCTTGCTTTTGAGTGGCATCATAAGCACACACGCCATTGATATCTCTATTTTCCAAGGCATTATCCACGGCCAATTGATCAATATCTGTACCAATACCGTACAGGCCAAAATGGCAACAACCAAGGCCTAAGATTCCCGACCCTGTGCCAAGATCCAAAAATTCCATACCGGCGCTGATGCGTCCGCTATCTAGTAAATCAGATACCACCCCAAGGCACAAAGCTGTGGTGCTGTGATGACCTGTACCAAAGGCAGATTTAGGCTCAATAATAACCGCTTGACGCCCTTCTAAGTCTGTTTTTTCCACCAGCCAAGGAGGCAAAACCATAAAGCGCTTACCGCAAGCAATGGGGGTAAAATATTCCCGCCACGCTTCCGTCCAGTCTTTATGCTCTA
>CAYJAL010000090.1:0-8559 GCA_964367875.1 uncultured Desulfovibrionaceae bacterium | reverse complement strand
GAACCTTTTTACAAAAAGGTTTTTCCCTCCCCCACAAAAATTAAGCTAAAATGCTACCATCAGCCACCGGCGCCATAACGCTCACCAATTCCAACTTACCATCTTTCTCCGCCGTAAGCACCATGCCGTGCGACACAAGGCCGCGGATCTTACGCGGCGCCAAATTGGTCACCACACACACTTGCTTACCCACTAAAGTTTCCGGCGCAAAAAACTCCGCCAAGCCCGAAAGAATTTGACGTGGCTTTTCTTCACCTAAAGAAATTTCAAAGCGCAAAAGCTTATCGGCATTGGGATGCTTTTCTGCCACCACAATGGTGCCCACGCGCATTTCTACTTTCTTAAAATCGTCAAAGCTAATATCCGGCAAGGCGCCTTCTGCGACGACGGCAACCTCAGCTGGAGCAGGGGCGGTGGGAGCGGCAGACTTTTCTTCTTTATTCTTCTTCTCTTTCTTGAGCTTTTCTGCTTTTTCCACCTTGGGCATTTCCATACGTGGGAAAAGATTAGAAGCTTCCGCCAAGGTGGTACCTACGGCTAAAGTGCCCCAAGCACCGATTTCTGCCGGCAAATTAACGCTTTTCACTTCTTGCCCCAATTGCTTCAGCATGGCAGTGGCAGCCTCTGGCATAATAGGCCATACAGCAAGGGCAATCTTGCGCAAAGATTCCAGTAAGGTATACATGACCGCCGTGAGGCGCTCCATATTGCCTTGCTTGGCCAGCGCCCAAGGGGCTTGCGTATCCACATATTTATTGAGGGAGCGCACAAAATCCCATAAAGCATCCAAGCCTTGAGCAAAGCGCACATTACCAAAAAGCTGTATATAATTTTGGAAGGCTTCATCGGCGTGCTTTTGTACCACGGCATCATCTTCTGTTTCGAAGAGGGGCTTAGGCACCACGCTATTGAAGTATTTCGCATTCATGGAAAGCACACGGCTAAAGAGATTGCCAAGGTCATTGGCAAGATCGGCATTGATGCGCGTAATCATGCTCTCTTCAGTAATGGAAGCATCGGAACCAAAATTCATTTCACGCAAAAGGAAATAGCGGAAAGCGTCCAAACCAAAACGATTGGCCATTTCCAGCGGCTCAATAACATTGCCAAGGGATTTTGACATCTTGGTATCACGCACCAGCCAATAGCCATGCACATTCAGATGTTTGTAAATGGGCAAGCCAGCAGCTTTGAGCATGGTGGGCCAAAACACCGCGTGAGGCTTTAAAATATCCTTGGCAATAAGATGCTCAGCCGGCCAAAAGGTGTTATATTCTTCACTTTCAGGCCAATCTATGGCGCTGATATAGTTGATAAGCGCATCAAACCATACATAGCACACATAGTCTGTATCAAAGGGAAGCTCTATACCCCAAGTAAGGCGCGATTTAGGGCGCGAAATACACAAATCTTCCAAAGCGCCGCTTTCCAACATGGCCAGCACTTCATTTTTATAGCGCTCCGGGCGAATAAAATCGGGATTTTGCGTAATATGCTCTTTAAGCCAAGGCAAGTACTTGGACATCTTAAAAAAGTAATTCTTTTCGCTGATAAATTCAGGCTTATTTTGATGCTGTGGGCACAGGCCGTCTTCCAGCTCTTTTTCGGTGTAAAAGCGTTCACAGCCATAGCAATAGTGGCCGCCAAATTCACCAAAATAAATATCGCCGGCATCATACACTTTTTGCAAAAACTTTTGCACAATGGCTTTATGCTTTTCATCGGTGGTGCGGACAAATTTATCGTTGGCAATATGCAAATCTTTCCAAAGCTTTTGGAATTGACCGCTCACGCCATCCACAAAGGCCTGAGGAGCTACGCCGGCCTTTTCTGCCGCTTGAACAATTTTATCGCCATGCTCATCGGTGCCGGTTAAAAAAAGCGTTTCTTGCCCAAGGCATTTGTGAAAACGTGCCAAGGTGTCTGCCACAATGGTGGTATAGGCATGACCCAAGTGCGGCTTAGCATTAACATAATAAATGGGGGTGGTAATATAAAATGGTGCCACGGTGAAATCCTCTATATTTTACTCTTATTTACGTTTTTTCTTTTTATGACCATGTTTGGCCTGGTTTGAGTTGCCGCGCTGCCCCTCGGCTTTTGCGCCCTGTGAAGCCCCAGAATTCTGTGAAGCTTGCGGCGCTAGGCCAAAAATACCGCCTGTGGTGGATTCTTCCGCCTCGTCATACTCTACCGGCTCTGTTGATTCTGCTGGTTCTTCCGAACCTTCGGGTTCCGTAGGTGCCGACGAGTTTGGCGCAGCAACTGTCTTAGTTACCGGCTTAACAACTGGCTTAGCCGCTGGTTTAACACTTGGCTCTGCCTTAGCCTCAGCTTGTTCAAGGCAAGTTTCTAAATCTTGCACCGTTTTTTTGCTGGGGTCATAAGGATCCTCGGTATACGCCATAGCATCGCCATCGGGGTCATCCATGGTAATAACCAAAAGGCCATCCCCTTGCGCCGTGCTTTTTTGCCCGCCTTTAGCATTTTTTTGTCCCCCCTGCCCTTCTTGTTTTTCCGGGCGCTGAGGATTAATAGCTTGCCACTCTTCCAAAGGCATTTCTATTTCTTCATTATTTTCATTAAGCACTATAACAGCATGGCGGAAAAGATTAGAACGCAACACCTTCATGGGGCCGCGTGTGGTTTGATATTTTTTGCCAAGCTTGGGGCATTGATTATGGAAATTATCATAATTTTCTTGCTCAAAGCTCAGGCAACATAAAAGCCTACCGCAAATGCCGGAAATTTTGGCTGAATTTAAGAAAAGACTTTGCTCTTTGGCCATGCGAATGGTTACAGGGGCAAATTTACGCAAATAGCGCCTGCAACAGCACACCATACCACAAGAGCCCACAGCGCCTATCATTTGTGTTTCATGGCGCACGCCAATTTGGCGCAATTCAATGCGGGTGCGGTACTCGCGCACCAGATCCTTTACAAGCTCTCTAAAATCAATGCGCAAAGGAGCAGTAAAATAAAAAATACATTTACTGCGATCAAAAAACACTTCCACATCCACCAATTTCATATCAAGGCCGCGTTCGGCAATGCAATTTTTGCAATACTGAAAAGCCTCTTGCGAGAGCTGCATATTATCTTGCGCAATTTGACAATCTTCGGCCGAAGCCATGCGCACTATGGGAGAAAGGGGCAAATCTTGCAACTCTTGCGGCACTGTATCACGCAAAACAGCCACATGGCCAAAGCCAATGCCTTGTTCTGTTTCTACAATAACCGCATTGCCCTCAGAAAGGGGCATGGATGCAGAAAAGAAGTACAGTTGCCCACTGGGGCGAAAACGTATTCCAACAATCATATATTTTGCCTTCCAAAATGCGCGGCATTTTGTGCTATAGTATAAAGAGTGTAAACGCGGTATTTTCCGCTAGATTGGCTTTTCTGTCAACAAGGGAAATGCCCTTTAGGAAAATAGAGACATGATTCATACAAATTGCGCTCGTCGCATATATTTTCTTGTATCTAACCCCATTCTGCTGTATCTGGTCTTTTGGGCTCCTTTTGAGCCTTGCACATAAGAACAGGAAGGAGAAAACATGAAAAAATATACTATTGCCATAGTAGGTGCCACCGGCGCTGTAGGTCATGAATTGTTAAAAGTGCTCGCCGAGCGTAAGTTCCCCATAGAAAACCTTGTACTCTTAGCCTCTGCCCGCTCAGAAGGCATGGTTATTTCTTATGAAGGCAAAGATTATACCGTCAGTGAAGCCAAGCCCGAATCCTTCAAAGGCATAGACATTGCTCTTTTTGCCGGTGGTTCCATCAGCAAAACATTGGCCCCAGAAGCCGTAAAGCATGGCGCCATCTGTATTGATAATAGCAGCACCTTCCGCTATGACCCCGAAGTGCCCTTAGTGGTGCCCGAAGTAAATCCCGAAGATGTGGATTGGCATAAAGGCATCATTGCCAACCCCAACTGCTCCACCATTCAAATGGTAGTAGCTTTAAAGCCCTTGCACGATGCCTTTGGCTTAAAGCGCGTGATTGTGTCTACCTATCAAGCTGTTTCCGGTGCGGGCAAGCCCGGCCTTGACGAGCTGGAAGCACAAGTAGCTGATACCGCCGCAGGTAAGCCCTTAAACATTGAAGCCTTCCAGCATCAAATCATGTACAATGTTATTCCGCATATCGATGTGTTCCAAGAAAATGGCTATACCAAGGAAGAAATGAAGATGGTATGGGAAACACAAAAAATGCTGCATAATGACGATATTAAAGTGAGCGCCACAGCCGTGCGCGTGCCTGTATTGCGCAGCCATTCCGAAGCCATTACCATTGAAACAGAAAAAGCCATTTCTGTGGAAGCGGCCAAGAAAGTGCTGGCCAAGGCTCCCGGTGTTATTTTGCAAGATACACCAGAAGAAAAGCTTTACCCCATGCCGCTCTTTACCTCCGACACCGACGAGGTATATGTGGGCAGAATCCGTAAAGATATTGCCTTTGATAATGGCCTTTCCTTCTTTGTGGTAGCTGACCAAATCCGCAAAGGCGCCGCCACCAACGCTGTGCAAATTGCGCAGCTCTTGGTAGAAAAGGCCTTAGTATAGTTTTTACGCTTTATACAAAACGCCCTATCAGGCCGTTAAAAAGCAATTTTATGATTTTACTACAGGCTGTTCAAAAAGTGTAAAAGGCGAGAAAGGCGAAGTTTTTTTACGAAAGGCGCGTATTAGTACATACGTAACTGGAGTAAAAAGCAAGCCTGACGACGTAATTTACACTTTTTCAACGGCCTGCAATGCACCTTAGCTTGTATTACAGTTAGGGTGCATTTTTTTGCTATGCAGAGCCACTTAATCTTATAATCCTTACCTTGACAATATATTTTTTCCTTTGTAATAAGCCTCATGCCTTACTGATTTTTCCCTTTTTTGTAAAAAAAATCTTTCTTATCTTTAATGAGGCAAAACGAGGATATATATGCAAACCGAATCTATCTTATCACTCATCGACACCTGGCAAATTGTGCTTTTTATGGCAGCGGTACTCTTTTTCTTGTGGTTTGACCTGCACAGCCACAATGATGATAAACCCATCACAGCCAAAAATTCCTTGCTTTGGACAAGCCTTTGGGTAACCCTTTCCCTTATTTTTGCCGGCTATATTTGGAAAAGCTTTGGCGCAGAGCCTGCCCAATTCTTCCTGGCAGGCTATTTACTTGAGCTTTCGCTAGCTGTAGATAACCTCTTTGTTATTATGGCTATTTTCACCTCCTTTGGGGTAAAAGACGAATACCAACACCGCGTGCTCTATTATGGTATTTTAGGCGCCCTTGTTATGCGCTTTATCTTTATTGTGGCAGGCACCAGCCTTGTGGCCTACTTTGGCCCCTATGCCCTCGGTGTTTTTGGTGTGTTTATTCTCTGGACAGCCTTCAAAATGTGGCAGCACATGGGCGCCGAAAATAAAGAAATTGAAGATTTCTCCCAGCACTGGTCTGTGCGCATGACCCAGCGCTTTATCCCCATTCACCCACGCATTGAAGGGCATGATTTCTTTGTACGCGTAAACCCCAATGGAACCTTGGATAAAGACCATGGCCTGCTCAAGGCCACGCCGCTTTTCCTCTGCCTTATTGTGGTGGAAATTTCCGACGTACTCTTTGCTTTTGACTCGGTACCGGCCATCATCGCCATTACCACCGACCCTTTCATTGTATATACATCGAACATTTTCGCCATCTTGGGCTTGCGCTCCATGTATTTCCTCTTGGCCGCCGCCAAGCGCTATTTACGTCACTTAGAAAAGAGCGTTATTGCCATCTTGGTCTTCATTGGCATTAAGATGATGCTTATGGTTACCGGTGTTGTGCATATGCCGGCCATGGTAAGTCTTGGCGTGGTGGGAACCTTGCTCTTCCTTGGCATTGCCGCTTCTTTTATCCCCAAGAAAGAAAATTAAGAGTTTATTGTTGAATCATAATTAATGGAAAAGCCTTGCTTCCCTCAAGAAGCAAGGCTTTTTTGCGCTCCCGCGCGGGGCTTAAGTTTTTTTTGTGGGGGCTTCATGGGTGACTCCGTCCCCCTCGCCAAGCCCCCACCCCCCCGGCTTCCCCCTGGCTTTGGCAGTCTGGCAGTGGCCAATCCCTGCGTATCTCTTTTTCGCTACCGCTCAAAAGGATATACTACGGGTCGTGGCAAGCCAAGGTCTTGCCACGCGGCACTGCCTAGACTTGCTAGCTCCCCACATAGCTTCATTCAACGTGAAAAAAATAACAATGTTTATAGCTAAGAAGGCGTCACTCAACGTAGGTGTTTGACCGCAGCTGTGCCGCTTCGGCCTACCGTGTAGGCCGAAGCCCTGAAGGGAATCACCTGAGAGCGCAGCGAGCAGGTAGTCCCGAAAGGATAGGCCACAGCAAGGTGACAAGCGGGGGAGCGGATTCTAAAGGCCGGCGGGGCGGCTAGCCCCAAAAGGCCTTTAGCCCCGCGCGGGAGCGCAAACAGATTTAAGAAGAAACATCTTATGAATCCTCAATGACAAGGACTCTGCATACAAGCTATCAAAAAATAAAGCTACGCTGGCTCAAACCCTTGCTTACTAGCCGCCTGCATACCGCCCATACTATTACGAATGGTACCATAGCCTTCATTTTTCAGCATGAGCGCCACATCATAAGCGCGCAAGCCTGTATTACAAATAAGCACCACAGGTCTATCCTTGGGGATTTCCTGCATGCGTGCCTGCACCTCTTCCAAGGCTATGCCATGCCAATCATCGGCTTTTTGCTGTATGGCAGCGCTGGCGGCGCTAGGTCTGGCATCTATAAAGAAAATATTATTTTGCTCACGTTCTTGCCACAATTTAGCAAATTCCTGCGGACTTAAAGGCTCAAAGCGACCTGCCAAAGCATTATCCGTCACATTGGCCACGGTATTCACCACATCCATGGCGGAGGCCATGGGCGGTGTATATAAAATTTCCAAATTAGAAATATCGTCCACTGTGGGCTGTGCCATTTGCAATACCGCCGCCACAGCATCAATACGCGCTTTCAAGGCATCAGCCGCAGCACAAGCCCCTTGAATGCCTAGCACTCGGCGCGTGGCCTTATCCACCACCAGCTCCAGGCTCATCATATGCTTTTCGGGGTAAAAATGCGCTCTATCCAATTGCTCGACGCTCACACTAAGAGCATCAAAGCCTTCTGCTTTAGCTTGCGCCACCGTAAGCCCTGCGCCGCAAAAGCTGAGGCCAAAAAGCTTTACGCCCCAAGAGCCCACATAGCCCTTAAAGTAGGCCTCACCGCCCGCGGCATTGGTGCCTATAACGCGCCCTTGCCTATTGGCCATGGAACCCAAGGGAATATAGCCCATCTTGCCTGTAATAATATTTCGCACAGAAACGCAATCGCCGCCGGCATAAATATGGGGGTCGGTGCTTTGCATTTTTTCATTGACCACCACGGCGCCAAAGTCTGTCACTTCTAGCCCTGCCGCGCTGGCCAGCTGTCCATTGGGCACAAAGCCTGCCGCCACAATAACCACCTGCGCCTCAAGAGTACGCTTATTGGTCACCACGCGGCGCACCTTGCCTTCTTCTCCCTCAAGGTGAAGCACCACTTCATCAGTATACACAGCCACGTCATTATCACGGCAATCTTTCTCCGCCATAATAGACAAGGTGGGCGACAGCGCCGCCGGCAAAATATGCTCTGCCATTTCCACTATGCTGGTTTCCACGCCCCACATTTCTGTAAGGGATACAGCACATTCAAGGCCAATAAAGCCGCCACCTATTACCACAGCTTGGCTAATTTCGCCCTTCTCACAGCCTTTGCGAATGGCCTCGGCCGCTTCTAAGCGCGTCACAGCAAAAACATTGCCAAGGTCTGCTCCGGGCACAGGCAATACACGCGCCGAAGCCCCTGTGGCTAAAATAAGCGTATCATAGGCAAGCTGCTCTTCTTTACCGCTCACCACATCTTGCACCAGCACTGTCTTGGCCTCTCTATCTATGGAAAGAGCGCGGGTTTGGGTGCGCACTTTTACGCCCTTAAGCTCTTCAAAAAACTTAGCATCGCGCAAAGTATGATAAGGCGTTGAGCGCAAATCATCTATATTATTAATTTCGCCCGAAAGATAAAAGGGAATACCGCAACCGCCATAGGAAATGAACACATTTTCATCTATAAGCGTCACCTCAGCGCTAGGGTCTAGACGCTTACAACGACAAGCAGCCTTGGGCCCCAAGGCCACACCACCGATAACAAGAACTTTTTTAGCCATATATATATCTCCAAAAGCTTAGTTTTTTAGACGTTCATTTTTTCTGGGGGAGGGAAAAACCTTTTTGAGAAAAGCCCCCTATCTAAGCGGGCCCTCCCCCAGACCCCCTCCCTTTTCCAAAAACTTTTTATGGCGGCAAAAATATATCAAAAAAATAGCACAATGCGCTATGACGATTTTCTCACCAAACTGGCAATTTGCTAAAAAGGTATCGAATGCGAGGCAGATGAACTTTTTGCGAGAGGAGCGTATAGGGACATACGTGACTTGAGCAAAAAGTTCATCTAACGACGCAAGCGATGCTTTTTTA
>CAYJAL010000089.1:0-8564 GCA_964367875.1 uncultured Desulfovibrionaceae bacterium | reverse complement strand
CACACAGATATATATGCCCAAAGACGCGAAGCCTTACGCCGTAAAATGTTTGCGGCAGGGCTGGATGCAGTTTTAATTTCCCATGCCGCCAATCGATTTTATCTTTCCGGCTTTGAGCTGCACGATCCACAATTTAACGAAAGCGCCGGTCGCCTTATCATCACCGCCCATGGTAAGGATTGGCTGTGCACCGACGCGCGCTATTTAGATGCTGCCAAGCGTTTATGGGATGAAGAGCATATTTTCATCTATGGGGGCAATGCCGCCGCTGCCATACGTGACTTATTGCGTGATAAAGTTCGCGGACGCATTGGCGTGGAAAAAAATATTGTTTCTGCCGCTTTTTATGAAGAACTTTCTTTGGGCTTAAGTATTAGCTCGGCACAAAATTTGGTGGAATCTTTACGTATTATTAAAGATGCACATGAAATTAAGCTTATGGAAAAATCTTGCGAGCTGAATCATCGCCTTATGGAATGGGTATATACCGAATTGCATATAGGTCGCAGCGAGGCAGACGTATCTTGGGCCATTGAGAAATATTTTCGTGAACATGGCGCTTCTGAATTGGCTTTCAGTAATATTGTGGCGGTGGGTCCCAATGCGGCCTTGCCCCACGCCATCCCCGGAGACACCCTCATTAACGACAACAGCCCTGTACTTATAGATGTGGGCTGCCGTTTAGGGGATTATTGCTCCGATCAAACGCGCACTTTTTGGGTGGGAGATCATGACACGCCTGTGCATTTTATGCTTACGCAGCAATTGGTGCGCACTGCGCAAGAAGCTGCCATTGCAGCGGTAAAGCCGGGAGCCGTATGCAGTGAGGTGTATCAAGTGGCACGTTCTGTATTTGAAGAAGAAGGTGTAGAAGAAGCCTTTACCCATGGCCTTGGGCATGGCGTGGGCTTGGAAACCCATGAAGCACCCTCCTTAAGCCCGCGTTGCCATACTGTATTACAACCCGGCATGGTGGTGACGGTGGAACCGGGATTATACTACCCTGAATGGGGAGGGGTACGCCGAGAATTTATGGTCTTGGTGGAAGAAGAAGGCTGCAGAATATTATAATGATAGAAGCCAGAGGTGGCGACATAAGCTTTATGAATCGCCACCTCTGGCATTTTAACTAGTCGATGCTTAAAAACGTATTTTCATACGTTTTTAAGAAAGACACGCTCACTCCAAATACCCCTTACGGGGACGCCAGAAGTAAATTCTGGCTTATTTTACGTGGCGGCAAGCCATGCCCTAGGCATGTCTTGTGTCGTCGACATCTGAAAAAAGTATTTCATATGCCTAAACTTTGCCAGAAAACGTATTCCATACGTTAATTTCTGGCAAAGTTTATTACGGCACTCAAACTAAAAAATTTTATATTCACCGATACTTAAGTATTTTTCAGCGTCGACTAACTACCCTTTAGCCAACCATTTCAATAAAGCTTGGCGTAATGTGGTAGCAGAAATGGGCTTGCCCACATGATCATTCATACCCGCTTCCTTACAAGATTGCCTATCCTCCTGCATAACATTGGCTGTCATGGCAATAATAGGCATGGTCTTAAAGTAAGGCTGACTTTCTCCCAGGGCGCGAATATTCTTTGTGGCATCTATGCCGCTCATAATAGGCATTTGCAAATCCATAAAGATAAGATCATAATGCTTATTTTGCACAGCGGCCACAGCTTCCTGTCCATTATTGGCAAAGTCCAAATCCAAGCCGTATTCTTCCAGCATGGCTGCAGCAATTTCTTGGTTAATAAGATTATCTTCCGCCACAAGCACAGGCTTACCTTTTATGCTTTCCAACAATTGCGCTTCGCGATCTTGCTCGCTTTGCACATCCACCACAACAGTTTTAGCTTGCAAGCGTTTGATTTCGTCTGGCGTTGCCTTACGCACGGGGAAGGTGCATGTAAAGACGCTGCCCTTGCCAAGCTCAGATTCTAAAGTAATATCCCCGCCCATAAGCTGTATAATACGCTGAGAAATCACCAAACCTAAGCCTGTACCGCCAAAGCGACGCGATGTGGAAGTATCAGCTTGGGTGAAGGGTTTAAATAAATTCTGCGCCTGCTCTTCAGAAAGACCAATGCCTGTATCCCTCACTGTGCATTCTAACACAAGATGTTCATCATCAATATGCTCTTGTATGCCCACGTGCAAAGATACGGATCCTTTTTCGGTAAACTTAATGGCATTGCTGAGTAAGTTTAGCAAGACTTGATTCAGTCGCTCACCATCTCCCATAATATATACAGGAACTTGTTCATCAATGGTGCGGCTAAAATCAAGCCCCTTATCTTGCGCGCTAAAGGCCATAATACTGTACACAGCGTCAGTATTGGCATTCAAATTAAAGGCTGTATATTCTAAGTCCATCTTATTGGCTTCAATCTTAGAAAAATCTAAAATATCATTAATAATGCGCAATAAACCCTTGGCAGAAATGGTGATTTTCTCAATATAATCGAGCTGTGTTTGATGTAAATTCTTTTTATCAAACACTTGCAAAAAGCCCAAAACCGCATTCATGGGAGTACGAATTTCATGGCTCATGGTGGCCAAGAAATCGCTTTTAGCTCTGGTGGCCGCTTCAGCAGCGTCTTTAGCGCCAATGAGCTCTTTTTGCACATTATGAATGGTGGTTACATCATGAGCCCATACCATAATATGCCATTTACCATGCCATGTAGTGCCCAAGGTACTCACTAACAATTGCCGCTCATGCCCAAAAGTATCCACCACAGACATGGGATAATCATGCACATTAATGCCATTATCCACCTGTTCTATAATACTGCGCACGGACTCTTCTATGCCTAAAGCCTGTAAGGGCACAGCTTGCCCCACTTCTAAATGCAGCATTTGCTGCATGGCGGGATTGCAATAGCTTACCACTTCATCATGTTCATAAAAAAAGCCTGCAGGGCAACTATCTAAAATATCATGCTGGCGTTGCAGCTCCCCTTCCAATTGTTTTTGCAAGCGCAAAGTATCTGTAACATCTATGCTTAAATTTACGGCATATTTAACATTATTATCATCATCAAAAACAGGTGTTTGCACATTCTTAAATACATATTCACGACCGCCTGTATCCACAAAGCTAAAATCACTTTCCTGACTTTGCCCTGTATTCAACACTGTGGAAACCATTTGCACCTGCTTTACAAAGGTAGAGGCATCCATGCCGCATAAAATACCTTCGCGCATATCCTTTATGGCTTTTACCCCTAAAAGATCCATAGCAACCTTATTCACAAGGCGCAATCCTTCTGATGAATGCACCATAAGCGGATGAGGTAAGGCATTGATAATTTGCTGTAATTCTGCATTTTGCGTTTTCACAAGCTGCATTTCGCTATTGGCTTTATAGGCAGAAATATCCGTACCTAAAAGCAAGTGCATGGAGCCTTCACGCACATGCGGCATAACAGTGCATTGCATGTGAAAGGTTTGCCCCTTGGTGGGCACCATGGTTAATACAAAGGGTACACGGCCCTGCAATGTCTCTTGTAATTGCTCTAAATTTGTATTTTGCACAAAGTCAAAAAGCTGCATGGGCTCTTGAGTATTTTTCCAGCCCAATTGCTTATAAAAATACTCATTGGCGCTATGAACAAAGCCCTGATCATCCACATAAAAATAGAATATTCCGGTGGTATTGGCCACTGCCAAAGAAAAATTCTTATAACGAGTGTAAGCCTTCCCAACCTTATACAAATACAAAACACAAAATACCATGGCCACAAGCATGCACAGGGCAAAAATTATAAAAACATGTAAAATGCTTTCTACTTTTTCCTCCACAGGGGCACTGGAAGTAATGCCTACTACCATCCAGCCGGTATTTCCTATACTGTCAATGGTCACAAAGCTTTCCTGCCCATCCACCATAAAGGCCTGAGGTGGATTTTCATGCGCCTCAATAAAGGCCTGAACATTTTCCACAGGGGCTATGTTATTTTCAGCAAAAAAATCATGCCAAAAAGATTGGGTGCTCACTTCTCCCTTACGAATCCAGCCCCCATTTCTATCCACAAAAAGCAATTCGCCTTCAGCGCCATTTTCTTGCGTTAAACCATGCAAAAAGCGCGGACTGGATACTTCTTCCAGCGCCACCAAAACAGAGCGCACTTTATGCTTATCATCAAAAATAGGCACAGCATGCGCCAAAATATGCGTGGCATAATCATCCACTTCTATAAGATACGATGTGGAAGGAATACCCGCCAAGGCTTTTTGAAAGTAAGGGCGTGATTCAATAGAAAAGCGCAAACCATTGACAGCTTGGGCTAGACCTTTGGTATCCACCACATATACATCGTACCAATTATTTCTCTTTATAACTTCACGTAAATAGCGAAAAAGCTCTTTTCTATTCTTTTGCGGATCTTGCAATAAAGGATTATTTGCAGCAGAGGTCAAACTTGTCATGGTCTCACTTAAAGACTCCGTCGCCACCGCAGCCGCGTGGGCTCCCACTTGATGCATGGAATCTTGCACTGTCTCAAAAAGAGTATCTTCCATGCGGCACACATAATACATACCCACTAGCACTATAATGAGAGGCATCACACATAAAAACAAAATTACATGCTTAATATTAGAAGGCTCTTTACTCCGAGTAAACATAAACTCACCACCAAATATCTTCAAAATATCCTAAAAGCGACACATGGAAACAAAAAACATATCCTTATTACAAAAAAGTATATAATTTCTATGTGTTATACGTTTTGCACTGTACGATAAAATCTAAAACATAGCAAGCCCCTAATTTTATCCTTCCTGTACATTGTAATAAAAGGACAAAAGGACTTTTTTCTTGCAGAATGTGACAATATAACATATTACTACTTCAAGTAATAAATAGTTATATATTATATTAAAATCCTTACGTTTAGCACAAAATATATGTCACATAATACACATACTTTACATGCCCCCCTTGATGCGCATAAAAAAAAGCGCCGTCTACTTTCTTTACAGGAACTCAGAGCAAAAAGGGAGCAATGGCAAGAGCAACATCCCCATGCGCCCAGAACCAGAAAAAGAAAGCGTAAAACTAAAAAGTCACTTTCCATGCGTATTTTGTTATGGGCATTGGGTATTTTTTTAGCAATTATTTTGCAAATAAGTGCTGTTCTTGTTTATTTAACCTCTCCCATGGGTGAAGAAAGCCTTACAACTCTTATTGAAGAAGGGGTTAATTATGTGGGTAAGCCTTTAGGCTTACGCATAAAACTTGCTACCATACGTGGTTTTTGGCAAGGAAAAATAGAATTTTATAACTTACGCGTCTTTGATGCCTATGGCCCATGGCTCACCATAGAAGAAGGCAATTTACACCCGCAATGGGCCAGTATTGCCAAAGGTACTTTAGCCACTTTACAATATAGGCATGACCAAAAAATCCATGAAAATCTCCGTAGTTCTGGCCAGTCTGTTGCGAGCCTGCCGCAAAATCATGCCAATATCTTTGTACAAGATGAAGCCAGTGTCACCGAGACGCATTTAGAAAATGCGACAGATATTATTGATCCCTTACTCACGGCAGAAGAAGTTTTAGAAAATTCTGTAGTTATGGGTTTAAAGGTAGGCACCTTAATAGGCGTGTACATGCCGCGTTTTCCCAAATATGCTGAACCCATGGAAGAAGAAATAGAAGAAAACCTCAACATCAGTTTTTTACCCTTTTGGTTTGCCCTAGATATAGGCGAAGTAGAACTGGTAGACTTCCAATTGGGCCCTTCTGGAAAGTCCGTCACCATTTCAGGGCGTTTCCACGCTCAAATCAGTGAAAAAAAACTACGTCTGCGCTCTGTGCTTCTTGCTGATGTAGAAAGTACTTCTCAGCTCGTGCTCCCCACTGTTCAAGAGCTTCCCAGTGACGTCACCTTAAACCACAAAAAACTACAAGAAATTTCCTCAGTTATCAGTGAAACATTTAAAAAAATCCGTAAAGATCATAAACAGGATGCAAGATATATTGTAGGCTTTGTCTCCCTAGATTATAAAGAAGGCGATTTTGATTTACGCTGGCAATGTCGCGACGCATTGCTTATTCCTTTAGCATTGAGTGGTACCAAAAGCTTATGGGCTAGAACGCGCGTCCTTGGCCATATTGATTATTGGCCACCCACACCAGAGCAGCCCATCCAGGCTCGCGTGGTGAGTCGCTTTGGCATGCGCCTTACGGATAATGAGCGCATACGAGCTTCCTTAGCTTCTGGAGAATTATTCTGGAATGGTGAAACCCTTGTTTTGCGCGATATGGAACTCATCAGCCCCGTTAAAAAAACAAAATTCAGTGTTAAAGGTAGCCTTGGTTACACTGCCGAAACAGGCTTTGGCACACAATTTCAATTTTCTATCCAAAACGTTGATACCCTAGCCACTGCCCTTGGAATTGATGTTAAAACCATGCCATTAGACGGAAGTCTATTTGGCGATTTTTATGTCTCGCGCGGAGGGGAATACATGCTTTGGTGGGCAAAACCTCTACCCGAATTTCAAGTGGGGCGCACACTGCCAGGCTTTCATGCCAATCCCTTTGATTTCTCCCTCACGGCTAAAAATGTACAGCGCTATACAAAAGGCGTCTTAACAACTATGAGCACTGTAAGCCGTGCACTGCGTCTCCCGCTTGTCCAAAGCAAAGCAGAAAAAACATCAACGGCCTCAACAACAGAAAATTCCACGCAAGCACAAGAGCTTAATCCTGCTTCTGACCTTAGCTCACAAGTGGAAACCATTACCCATCTTCCCTTGCCAGAAGCTTCTAAAGGTGATGACGCCCTACGTTTTCGTCTTAAAATAGAATCTGAAGATTTTACTACCCCCAGAGGGCCTTTAGGTAAGGTATTTTTTACTGTACACGGCACTTCAGCAGATGCCAGCACTGCCCCTGCCGGCACCAACTATCCGCGTAAAGCTCAACCAGAAGTAATGAGTGACTTCACAGCCCAAGGCTTGCCACGTGGCCTCATAGGCACCACGTACCTACGCATTGGCGATACCTTAGGTCTTGGGCCTGCCTCTTACACAAGTGCTTGGTTTGTAGGCGGTGCACACGAAGAATCAGACGTGTTTCAAGCCCGAATTACCGACACGCATTTGAACTTTCCTGGCATTACCAGCTCCACAGACCTCTCTTTTGCCTTTGCCTTACCCATGGTGAAAAGACGCTGGCCTTGGGTAGACGGCAACGTCTCCTTTAATATTAAAGATTGGGAGCTTATGGAACGCATTTTTGATAACTCCACCAACATCAACAATTTACAATTTGCTGCTTCTTTTAAATCCTTTCTGGATGAAACAGGAAGGCCGGCGCAATATATGAATACCGTTTTTAGCGCCGATAGAGTTGACGCTACAAAATTTATGGTGCGCCATACCACAGGCAAAACCGAGAGCAAAAACCTCCACGCTTTGGCCGATACCATAGCCCTTGCCAGTGGTAAATTACGTGAAGCCCTCACCCGCAAAATGGATTACACACCCCCCAAAGATTATCACATCTTTAATGCAGACTTAAACCTCTCCTCAGGGCGTAGCGGCTCCATTCGCTGGAATAATGGACAAGCAAAAATGTTTATCGCCGGTGAAGATGCCACTTTTAATGTAAAAATGCTGGGAGACATCAATGCCCTCCTCGAAGGTATCTTCCACTTCCGCACCAGAACTCTTAAGCTGAATGATGTGAAAATATCTACGCCCAACGCTAATTAATATTTTGCTTTATATTTTTTTGGGGAGGGAAAAACCTTTTTGAAAAAAGGTTCTTTCCCTCCCCAAACTCCTTCCTTTTCCAAAAACTTTTCATGGGCGCTGAAGTCCATCTTTTAATGACACTCACGTGGCAATGCTGATTAGGTTACGTCGGCAGTTGCGCCTATCTAACGTCGCATTGTCGTATTATTCATCACGCTGCATGGATTGCTGCGCTTTGCTCGCAATGACCTTGACTGTGAGTAAGTGTAAAGACATGACCTAGCTTTGAGCATCATTTCTACGTATAAAATACAATGCACTCACAGCACTAAGACTTTAGTATTTCACACCGCGCAATTTAGGCATATCGCCCCGAGAAAGTTCTTTTTCACGTAGCGCGCGACACGAAAGATCTACACCTTACATTTTCTTTCTCAAAGCGAAATTGACGCCTTCCGTCCCAAGAGGGTTGTTTTTCACGTAACGCGTAGCGCGAGGGAAAAACGCAAGGTGGCTGGTATTTGTAGGCTTTTGTGTAAATTTTAGATTTTTTTCGCTCTCAAGGAAGAAAAAAGTTTTCTGCGTAAGCGTACTTAAGTACGTGCGTATAAGGAAACTTTTTTATGACGCAGAGAGCGGTAAAAATATAAATTTCGCAAAAGCATGCAAATGTAATGCAAAGGGCGCGACACGCGCCGCATAAAAAGCTAAGTAAGGAGAATAAAAGAAAAAACCCCTCGCGCCCTACTCAGATATGGGGCAGCAAGGGGCTTTTGAAAAATTTGGCTGCGGCCTACTTGATTACTATCGCTCATGCGCCGGTACAGATATATGTGGAAGTAA
>CAYJAL010000088.1:6354-8593 GCA_964367875.1 uncultured Desulfovibrionaceae bacterium | reverse complement strand
GCAAAGCGGGTCTGGGGGCCAGCTTAGATTGGGGCTTTTTTTCAAAAAAGGTTTTCCCCCATAAAAATCTTCCAACAGCCTATTAGAAAGGCCATAAATTATCCATAAATCTCGTAAACCAGCCGGGCTTTTGCTTATCAGCCAAAACGCCCTTACCATAATATTGAATATTGGCGTCGGCCATTTGCGTAGACATAATGGTATTATCGGCGGCAATATCGCGAGCGCGAATGGTGCCTGTCACCACCATATACTGGGTTTCTTCGTTAATACGAGTTTGACGCACCCCCTCCAATTGCAAAATACCGCCAGGTAATACCTTAATTACGCGTGATGCAATGGACGATGTAACAGAGTTACCGCGAGAAGTGGTGCCAGTACCGGAAAGCTCGCTGGTGGCGGCGCTTTGAAAGACAGAAGTTCCGGGCCCCACAGGAGCATTAAGGCCGCCCACCAAGGGCAACATATTCACACTGGTGCGCCCAAAAAGAGCTGAAATGCCATAATCATTGGAACTTTCTTTATCGGCATCGGTGCTGGCTGTATTAGAAGCTTGACTGCTTTCCATAATATTTACCACCACAATGTCGCCCACGCGACGCGCGCGGCTGTCAGAAAAGAGCGGATCTATGTCGCTTTCAGCATAAAGCGAACCGGGATTATCATAAGGATCTTGCGGAGTATAACTTTGCACCGGCGCAGCAGAAACCGTGGGCGCCACCACTGTAGGAGTATTTTTGGTGCTTTGACAGGCGCTGAGCATAAGCATGCAAAGCAACATAAGCGTCATATATAGGGGGTGAAAACCTTTCATATCTTTCCTCCGAACCAGATAACTGGCAAATCCTACAACATCATTTTATAATTACCGTGGTGCTATCTTGCACCGTGGCATAAATCTGTTTTTTACTTTGCAAATTCCGCACCGCAATAATAGCACCGGGAGCTCCATCGCTCATGGCTTCGGCCTTTATCTCCATGCGAATGGCACCCTTTGCATACACAAGATTAACAATATCACCGCGTTGTATCATAGCCTCACCCAAAAGATCTTGACTATAAATAACTTGCCCCGTGCCCACACTGCGTACCATTTGCCAAGGCCCGCCCTTACCATCCCATGGCATGGACTTTAAATGCGCTGCATTGACGCGGCTAAAGGCAATATCGTGCACATGCAGTGAATCGCCTTTATTTAAAGGACGCGCCGCCGCCGGCACTTCTACCCATAAATTCAAAAAGGCCGCCCCTGCTGCTCGGCGCACCACGGTGCCGTCAGCTTCTTGTACAATAAAGCGAAAAGTTACACGACCGGGCGCCACAGTTCCCGGCTCTAAATTCACCCTTTGGTGGGCATGTTCCAAGAAAATATAAGGGGGCAGGCGAAAATCAGCCCATTCTGCCGTACCCGGCATGGCATTGGTTTGCGGCGTCAAAAAGCTGACTACGTACCGGCGCAAATCATCTTCGCTCAGTACAGCTCCACCCTTTTGAATGGCTAAGGAATTGGGCAAAATACATTTTTGCGCCAAGTCACCCAAGGTATCGCGCAAAGCTCTGTCTAGCCGCGTTTTATTAATCTGCAAAGGCTTACCCGGTTCGGGCGGTGCCGGCCAGAGGGCTTGATTGCGTAAAGAATCCCACAGTCCCGCAGGCACTGCACCCACAGGCTCAGCAATTTCCCCAAGCAACACCATATCCCCTTGCGCCACGGCGGCATTGCGTATACGCAAAGCCCAATCATGCTCGCTCTGCACTTGTAAAGAACCGCCGCCATAATTGCCTTGTGCAAAATTCGATCGAGTTTGCGCCGCGCCGCTTTCTCTATGGGCAGGGTCTAGGGCAAAACCCGGCTTGGCATAATTCCATTGCGAGGCTGCATAGGCACTGGGGACACTGAGGGTACTAGGGACACTGGGCGCAAAAGCAGCCAAAAAAAGCACCGCTAGGCTTAAGCCAAAAAGCGCCGAAGCAGCTTTATTTGGCCTTACTAAAAAGCGTGCAGATATAGATAAAACTCCATAAAAGAGAGCATCTATCCCTTCCCACAGCGCCAAGAGTATTGCCCGCATTGCAAAGAACACAGCCCGCAAGAGGGCACTTATATATAAGCACCCACTACGCATTATTAAGACCTCTTCAGCTGTACCGCAATACCAAGCATGGAGTCAGAAGTTTGAATGGATTTGGAGTTCATTTCGTAGGCACGCTGACCTACAATCATGTTTACCATTTCATC